>NZ_VHKL01000001.1:0-300000 GCF_007474605.1 Rhodoligotrophos appendicifer | reverse complement strand
GTTCATGCCGATGCGGTCGTGGTTGGTTCTGCACTTGTCGACGAGATCGGCAAGAGTTTGGACAGGGACGGCAGAGCGACGCCGGCGACTGCCGGTGCCGTTCACGAGCTTGTGTCGCGCTTGGCGACAGGTGTGCGTGCGGCCCGGGCTACGGCTGCCGAATAGTCGGTGCCGTGAGCAGGGGCGAGAAGCGCTCTGAGGAGATCCCGTGAACTGGATCAAGAATTTTGTACGACCCAAGATCACCAGCATCCTTTCTCGACGGGAGGTGCCGGAGAACCTCTGGGTCAAGTGCCCCGAGACGGGGCAGATGGTGTTCTACCGAGATCTCGAAGCCAATCAGTTCGTCATTCCCGGCAGCGATCATCATATGCGCATGCCTCCCGCAAACCGGCTGAAGGGGCTATTCGACGAGGGGCACTACGAAGCGCTTGAGCTCCCGAAAGCCGCTAATGACCCTCTAAAATTCCGCGATCAGCGCAAATATGCCGATCGGTTGAAGGAGGCTCGCCAGAAGACGGGCCAGGAGGATGCGATACAGGCGGGCGCCGGACATCTCGATGGGGTGGAGGTGGTGGCTGCCGTCCAGGATTTCGAGTTCATGGGCGGGTCGCTCGGGATGGCTGCCGGCGAAGGCATCATCTCTGCCATGCAGCAGGCCGTTTTCCGCCATTGTCCCTTCATTCTCTTTGTCGCCTCCGGCGGCGCGCGGATGCAGGAGGGCATCCTCTCCCTCATGCAGATGCCGAGGACGACAGTCGCGGTGGAGATGCTGCGCGATGCAAGGCTGCCCTACATCGTCGTGCTCACCAACCCCACGACAGGTGGCGTCACTGCGTCCTATGCGATGCTCGGCGACGTCCATCTGGCTGAGCCCGGCGCGCTGATCTGCTTTGCCGGGCCGCGCGTGATCGAGCAGACGATCCGGGAAAAGCTTCCGGAAGGGTTCCAGCGATCCGAATATCTCATGGATCACGGCATGGTCGACTTGGTGGTCCATCGCCATGAATTGCGGGCCACCCTCAGCCGCCTCGTCCAGACCCTCATGCGGGTGCCGGATCAGAGAAACATCGTTCAGCCGGAGATCCTCGTTCCGGCTTTGAATGCGGACCCGCAGCACGATCAAGGGGAAACACTTCGCGACGCCGCTCAGTGATGTCGGCACCAGCTCAAGGAATTCGGAATGTCGCGTAGCGACGCCGTTCTCTCACGCCTGACGGCTTTGCATCCCAAGGTGATCGACCTTTCCCTGGATCGCGTCTGGCGGATCCTGGAGAGGTTGGGCCATCCAGAGCGGCAGTTGCCGCCGGTCATTCACGTCGCGGGAACGAATGGCAAGGGATCCGTGGTGGCCTTCCTGCGGGCCATGCTGGAAGCTTCCGGCAAGTCCGTCCATGTCTATACCTCGCCGCATCTCGTGCATTTCCATGAGCGGATCAGGTTGGGACAGAACGGCGGCGGCACGTTCATCACCGATGAGAGGCTGAGTGCCTTGTTGGAGGAGTGCGAAACCATCAACGATGGGGAGCCGATCACCTTCTTCGAGATCACGACGGCTGCGGCGTTTCTGGCCTTTTCCCGCCAACCGGCAGATTATCTGATCCTTGAGGTCGGGCTCGGGGGGCGCCTGGATGCGACCAATGTCGTCGATCCGGCGGTGAGCGTCATCACCATGATCGATTATGATCACCAGCAGTTCCTGGGCGAGAGTCTTGCCGAAATCGCCGGCGAGAAGGCCGGCATCATGAAGCGGGACCGTCCTTGCATTATCTCGCCGCAAGCGGATGAGTCACTTGAGGCCATCGAGCGAGCGGCAGACAGAGCCGGAACGCCGCTCCTCATTTCGGGCCAAGACTGGCAGTCCTTCGAACAACATGGCCGCCTCGTCTACCAGGACATGCATGGCTTGTTGGACTTGCCCTTGCCCCGCCTGGCCGGACGGTTTCAGCTCGACAATGCGGGTGCTGCAATCGCAGCAGTCCGCGCCTTAGGCGATCCCGAAGTGGGCGAGGTCCAGATAGAGCAGGGTTTGTTGCTCGCCGAATGGCCCGCGCGGCTGGAGCGTCTCAATGGTGGGCCCTTGCTGGCCCTCCTGCCGACCGGCGCAGAGTTGTGGCTCGACGGCGGACATAACGCATCCGCTGGGCGAGTCCTTGCGGCGAGTTTAGCGGAGATCGAGGAGAGGGTGTCCCGACCGCTCATACTGATTTGGGGAATGCTGAACACCAAGGATCCCAGCGGCTTCATCGCCTCGTTTGCAGGACTTGCAAAGCGCGTGATTACGTTGACCATTCCCGGGGAACCCAATGCCCTGGAGGGCGCGATCCTGGCAGAAATCGCTGCTGAAGCGGGTTTCGACAGTGAGGCGGCGCTTTCGCTGGAAGATGCCTTGTCGAAGGTGTGGCGCGAGGCCACCCGAACTGACACTGCACCGCGCGTGCTGATCTGCGGTTCGCTCTATCTCGCGGGCCACGTGCTCGCGGCTCATGAGGGCGTTGCAGAGGCAGGTTCATAGGGCAGCAGGGATGCGGATTTCTACCCGTCATCCCCCACTGCTAGCCGAAAGCGATCGGCTGTCCGGCCGAGACTAGAAGTCAGACCGACTTCTGGATCCACTCGAGGATCTTGCCCTTGGGGAGCGCGCCTACCTGGGTGGAAGCCACCTGGCCATCCTTGAACAGCATCAAGGTCGGTATGCCCCGAACACCGTATTTCGACGGCGTCATCTGGTTTTCGTCGATGTTGATCTTCACGACCTTGCACCGGTCGCCGAGCTCGCTGGCGATTTCCTCGAGCGCGGGAGCGATCATCTTGCACGGACCGCACCACTCAGCCCAGAAGTCCACAACGACCGGACTGGTCGATTTGAGAACATCAGCTTCGAAGCTGGCATCCGACACCTTGACCGTGGCTGACTTGAGCGCGTCCATCAATTTACCTCGTAAACGATTCCCGACGCATTGTGCGCCGCACATAGGTCAAAGTTAGGTGCTCACCGGCAACCGATCAAGAACCGGAAATGCAATGCGTCCCTGAACGGAGCGCATTGCTGGAGGTGAACAGAGCCGGCTACTGCACAACCACCGTCGTGCCGAGATTAACACGCTCGTACAGGTCTATGACATCCTCATTCAGCAGCCGGATGCAGCCGCTCGAAAGGCTCTGGCCGATGCTCCAGGGCTGCGACGTGCCGTGGATGCGGAACAGGGTGTCCTTGCCATCCTTGTACAAGTACATCGCGCGGGCTCCGAGAGGGTTCTCGGGTCCGCCGGCCATGCCCGTGGAATAGGGCGCAAGCTTCGGATCACGCGCGATCATTTCCTTCGGAGGAAACCATTTCGGCCATTCCTGCTTGCTCTCGATGGTTGCTTCACCCGACCATGCGAAGCCGTCGCGACCCACGCCAACGCCGTAGCGCATGGCCTGACCGCCGGGCATCACCAGGAACAAAAAACGATTCTTCGTGTCGATAATAATCGTGCCGGGGGCCTCCCGGCCGTTATACGCGACCATCTGCTTCTGGAACTTCTTGTCGAGTCCACGGCTCTCCGTGTTGAAGTTGAACCGAACCGACTGGGCGGATGCCCCACTGCTCCAGAACGCTACCGTCACTACCAATGCGCAAAGAAAAGCTGCACATAAACCCCGTATCATCTCAATTCCCCTCAGCACCAAATCGCGGTGAGATCTTCCTAGCGCCGTTGTCAAACAGAGCGCAGTCACATCTTCGTTTCCAAGAACTCTGCTTCCAGCGCACGCTCCAACTCAAGAATATCATCCGGTACCGGCATGCCGAAAGCCCTCATTTCGTTGAGTTTTTCCCGCAGTGACAAATACATCTCATGCCGGTCCTCAGGCTGATTCTCCATTTGCGTCAGCAGCAGGGAAAGCTCGGCCTCCAAGCGATCAAACACAACCCATCTCCATCCTCTGTCCAAATCGAGATCGAATATAGCATGGGAGCTTGCGCAATCCTGCCTCCTACGGACATGTTTGGAGAGACTTCATTACCAAACGATAGGGTAACAAAAGTGGAGATTGTTCGAGTGGTCGGGTTGGAGAGCGGACGTTGGGATTGAGAGCTTTCGTCGCCAAGCATGTCAGCCTATCGGTCATTGGACTGCTCTGCATCCTGTTGCTCGCCTACGAGATCATCACCACCTTCGTCGCCTATACATGGGACGCCTATGTGGCGACCGACGTGCTCGTACTTTCGCCCATCGTCGCAGGGCAGCTGGTGGCCATCCCTGTCGTCAACAATGAGACCGTCAAGCAAGGCGATCTGCTGTTCGAGGTCGATCCGCGGCCCTATTCCATCGAGGTGACGAAGGGCGAGGCGGCCGTCACCCTCGCTCAAGCGAACTACAAGGCTGCCCTGTCGCAGATCGATGTGGCGTCGAGCTCGCTCGCGGCAGCACAGGCGCGGCAGGCCGACGCCAAGGCCACTCAAGCACGCATCGCGACGCTGGTGCGCGATACCTTCATGTCACAACAGGAGCTCGACAACGCAAACCGTGACCTCCACGAGGCCAATGCCGCCGTGTCCTCCGCGGAAGCTGCCCTCGAGGTCGCGAAAAGCACCGCGCAAGTCCGCGAGGCGTCGATCGGAGTCGCGCAGGCTCAACTGGGGACGGCGCAATACAATCTCTCGCACACCAAGGTGTTCGCCCCGACCGACGGCACTGTGGCTCCCTATCAGAAAAAGCCGGGCGACTATGTGCAACCCGGCGACGATGTGCTGGCCGTGGTGACCAACAACAACTGGCGCGTAGTCGCCAATCTGAAGGAACAGTATCTCGAGACCATAAAGACAGACAGCGTCGTCTATATCCGGCTGGCGGGGGATCCCTGGCGCATCCACAGGGGGACCGTCCGAAGCATCGCACGCGGTGTCTCGCGCAGCGATGCCGCGATCCTGGCCCTGCCTTATGTGGCAGTCGACACACAGTGGGTCCGGCTGCAGCGGCGATTTCCGGTGGAGATCGATCTCGGCCTCCTGCCGGAACAGCGTCACCTGTATGCGGGCTCCGATGCCAGCGTTCTCCTTTTCGTCGGACTTCCACGGTGAACATCGTCGCGCGTCAGTCCCTGCTGACCGCCTCCGCCGTCCTGATGGCGGGGATCCTTGCCTTCAGTCTCGCTCTTCCTGAACCTTATTGGGCCTGCATCACCGCGTGGGTCATCGCAAACCCCGATCGTGGTGCCACTGTGTCGAAGGCGGCCATGCGGCTGGTGGGGACGTTCGCTGGATGCGTCACCGGATATGTCCTCGCCGTGCTGACGATGGACGATCCGTTCGTCATGGTGATGTGCATGGCGGCGGTCGTCGGCCTGGGCGCCTATCGGCGGTTCCAGTCTCCTTATCCCTATGCTTGGGCCCTTTTCTATCTGACCACCGCCATGGCCCTGGCGGCCAATGTCTCTGATCCCGCGGATGTCTTTCAGTTCGTCGTCTCCCGAGGATTGGAGGTCACGGTCGGCGTCGTTGCGTATTTCGTCGTGGAAACCGCGGCGGGGCGCCTGGTTCCGCAAGCCGAGCATCCCGGCGAGCCCGCCAAAATTTCCGCGACCGACCTCGTGGAAGTCGAGCATGCAGCGATCGTGTCCAGTCTCACCTGCGTTGTCGCCATTGTGGCCTGGATCTGGTTCGATCTGCCGAGCATCCTGCAAATCATCGTCAGCGCCGTCATCCTCGTGGACCAGAAGATGACGACGATGATCACGCGAAGTTGGCAGCGTTTGCTGGGTTGTCTGGTCGGCGCCGGCGTCGGCATCCCTATCGCCATGCTCGGCATCGAGACCCTGCCGGCCTGGTCGATCCTGCTGCTCGGCGGCCTATTCCTGTTCGCTCAGATCCATCACGGCGATCCGCGCGTGGCCTATATCGGCACCCAGGCGGGTTTCGCCTATATCATGGCCCTGGTCACAGGCCCGGCCCCTGCCGCCACCATTCTCCCCGCAGTCGAACGGTTGGTGGGCATGACCTCCGGGGTGGTCATCCTCCTTCTGGTGGTCATTGCGCTACACCCTTGGCTGGTCGCACGACATCGCGCTGTTTCCACCAAGGGTGCTGCACTGGCCTAGGGGCAATTGTCGGCTCATTTCCGGAAGTTGGCGGTCAGCGCCGCAAGCTGGCGTACGGTCCTCTCGGATTCCGACCGGCTGGGTGACTCGTCGGCGTTGTTGAAGTTGCCGGTCTCGTCGATATCCTGGACCAGCAGGCCATCGCTTCGCGGCACGACGAGGAACTGCTTCGTGCTCAGCCCGTAGGTTACTTCAGGCTGTGGAACGAGGCGTGCCGTCTGGCCGCGCACGGGGATGACCGATTTATCGTCGAACAAGGCTCTCGCCCCGTAGCCTGTGGCGTTGATGATCGTTCGCTCAGGGAGCTTCTGAAGTTCGCGCGGGTGCTTGAACTCACAGACCTGGACCTTGCCGCCGGCGCGGAGGAAATCGGCCATGAGCAAGTGTGCATAGGCGCTCACGTTGAACATCATCGTGGTCCATCTGCGCACAAACGGCGTGGGGAATGGGTGGCTTCCCCGTTCGATCGCCACCGGTTGTGGTGTGAAATCGTTCTGCCGATCGCGAAGCTCGCCATATTCTGGCTCGTCAGGAATGGGGGAGGGGCGGGTCGTGAAGGGCGTATCCGACAGGGCATAGCCTGTGATCCACTCTATGGGCTTGCCGGGCAGGCCCATTAGATTCTGGTAGGCCGCGAATGACGTGGTGGCCATCTCCTTCCAGCGTGTGGCCTGAGCCGGGGCATGCTCGGCCGAGCAGAAACGTGAATCGGGTGTCCATAATCCCGTAGCGCTGATCGACGATACGTCTGGGGGAAGCGCCTTCGCGTAGATTCGTACCAGCAGGCCCGCCCTTTGCGCCAGCAGGGCGGAGGTGAGACCGAGGGCACCGCAGCCGATGATGGCAAGGCGACGCTCGCCGGTCGTCAACGCGAGGTCCAGTGCAAGCTTGCTTGAGCCCCAGGAGAGGGACCAGCCTGCACCGCCATGCCCGTAATTGTGGACGATGACCTTCCTTCCAAGCCGCTCCAATTCGATGCGCGGGCCCTGGTGCCGGAATGGGCGGGTGCCGGCATAGACACCGGTGATGCGATCAATCTTGGCGTCGATCGGCGGCAGCGGTGGAATCGGCCCTGCGCCTGGCGCCAACGAGATTGTGGTGTCCGAGCTGTCGGGGACAGCTGCAGCGAGGGCGTTCTCCGCCATCAATGGGATTGCGAGCGTAGAGGCGGCCGCCAGGAAGGCCCCCGTCTGGCGAAACAAATCGCGGCGTTCCATGAAATGTATCCTAGAAAAGGATGAAATATAAAACTATAAATATGGTATCGATGTCGGAGCGAACTGATCTTGATCAGCAGAAATCGGCATAAATGAGATAAATATTCGCCGCTAATATGTTCTGGTACAACGTAGCTGGGTGCCGTCCGAACTAACCTACAAATGCAAAGCCGACAAAGCCCAAGATGACCAGTGCGACGCCGGTCACCATCACGAGGTTAAAATTATTGTCGATCACCTGCCGCGCTGCGGGGCCAAACTTATAGAAGAGCCCGGCGACCAGGAAGAAGCGTGCGCCACGGGTAAGGGCGCAGGCGACGACAAACACGAGCAGATCCAGCTGCGCCACGCCACTGGCAATAGTGACCAGCTTGAAGGGAATGGGCGTCAGGCCCTTGGCCACGATGATCCAGCCGCCCCACTCCTGGATGCTCGCTCTAAATGTGTCGAACGCGTTCTGAATGCCGTAGAAATCGATGATCGGCTGACCGATCAGGTCATAGAGCGTCAGCCCGATGAGGTAGCCGAAAAGAGCGCCGACTACGGAAGCCAGGGTACAGACCGCCGCCGCGAGCCAAGCCCGTTGCGGTCTGGAGAGCACGATCGCCGCCAGGACCGGATCGGGAGGTACCGGAAAGAAGGAGGCCTCCGTAAACGAAACGACAGCGAGTGCCCAAAGGGCGTTCGGCCCCTCGGCCAGGACCAGCATGCGGTCGTAAAGCTTGCGCAGCATCGCGCGTGCCGGCCCCGGGGGATGAGACTATTCGCGGATCGGAGTCTTCACACCATCCGCCGTGACCCCGGCGCGTTCATCAGTGCCATGCTCGATCCGGCTGGCATTCGGGTCGATGGGCCGTTCATCTTCTTCGGCCATGCCCTTCTTGAAGCTCTTGATGCCTTTGGCGACATCGCCCATCAGTTCCGAAACCTTGCCGCGGCCGAACAGAAGTACCACGACCAGGCCGAGAATGATCCAGTGCCAAGCGCTCATCGCACCCATGATTGACGTCTCCTCGTCTGAACTTACCCAAACTCTACCCGGAACATAGTGTGCGTGAGGCCATGACCTAAGGCCGCATCAGCAAAACTTGCACTCCAGCATCACCCTGCACCATCGCGGCAGGGCTTTCTACCTTAACCTGAGCCACGGTCAATGCGGCTCAGTCGGGAGGAACGATCCATCCCGCTCAAAGCTTTTATGCGGCAGCAGCCAAAGCCGATCCCGAGGGCTGCGACGGGAGGTTTCCATCACCGGTCCCGTTCCATCGATGCGGGCACAGGCGGGAGCCCCCGTCCACACCGTGGCCTATGGGATCGAGAAACCCACGGGGAAGCCGTATGCGCCGATCGACCTCTAGCCGATCGACTCGTTCATGCGCCACAAAGCCCGCAAGGGGCTCGCCTTATAGACGCCAAGTATGCGCAAGGACGTCGTGAAGAATGCAAGTTCCTCCAGCGCCAGCTTGACGTTGCGATCCATGGGATGACCGACGACGTCGGCGTAGAACTGCGCCACGTTGAAGCCTTCATCCACATAGGACTCCAGCTTGATCATGTTGACGCCGTTCGTGGCGAACCCGCCGAGTGCCTTGTACAGGGCCGCGGGAACGTTCCGCACCTTGAAGATGAAGCTGGTGAGAACCGGCGCTTCCTCCGGCTCTGCATCATTAGGCTTGGCAGAAAGCACTACGAAGCGCGTCGTGTTGTGCTCGGCGTCCTCGAATTCCGTCACCAGGGGCGTGAGGCCGTAAATGCGAGCGGCCAAGCCCGTGGCTATGGCGGCATGAGAGGGATCCTTCAGCTCCGCCACCTCCCGCGCGGCGCCGGCCGTATCGGCGGCGGTGATGGGTTTCAGGCCGAGTGCCCGAATTTTCTTGCGGCATTGACCCAGCGCGTGGGGGTGGCTCGAGACCGTCTTCAGGTCCTCGATCTTCGTTCCGGGGATGGCGAGGAGCTGATGATTGACGCGCAGGAAGTGCTCGCCGACGAAATAGACGTTCGACTCCGGGATCAGGTGATGAATGTCTGCGACCCGCCCGGCCAGCGTGTTGTCGATCGGTATCATCGCCAGATCGACACGACCTTCCGTCAGGGCGGCGAAGGCATCCGGAAAGGTCTCGCTTGCGATGGGTTCATCGTCGGGAAACATTTCCGTACAGGCGATATGCGAGTTGGCGCCCGGCTCACCCTGGTAGACGATCTTGCGTTTGGACACGATTTTTCACCGACTGCGGCCGGCCGCTTAAACACCGGTCCGATTTTGAGGATCAGGCCCGCCTGGAGGCGATCACGCCGCGAGCCCTTTCAAGGTCGGCCGGAGTATCGACACCGAAGGGGGCAGTGTCAACGAGCGCAACATCTATGCGCATGCCATTGTCCAATGCACGCAGCTGTTCCAGCCGGCGTTGCACCTCGGAAGCGGAAACCGGAAGCCTCACAAACCGATCGAGGGCGGGGCGACGAAAAGCATAAATGCCGATGTGGTGGAGATGGGGTCCCTCGGCATCGGGGGGCAGTTCGCGGACGAAGTCCTCGGCCCGCGCGGTGCGGGCGCCGTGCTCGAAGCGCGCAATGGCCTTGACGACGGCGTCGCTCTCCTCCTCCTCACGATCCCGGATGCGCGCGACCGGGGTCGCAATGTCCACCTGGGGATTATGGAGAGGGAGCAGCGAGGCGCGCAACGCCTCCGGATCGACCGTCGGCAGGTCACCCTGCAGGTTGATGACGATCTCATAGGAGCCGTCAGGGTCCAGGGTTGACGCCGCGGCCTGCACCCTGTCGGATCCGCTTGCGAGGTTCGGGTCGGTCATCACGGCATGTCCACCGGCGGCCTCGACCGCCATGGCAATTTCCGAATCACCGCAGGCCACCACCACGCGGCCGACACCGGCGGCTTCGGCACGGCGCAAGACGTGGACGATCATGGGCAGGCCGCAAATATCGGCAAGGGGCTTGCCGGGAAGCCGGGTTGCCGCCATACGTGCCGGAATGACAACGAGGGTATTATGCGCGTTTGGAACGGCCATCATGGTCCCTTCGTTGATCCCGGCAAAAATCAGCGCGGCATATGTGCGCATGAGGTCATGGCGGTTGCAAGGCAATGGTGAAAGAATTAGGGTCCGGCCCGCGCGTGGGATCGAATTTCACCGCGTGGAATTAATTACGGCGGTCTATATGTTTGGCTCCATCACAGCGGGAGAGGGGACGCACTGCACATGATGGATTCGTTCGAATTCAACAAGATCGCTGGGGCGATCCTCTTCACGCTCCTCGTCACTCTCGGTCTCAAGCAACTCGCTGAAATCGTCTATCACAACGAAGCTCCGGAGAAGCCGGGCTTTGCCGTCGCCGTGGCGGAAGCGCCGGCTGGCGGTGAACAGGCAGCGGCCGCGCCGCAGGTGCCCTTCGCCGAGCTGCTGGCCAAAGCCAGCCTCGACAAGGGCGCGGCACAGAGCAAGAAGTGCGCAGCTTGCCATAGCTTTGAGAAGGACGGCGGAAACAAGATCGGTCCCAATCTCTACAACATCGTTGGAGAAGAGGTTGCGGCTCCCGCTCTTGGGTTCCAGTTCTCGCCCGCCATGGTGGCGAAGGGCGAGGAAATCCACAACTGGGGCTTCGACACCCTCAACGCTTTCCTTGCCAGCCCCCAGGGCTACGTTCCGGGCACGAAGATGAGCTTCGCCGGGATCAAGAATGATCAGGATCGCGCCGATCTGATCGCTTGGCTGCGCGAGCAGAACGACAATCCTCCACCTCTTCCCGCCGTGCCTGCAGCCGAGACGAACGCAGGCGGTGCTGCTGCTGGACAAGTCAGTCCCAGCGAGGCTCCTTCCGATCCTTCCGCTCAGACGGGGGATGCCGGAAATCCCCAGGCCCCAGCGGGCTCTGGTGATGCGACGGGACGCCAGCCGGGTGGCGATGCGGTGGCTCCGGCTCCGCAACAGGGCGCCACCGAGCAGCCGGCAACCGAAGGATCGACACAGTCGCCTGCGACAGGTCAGGCCACGCAGCCTGCGCAGCAGGAGTCCAATGCCAGCAACGGCGGTCAGACGACCGCGTCGGGTCAGGCCGTGCAACCTGCCGAGCAGGCTCAGGCCTCTCAATCCTCCCAGGTGCCCGCTACCGAGGTACCGCAGACGGCCTCACCCGCGCAGACGGCCAATGATAGCGCGCAGGCGGGAGGAGCTACTCCCGGGACAGCAGGTGCGACGACCGCGCCGGCTGCCACCGCTACACCGGCCCCGGCCGCTACAGCTACCCCGGCCGCTCCAGCGGCTACCGCTGCTGCAGGGGGCAGCGGTCTCGGCGCTCTCATGGCGAAGGCGACAATCGAGCAGGGCCAAGCGCAGGCGAAGAAGTGTGCGGCGTGCCATACTTTCGACAAGGGTGGTGCAAACAAGATAGGTCCAAACTTGTACGGCATCGTGGGCGAAGAAATCGCATCGCCGTCCCGGAATTTCTCGTTCTCGCCGGCGATGCAGGCGAAGGCGAAGGAGTGGGGGGACTGGAGTTACCAGCACCTTTTCGACTACCTGGCTAACCCGAGAGCCTCCGTGCCAGGCACGAAGATGGCTTTTGCCGGGATCAAGAAGGACACGGATCGGGCCGCGTTGCTGGTCTATCTGCGGTCGCTGGCAGACACTCCGCAGCCCCTGCCGCAGTGATCCATCACGGTCTTCTTACGAAGATTTAACGCCGACGAACCTTTCGTCGGCGTTTTTGTTTGTGGCATAGAGCCTATATGGATTCAGGCGCTTGGCGTAACGGAGCGGAATTACGATGGAATTTACCCGGAGAAATGCCCTCACGCTGTTCGGCGCCACGGCTGGACTCGGCCTCATCCGTCCCGGCTTTCTTTCCGGCCCCGCCTATGCCCAAGATGCCGACCAATGGCTGCACGGCTCCTCGTTGTTCGGTAATCTCAAATACGCGCCCGATTTCAAGCACTTCGATTACGTTAACCCAGAGGCGCCAAAGGGCGGCCGCGTGCGGATGCTGGGGCTGGGCTCATTCGACAGCCTGAACCCCTTTACCTACAAGGGTAGGGCCGCGGGTCTGGTTGCGTTCTGCTTCGATACCTTGATGGCCGCGTCCTTGGACGAAGCCAGTACGTCCTACGGACTGATCGCGGAGTCGATCAAGTTTCCCGCAGATTTTTCGCGCGTCACCTACCGGCTGCGGAAGGAGGCGAAGTTCCATGACGGGACGCCCGTCACGCCCGACGACGTCATCTTCAGTCTCGAGGCGATCAAGAAGTCACACCCGTTCTACGCCGCCTATTATCAGAATGTGACGAAGGCCGAGAAGACGGGGGATGACGAGGTCACACTCTTCTTCGACCAGAGCGGAAATCGCGAACTGCCAAACATCACGGGACAGCTCAATGTCCTGTCGAAGGCGTGGTGGACGGGTATGGATGCTAATGGAAAGGCAAGGGACCTGTCATCGACGACCTTGGAAGTGCCTCTTGGGAATGGCGCTTACCGGGTCGACCGCGTGGTGACCGGACGGACCATTTCGCTGAAGCGGGTGGAGGATTATTGGGCGAAGGATCTGCCGGTCAACATTGGCAGCAACAATATCGACGAGATCGTCCAAGAATACTTCCTCGACATGACGGTGGCCATGCAGGGGTTCAAGGCTGACCAGTATGATTGGCGCACCGAGAATTCAGCCCGAAACTGGGCGACACAGTACGACTTTCCCGCGGTCAAACGAGGCGATGTCATCAAGGAGGAGTTCAAGCTCGACAATCCCGATGGCATGCAGGCCTTTGCGTTCAACACGAGGCGGGCGAAGTTCTCCGATCCACGCGTGCGTCAGGCGTTCAACAATGCCTTCGATTTCGAGTGGGCGAACAAGACGCTGTTCTATGGTCTCTACAAGCGGATGAACAGCTACTTCGAGAATTCGGAGCTGGCGGCCACGGGCCTGCCGCAAGGGATAGAGCTGGAGATCCTCGAATCCGTTCGCGACAAGGTTCCGCCGGAGGTCTTCACTCAGGAATACAAGAACCCCGTCAACAGCGATCCCCAGGAACAGCGCAACAATCTTCGCGCGGCAATGAAGCTGCTCAACGATGCGGGATGGTCGATTCAAGAGGGGGTGCTCAAGAACGCGGCCGGCGATGCGATGACCGTCGAATTCCTAAACGTCCAGCCGGATTTCGAACGGGTCATTCTGCCATTTACACAGTCGCTCAAGCGGCTCGGAGTTCAAGCGACCGTCCGCACCGTCGACACGGCCCAGTATCAGAACCGTACCGATAATTTCGACTTCGACATCATCGTTCATTCCTGGCCGCAATCCCTGTCGCCGGGCAACGAACAGCGGAATTACTGGGGCAGCCAAGCTGCAGAGCAGAGGGGCAGCCAGAACATGATCGGGATCAAGGATCCCGCCATCGACTCCCTCATCGACAGGATCATCTACGCCAAGAGCCGAGAGGAGCTTGTCGCTGCCTGCCATGCCTTGGACCGGGTCCTCCTCTGGCACCATTTCGTTGTACCGCAGTGGTATACACCCACAGATCGGACTGCGCGTTGGAACCGGTTCTCTCATCCGGAAACCATGCCCAAATATTCTACCGGATTTCCGTCGATCTGGTGGTACGATCGAGAGAAAGCGTCCAAAATCAAAGGGCAGGGGTGAGAATGGAGCTGAGCCGCCGTTGGCTAGCGCTCGCTATGGCTGCCGGTCTGGCGCTGGTTGCGAGCGGTCCCAGTGTTGCCGCTGAGAGGCGGCATGGGGTCTCAACCTTCGGGGAGCTGAAGTATCCCGCCGACTTCAAGCATTTCGAGTATGTGAACCCCGATGCGCCGAAGGGCGGCAAGATCTCGCGCATCGGCACCGCTGCGCTGAACACCTTCAACAGTCTCAACCCGTTCATTCTGCGAGGCGATCCCGCGCAGGGAATGGAGCTGACCTTCGATACGCTCATGGCTCGAGCGCAAGACGAGCCTGACGCGATGTACGGTCTCGTCGCCGAGAGTGTCGAGGTGGCCGACGACAAGATGAGCGCTGTGTTCTTCCTGCGCCCTGAGGCGAAGTTCTCAGACGGTACGGCGATCACGGCGGAGGATGTGGTTTTCACCTTGGAGACGCTGAAGACCAAGGGCAGCCCCGGGTACCGCGTGCAACTGCGCGATGTCGAGACAGCGAGTGCGGTCGACCCGCATACCGTCAAGTTCACCTTCAAGGGGACAAATATCCGCGATCTGCCGCTGACGGTTGCCGGTCTGCCGGTGCTGTCAAAGGCTTATTATACAGCCAAGCCCTTCGAACAGACCACTTTGGACGCGCCTCTCGGATCGGGGCCCTACAAGGTCGGGGCCGTGCGGCAGGGCAATTACATCACCTATGAGCGCCGACCCGACTATTGGGGCAAGGATCTGCCGGTCAATCGCGGCCGCTACAATTTCGACCAGGTGCGATACGAGTACTTCCGAGATCGTACGGCCGAGCTGGAGGCTTTGAAGGCCAAGGTATACTTGCTGCGCGAGGAGTTCACGTCGCGCGACTGGGCCACGCAATACAACATATCGGCCGTGAAGAACGGGCAGATGATCAAGACCGAACTGCCCAATCACGAGCCCTCCGGCGCGCAAGGGTTTTTCCTCAACATGCGCCGGGACAAGTTCAAGGATCCGCGCGTACGCATGGCTTTGGATTATGCGTTTGACTTCGAGTGGATGAACAAGAACCTGTTCTACGGCTCCTATGCGCGGACCAACTCGATCTTCGAGAATTCGCCGCTGAAGGCCAGCGGACTGCCTTCCGCCGAGGAGCTGGCGCTGCTGGAACCCCTGCGGCAGGATCTTGGCGCGGCGGTGTTCCAAGAGCCCTATGTCTCTCCCGTCAGCAACGGCTCAGGGCAAGACCGCGCGCTGCTCCGCGAGGCCGCGCGGCTGCTTGACGAAGCGGGCTGGAAGAACGAAGGCGGCCGCCGTGTCAACGAGAAGGGAGAGGCGCTGACCATCGAGTTCCTCATGTTCGAGCCAACCTTCGAGCGGGTCGTCAGCCCCTATGTCAAAAATCTGCGGCTGCTCGGGATCGAGGGACGTATGCGGATCGTCGATTCCGCCCAGTATCAAGAGCGGCTGAAGTCGTTCGACTTCGACGTCACGACGACGCGGTTCGTGCTGGGCATGACCCCAGGGCCGGAAATGCGGAACTTCTTCGGCTCGGATGCCGCCGGCGACAATGGCAGCAACAATCTTTCCGGATTGAAGTCTCCGGCGGTCGACGCGCTGATCGGCACAGTCGTCGATGCCAAATCACGCGAGGAGATGACGACCGCTGCCCGCGCGCTCGACCGCGTGCTCCGGGCGGAGCATTTCTGGGTGCCGCAGTGGTTTTCCAACAAACATCGGCTGGCCTATTGGGATGCCTTCGGGAAGCCGGAGACCGTCGCCACATACGATCTCGGGATCGTCGATACATGGTGGTATGACCCGCAGAGGGCCAACGCCATCGGTCTGAGCGAATAGGCCATGTCTGCTTACATCCTGCGGCGGCTTCTGCTGATGATCCCCACGCTCCTCGGGATCATGCTGATCAGCTTCATCATCGTGCAGTTCGCGCCAGGGGGGCCGGTGGAGAAAGTGCTCGCCCAGCTTTCCGGAACCGATGTCAGCGCCACGGCGCGGATCGGAGGCAGCGGCGGCGATACGATCATGGGAGGCAACAGAGGCGCAGGCGATGATGTCGGCGCCGGCTCCAAGTATCGCGGCGCAAGAGGACTCGACCCGCAGTTCATCAAGGAGCTCGAGAAGCAATTCGGCTTCGACAAGCCGGCTCATGAACGCTTCCTGCTCATGCTCAAGAACTACGCGACCTTCAATTTCGGCAACAGCTACTTCCGCGACGTTTCGGTCGTGCAGCTGATCAAAGAGAAGATGCCGGTTTCGATCTCACTCGGCCTCTGGATGACACTGATTTCCTACGCAATCTCAGTGCCGCTGGGTATCGCGAAGGCGATGCGTGACGGATCGAAGTTCGATGTCTGGACCAGCGGGGTCATCATCGTCGGCTATGCCATCCCCAGCTTCCTGTTCGCGGTGCTGCTGATCGTGCTGTTCGCCGGAGGCTCGTTTCTCGACTGGTTTCCCCTGCGCGGCCTCACCTCGGACAACTGGTCGCAAATGCCGTGGTACGAAAAGATCATCGATTATTTCTGGCATCTCGTGCTGCCGATCACCTCGATGGTGGTGGGGGCGTTCGCTACGACCGCGCTGTTGACGAAGAACTCGTTCCTGGACGAGGTCCGCAAGCAATATGTGATGACTGCCCGGGCCAAGGGGCTCACGGAGCGCCAGGTCCTTTACGGGCATGTCTTCCGGAACGCCATGCTGATCCTGATCGCGGGCTTTCCCGGCGCCTTCATCTCGGCCTTCTTCACCGGATCGCTGCTGATCGAGACGATCTTCTCGCTCGATGGGCTCGGCCTGCTCTCCTATGAATCGGTGATCAACCGGGATTATCCGGTGGTCTTCGCAACCCTTTACATTCTCGGGCTGATAGGCCTGCTCATAAACCTGCTGAGCGACCTCACCTATACGTGGGTCGATCCGCGCATCGACTTCGAAACGCGGGGAAATTGAGTGGATATCCTCACCCCCAAAACCGCGTCTGGCTCGGACGCCCTTGCCTCCGAGGAGCGCGCTGCAGCGTTGAGCGCCGCTCCTCGAACAGGTTGGCTGTCACCGATCAATCGGCGTCGTCTCGACAACTTCAAGGCCAACCGCCGCGGTTACTGGTCGCTGTGGATCTTCCTCGTCCTGTTCATCCTGAGCCTCTTTGCCGACATCATCGCCAACGACAAACCCATCGTCGTGAATTACGAGGGTCATTACTATTTTCCCGTCGTGCAAGATGTCCCTGAGACCACTTTCGGCGGATTCCTTCCGCAGACGGATTATCGCGACCCGTTCATTCAGCAGCAGATCCAGGGGAACGGATGGATCGTGTGGCCGCCGATCCGGTACAATTATCGCTCCATCAACCTGGAGCTTCCGGTTCCTGCTCCTTCGCCGCCTTTCTGGATGATGACGCCCGAGAAGCGTTGCGCGGCCTATCCACAGGGTGTCGCCGATCCAAACTGCACGCTGGGCAACCTCAACTGGCTCGGGACGGATGATCAAGGCCGGGACGTTGTGGCCCGGTTGATCTACGGGTTCCGGATCTCCGTGCTGTTCGGCCTCGTGCTGACGATCTTTTCCTCCGTCGTCGGCGTGGCGGCCGGTGCGGTGCAGGGCTATTTCGGCGGTTGGACGGATTTGCTGTTCCAGCGTTTCATCGAGATCTGGAACTCGATTCCGACGCTGTATCTCTTGATCATCCTGGCCTCCTTCATCGAGCCCAGCTTCTGGATTCTGCTGGGAATCCTGCTTTTGTTTTCCTGGGTTGCGTTGGTCGGCGTCGTGAGGGCCGAGTTCCTGCGCGGACGTAACTTCGAATTCGTCATGGCGGCGCGCGCCATGGGGCATTCGAACCTCTTCATCATGGTCAAGCATCTCCTGCCCAACGCCATGGTGGCGACGCTGACTTTCATGCCGTTCATCCTCAATGGCTCGATCACGACGTTGACGTCGCTCGATTTCCTTGGTTTCGGCCTGCCGCCCGGCTCGCCCTCGCTGGGCGAATTGCTGGCCCAGGGAAAGTCCAACTTGCAGGCGCCCTGGCTGGGGATCTCCGGCTTCGTGGTGATCGCGGTGATGCTGAGCGTGCTGATCTTTATCGGCGAGGCGGTGCGGGATGCCTTGGATCCGCGGAAGACGTTTCGGTGATATGGTAATGGAACTCTCCCTACAGGCATCTCCATGATCGGTGAGACTCAACCCATTCTCACCGTCGAGGACCTCTCCGTGGCCTTCACCCAGGGCGGGGTCACGACGCTTGCTGTCGATCATGTTTCCTTCGACATCGGTAAGGGGGAGACCGTCGCGCTGGTGGGCGAGTCCGGGTCGGGCAAAAGCGTCAGCGCGCTGTCGATCCTGCGTTTGCTGAACTATCCAGCAGCCAGTCATCCGTCGGGCAAGATCCGCTTCGAGGATGTCGATATCCTGTCGGCGGATGATCGCACCATGCGGCGGATTCGCGGCAATGACATCGGCATCGTGTTCCAGGAACCGATGACCTCGCTCAATCCCCTGCATACGATCGAGGACCAGATCGGCGAAGTCCTCAAACTGCATCAGGGGATGAGCGACGTCCAGGCGCGCAAGCGTGTTCTCGAGCTGCTCAATCGCGTGGGCATTCCAGAGCCGGAGACCCGGCTGGCCAGCTTTCCCCATCAGTTGTCAGGCGGGCAGAGACAACGGGTGATGATCGCCATGGCGTTGGCGAATGATCCGCATCTGCTCATCGCGGACGAGCCGACCACGGCGCTGGACGTGACGATCCAAGCGCAGATCCTGGACCTCATGCAGGAATTGCAGCGAGAACTCGGAATGGCGATGCTGCTGATCACCCATGATCTCGGCATCGTGCGGCGGATGGCGCAGCGCGTCTTCGTGATGACGAAGGGAAAAGTCGTCGAGCAGGGAGACGTTCAGTCCATCTTCGACAATCCTCAGCATCCTTACACGAAGCGCCTACTGGAAGCGGAGCCCAAGGGCGATCCGCCGGCCGCTAATCTTTCGGCGCCGGTCGTGATGGAGACGACGGACCTCAAGATCTGGTTTCCGATCAAGCGCGGCTTCTTCAAGCGGGTGGTCGGTCACATCAAGGCGGTCGACGGCGTCTCGGCGGTCGTGAGGGAGGGGCAGACCCTTGGCGTCGTGGGGGAATCCGGCTCGGGCAAAACCACGCTGGGACTGGCGTTGTTGCGCCTCATCTCGTCGGAAGGGCGCATCGCCTTTCTCGGGAAGCCGATCGATTCCATTTCGCCATCGGAGCTCAGGTCGGCGCGAAAGGATATGCAGGTCGTCTTCCAGGACCCCTATGGTTCGCTCAGCCCGCGCATGCCGATCGTCGACATCGTCGCGGAGGGCCTCCTCGTGCAGAACCGGGACCTCAGCCGCACCGAACGGCGGGAAAGGGTCGCGGCTGCCCTTGAGGAAGTCGGGCTCGATCCCGGCGCCATGGACCGCTATCCCCACGAGTTTTCCGGTGGGCAGCGGCAGAGGATCGCGATTGCGCGGGCCATGGTTCTGCAGCCGCGCTTTGTGATGCTCGACGAGCCTACGAGTGCTCTGGACATGTCGGTTCAGGCCCAGATCGTGGACCTACTGCGTGAGCTTCAGGAGCGGCACGGCCTCGCCTACATGTTCATCAGTCATGACCTCAAGGTGGTGCGCGCGCTCGCAAACGAAGTTCTGGTCATGAAAGACGGGCGGGTCGTGGAAGCCGGACCGGCCGCAGACATCTTCGACAATCCGAAAACGGACTACACAAAGGCGTTGTTGAAGGCCGCATTTTCATTGACCGCCAGCGATCGCCATGCGAGGCCGGTCGCGAGTTGAGATGGGCCACATGGCGGGCGGAAAACATGGCAGTTCTCTACATTGCGCAGGGCTGGGACCTTGCCCCCTGGCAAGAGGCGATCGAGCAGCAAGCGCCGGATCGTGAGGCGCGCATCTGGCCGGATTACGGCGATCCGACCGAGATCGACTACGCCCTCGTCTGGAAGCCACCTCATGGAGTGTTCAAGACCTTCCCGAATTTGAAGGGAATCTTCAACCTCGGCGCGGGTGTGGATCACCTGATGGCGGACCGGACGCTGCCGGACATTCCCATCGGTCGCATTATCGATCCGAACATGACGATGCGGATGACGGAGTATGTCGTCCTCCAAGTCCTGCTCCATCACCGTCAACAGCTCCTGCTCAGCGAAGCACAACGCAGTCGCAAATGGGCCTCGATAAACCAACCGGCCGCCGCCGATGTGCGCGTCGGCGTCATGGGCCTTGGCGTGCTCGGTGGTGACGCCGCCGAAAAGCTGCGGCAGCTCGGCTTCAGGGTTGCCGGGTGGAGCCGCACGGCGAAGCAGCTGGCGGGCATAGAGTGTTTCTGCGGCGCCGAACAGTTCACGGCATTTTTGAACAGAACGGATATCGTGGTCTGCTTACTTCCGCACACACCGGAAACGGAAGGATTGCTCAATGCGGACGCGTTCAAGGCGCTGGCTAAGGACGGTCCGCTGGCTGGCCCGGTCCTGATCAATGCCGGCCGGGGAAAGGTTCACGTCGAGACTGACATTCTTCACGCCCTGGAAAGCGACGACTTGCACGCGGTGAGCCTTGACGTGTTCGAACAAGAGCCGCTCGACCCCGGCAGTCCCCTCTGGTCTCATCCGCGTGCCGTCATCACGCCCCACATCGCAAGCGACTCGGATCCGAAGTCCCTTACAACATTCATTCTTCGGCAGATGAAGAGGATCGAGGCCAAAAAGGAGATTGAAGCCCGTATCGATTTGGCACAAGGGTACTGACCAGCAGCACGGCTGCCGTCCCAAAGTGGCACATAGATATTACAAGGAGCCTTGCCATCAGAGACGGCAAGGCTCCCCGCCCAGCAAAACAACGCGCGACCGGGGGCGGTATTGCACGTTGCTTGCTGAACCCTTCAGATTAATCAGTGTGCTGCAAATCGAATGCCAGAGATGGCCCCGATGAGAATAAATTCAAATTTGCAGCGCCGTGTTCTTTCTTGATCGTTGGACAAGACTGCTCCCCAACCGCATCATGTGCACTCGGCGCAGACCGTGAGCGGCCCCCTTACGTAACCTCCACGTAATCGCTCCGATCTGAAGCCGTCGTGGCCCCAGCAGGTCGAGCGCCTCCGGCGCGGACCGGTCACGCAGAAACCCCGCCACCTCCCCGGCGGGGTTTCTGTCATTTCAGCGTCTCCTCAGTGTAAAGATTGACTTGTCGCGCAGAGATCGAAGCCCTACCTTAGAACAAAACAGGAACTCATTATGGCGCTTTCGACTCTGGAAAAACTCGAGATTCTCGCCGACGCTGCAAAATACGATGCATCATGCGTTTCCTCGGGTGCAGGTAAGCGGAATTCTCGCGGGACGGGCGGGATCGGTTCGACGAACGGCATGGGAATTTGCCACGCGTTCACGCCGGACGGGCGGTGCGTGTCTCTGCTCAAAATTCTGCTGACAAACTTTTGCACTTTCGACTGCGCCTACTGCGTCAACCGGCGCTCCAGCAATGTTGAGCGCGCGCGATTTTCCGTCGAGGAAGTCGTCGAGCTGACACTCAACTTCTACAAGCGCAACTACATCGAGGGCCTGTTCCTATCGTCTGGCATCATCAAGTCCGCGGATTACACGATGGAACAGATGATCGAAGTCGCCCGCAAGCTTCGGGAAGAGCACCTGTTCCGCGGGTATATCCATCTGAAGACCATTCCAGAAACCAGTCCTGAGCTCATCGCGACGGCGGGGCTCTTTGCCGATCGGCTATCGATCAATATCGAGTTGCCTTCGGACAAGAGCCTGATCGAATTTGCGCCTGAGAAAAATGTCGGGACGATTCGAAAAGCGATGGCGCAAGTGCGGGTGCGCATCGAGGAGGCTAAGGCCGAGCGCCGTGCGCCGCGCTTTTCTCCCTCTGGACAAAGCACCCAGATGATCGTCGGGGCCGATGGGACCAGCGACGGAGCTATCTTGCGCGCTAGCGAGACGCTTTACAGCAGTTATGGATTGAGTCGCATCTTCTACTCAGCCTTTAGTCCAATCCCCGACTCGAGCAAGAGCCTCCCATCCGCGCCGCCGCCGCTTCAGCGGGAGCATCGTCTGTATCAAGCGGATTGGCTGACCCGGTTTTACGGGTTTGAGACAAGTGAGATCATTGCCGGCGACGAGATGCTGGATCTCGACATGGATCCCAAACTGGCGTGGGCGTTGAAAAACCGTGCTGCATTCCCCGTCGATGTCGTCAGTGGGAGTCGAGATGCCCTGCTTCGGGTGCCCGGACTGGGAACTCGGACGGTCGACCGCCTGTTGATCATGCGAAAGCATTGCAGCCCGCGGCTCGACGATCTCAGGCGCCTTGGAGTGTCCGTGAAAAAAGTCCTTCCCTTCATCAGCACCGTCGATCACCGTCCGAGATCGCTCCTGGACAGTCATGATCTCAAGGCCCGCCTTGTGCCGGCGCGTCAGCTCTCCCTGTTCTGAGGAGCTTCCGTGCGCAGCGTTGCGATCGATACCGAGAATGTTTGGGAAACCTTCAGATCGGAGGCTCGAACGCACTTGGCGGCAGGGATCGAGCCGTCTCAAATCGATTGGCGCCGAGGCGGCAGCCAGTCGCTTTTCCATGAACAGCCGCTCCCGGCGTCCGGCCGGCAGGTCCTCGTCCCGAAGGCCTTCGTGGCTCTGGCGGAAGAGGCTGTTTGCCATTCGGATGATCGGTGTTTCGCCTCTCTCTACGAGTGTCTCTGGCGTCTTTCACATGGGGAGCGGCACCTGCTGGAGATCGCTGCGGATCCGCTGGTCCATCGGCTCGTCCGGATGGCCAAGGCCGTCAAGCTCGATGCCTACAGGATGAAGGCCCATGTTCGATTTCGAATGATTCTGGTGGAGGGCGAAGAGCGCTTCGTCGCCTGGCACATGCCGGAGCATCGTGTGCTGCGGCGGGTGGCAGATTTCTTCATCGACCGGTTTGCCGGCATGGACTGGGCCATCCTCACGCCGAGGGAGTCGATGCACTGGGATCGTACCATCCTGACCTTCGGGCCCGGTGCGGAGCGCAAGGATGCGCCCTCAGAAGATGAGTTGGAAGAATGGTGGACACTTTATTACAGGACAACATTCAATCCGGCCCGTCTGAAGATCGATGCCATGCTCGCACAAATGCCGAAAAAGCTTTGGGGGAACCTTCCGGAAGCCAAAGCCATTCCAGAGATGATAGCGGCCGCGAGCACCCGGATGCAGACGATGATCACAGAAGGACCCTCCACCCCCCACCAGCGGGTCAAGCATTGGGCTCCCAGCAAAGCGCCCGAACGCCGGACGGAAGAGGCGGGCGACCTCGCGAAATTATCGGCTGACGTACAAGCCTGCACACGCTGTCCCTTGTACAAGGACGCGACGCAGGCGGTCTTCGGCGAGGGCCCCGGCCATGCAGAGGTCGTTCTGGTCGGCGAACAACCTGGTGATCAGGAGGACCTTGCCGGACGTCCGTTCGTCGGCCCTGCTGGGCAGCTCCTGGACCGGGCTCTGGCAGATGCAGGAATCGATCGGGAGAAGGTGTATGTGACCAATGCGGTCAAACACTTCAAGTTCGAACCCCGGGGGAAGCGCCGGATCCACAAGTCGCCTTCCACCGGAGAAATCGATATCTGTCGCTGGTGGCTGGACAAGGAAATCGGATTGACCAAGCCTAAGCTCGTGGTCGCCATGGGTGCAAGCGCTGCGCGCGCCGTTACGGGTCGCTCTCTCACCATATCGAAAGAGCGAGGGCGGGCGATCCCTCTAAAGCATGGAATGGATGGCTTGATCACGGTTCATCCCTCTTTCATGCTTCGGCTGCCAGATGCTGAAAGCAAAGCCAGGGAATATGATCGCTTTGTCGCCGATCTAAAGTTTGCGGCGGAACTCGTGCCTTCGCTTCGTGAACAGACCAAGCGCAAAGCGGGATGAGACTAAGTTGCCGTTAATCCTCATTTGCATGAGGGTTGCGCTTCAGCTAGGCAAGCTATCAGAATGTATATAGTGCAGTGTGGTTCGAACAAGTTGCAAAATGGGACTTGTCAGTATCTGCAGAGTTCGTAGGGGAAAGAACATGTCGCTTTCGTTCATTCGCGCACTGATGGTGTTTGCAGCTCTCAGCGTCGGGGGGGTGCTGAGCATCGGTCCTGCCGCCGCGGACACGATCTATGATTCCAATGTCGGTTCTAAGTTGAGCGACCTGGACAGTGGGCAGAAGGCGCAGGTGGCGTCCATCATCCAGCAGAGCAAGTCGCAGATGTTGGCGGTGTTCAAGCAGTACAACATCGATCCCAACGCCGCGCCTGTCTTCGACAAGCTGATGAAGGCGTCCGGTCCCCTGCAGCAGATCGCGCGGCAGGAGCGTCAGGCGATGTCGAAGGTTCTGAACCCGGCTCAGATGAAGCAGTACGACCAGGTCATCAACGAAACCCGGACCCGCGTTCGGATGGCCGCAAAATAAGGTTCGAGACCTTATCTCAGAACTGTGGCACGGTCGGGAAAACAGGTTTCCTTCATTCCCTGCCGTGCCTGCCACTTTCCGACTGCGATGCGGCTCTTGAAGCCGATGAGTCCGTCTACGCCGCCGACGTCATAACCGGCCGCGACAAGACGCTCCTGAAACCTTTTCACGTCGTTGCGGGTGAAGCCGGAAATGTTTCCCCATTGCTCAACGATGGCAGTGTCATTCGCCAAGCGATCAGCGAGATGGCCTATGAACAGGGCGTAGAGGTCTGATTCGTTGTACTCCTTTAGAACGTAGAAGTTCTCGGAGACGATGAAGGCGGGTCCGAACCGTCCAGCGGGCATCAGGAGATAGCCCTTGAGGTCTCCCGCCCGCAGCGGGCGGCCATCGACTTGGCGGACGCCGAGGCCCGTCCATTCCCGCAGCGGTTTTCCCTGTTCGGGCCCCTCCAGCGTGCATGAGACATCTCCGGGAAGCCGGATCTCGACCCCCCAGCCTCTGCCTGGTGTCCAGCCATGCTTGCGCAGGTAGTTGGCTATTGAGGCCAGCGTATCGGGAACCGAAGTCCAGATGTTGCGGCGTCCATCGCCGTCGAAATCGACTGCATAGCCCAAGAATTTGGAGGGTTGAAACTGGGGCTGGCCCAAAGCGCCGGCCCAGGAGCTCTTCATTTCCGCTCGTGAGATATGATCCTCCTGGAGGATCCTCAGGGCAGCGATGAGTTCGGAATGGAACGCCTGCTTACGCAGGCCCATGAAAGCTTCAGTCGCGAGGGATCGGATCGCCTCATAGGGGATCTTCGCTTTGCCATAGGCGGACTCCCGACCCCACACAGCCACGATGATCTCGCGAGGCACTCCATAGCGCCGTTCGATCGCGTCGAGCGTCCCGGACCATTGCCTCAGCAAGGGACGACCGTTTCGTACCAAGCCGTCGAGCTGCTTTTCGGAAAAATACTTCCCGGGGCTGGAGAATTCAGGTTGTCGTTGCGGTTCCGGCTTGGGACGCGCCACCCCTGGCGGATTGAGGTCGGGAAGGCTCCAATCCAAGGACACTCCCGAAAAGGCCGCGTCGAAGGTTCCCCTTGAGATGCCCCCTTTTTTCGCCTCGGGCCAAACCTTCGCCTGTAGCCACTGTTGAAACTCGGCCTCGACCCGTCTGCGGTCGGAGGCGTCTTGGGCGCTCGCCTGAGAGCCGGCGGCCATGAGAAGTGCCAATCCCATCAACAGAATGATGCTGGCAGATCGAAGAGTTCTATGGAGTGCGGGAACGGTCTGATGCATGATTCTGTTTAAACCGAGCCTTGGTCGGAATGCACGCTATGATTTGCGTGCCCCTGGCCTTTAGACTTCACAATCGGGAGCGCGTCTGATCCTGACGCGGGGAAGATATTCATGATCGCCGCGACAGGACCGAGGATCGTCATTCGATCCCGTGAGGATTTCATGGTCGGCGTCGCGCGGGCGATCGCCGGTGCGCTGATCTTTTCCCTGCCGATGATCATGACCATGGAGATGTGGCAGCTCGGCTTCGTCATGGATCCGCTGCGGTTGGGGTTGTTGCTGCTTGTCGTGGTCCCCGCCCTTGTCGGTCTCTCGCGCTATGGAGGATTCCGCTCCACGGTGTGCCTGCGCGATGATATTGCCGATGCACTTGTCGGGGTCGCGGTTGCCTTCGTCACGGCGCTGTCGATCCTTTGGGTGTTCGGCCAACTGACGGGGGAAATGTCGACACGCGAAATGGTGGGAAAGGTGGCTCTGCAGATGGTGCCCGGCAGCATCGGCGCGTTGCTCGCCCAGAACCAGCTTGGCGGCGGCAAAGGCAAGGAGAAACGGCGAAAGTCAAATCCCAGCTATTGGGGCGAGCTGTTCCTCATGGGTGTCGGCGCGGTTTTCCTGTCGCTCAATATTGCGCCGACGGAGGAGGTCGAGCTCATCGCCTATTCCATGTCACCGTTTCAGCAAGTGATCCTGATCGTCGCCTCCCTGATTCTCATGCACGCCTTCGTCTATCTCGTCGAGTTCCAAGGGTCGCACAGTCGCAAGCCAGAGGAGACGTTCTGGGGAGTCTTTCTGCGGTTCACAGTGGCAGGTTATGCCGTGGTGCTGATGGTCTCCCTGTTCCTTCTATGGGTCTTCGCGCGGACCGACGAAAACGGTTTGCAGATCATCTTGATCATGGCCGTCGTGTTGAGCTTCCCCGGGGCGATCGGTGCTGCCGTCGCGAGGCTGGCGCTATGAACGACAACAAGCCCGACAACGACTCCGAAGAGCTTCTGGGTATCGGCACCTCTCCGCTTGAATGGGTCTTCGCAAGCTTTGGCGGCGTTCTCGTGGTCGCCATCATCGGCTACCTCCTTTACTCCAACTTCACGCGACCACCCGGGATCCCGAACCTGATCGTCGAGCAGACTGAAACGCAAAAGGTCGATGCGGGGTTTGTTGTTATTGCTCATGTTTACAACAAGGGCGATGCTGCAGCCGCGGGGGTCGTCATATCGGCGGAACTCCGCGACGGAGAGACGGTCTTGGAGGAAAGTGAAGCGACACTCGACTACGTTCCGCAGCAGTCGCAGCGCCGCGTGGGCCTTCAGTTCACACGTGCACCGGCGGAGCATCAGCTGCAGATCAGGGTCCAGAGCTTTACCAGACCCTAGATTTCTCCGTCCAGAAAGGCCCGAACCGTCGGATTGGTCCGCAGTTCTTCCAGCTCCGTGTCGCTCGGAAGTTGCGGCTTATCTCTCTGGGTGTTGACCATGCACAGAAAGCCGAACGCGACCCCTGCGGTCGCGCGAAACTGATGCCAAGTCCAGGGGGGGATGGTCACGAGGTCGCGTTCGCGGACAAAGCGCACCTCGTCGCCCACCAGGCAATGACCCTCGCCGCGGAAGATCATGACACCGTGCATGTGCTCGTGTCGCTCCAAGGTTGAGAAACCCTCAGGGCCCATTTCAAAATAGCGCAGCTCTCCGCTCAATTCAGGGGCCGAGAGCAGCACCTGGCGTGAAATATCCTTGAACGGCACCGAGCCCTCTTCCTTGTAGGGAAGATGGTCGATGCCATCCCAGCGGAATCCGTCCAGCGCCTTGCGGTGCATCATCTGTCAGCTCACGCTCCGTGGTTCAGGCATAATTATGATCGGCCACCGCTGCTGTGAAGGCCTTCGTCGCAGCGACCAGCTCGCTCCGGGCGGACAACAGCGCGCCGCCCACCAGCAGGATGACGTCGGCGCCATAGAATGAGAGCATCTCCGGGACACGTTCGAGCGTCATGCCGCCGGCGGGAATTGGAGCGCTGGATTGCAACGATTCCCAGGGTTCAAGTGCCCTGGCGGCGATGGCCTTGCAGGTCTCGCGGGAATAGCCGAACCGCCCGCCGCTGTTGGGAAAGATTACGCCGTCGGCACCCACGAGGCGGAAGAGGCGGCTGATCAGCAGCGTCGGCGCGATGCGAGAAGCTCCGCCCATGGTGGGATGGGCGAGGAAAGCCACATCCGGATACTCCCGCGCCAGGAGCCAGACATTTGAAAAGCCTGCAATCATGGGAGCGATCATGACCGTGTCGATGCCCACGTCGCGAGCGAATTCGAGCTGTTGCCGCATCCTATCCAGATGGCCACTGACACTGGGTATGTAGCGGGTCTGGTGGCCGGTGAACTCCGATGCGAGGCGGACTGCCTCGGCACAGGCGGCGGCTCTTTGCGCAAAGGGACTGAAGGCCTGATCGGCCAGTCCATGGTCATCCTTGATATAGTCCAGCCCGCCCAACGCCAGTCTATGCGCGAGGTCGGCCAAGTCAGGTGACGGCAGGCCCTGGGGCTTCAGCGCCGAGCAGGTGAGGGCGCGATCCCGTGCGCCGACCCGAGCGCGCAGGCCGTCCAATCCCTGATGGGGGCCGCCAAAGCAGGCAATCACCTCCGGTGGAAGCACCATGTCGTGCAAGGTCACGTCGTCATGCAGGGAAGTGTTGCCAAAGAGCATATTCAGGAGCTGGCCGGGATCGTCGGAGATGGTCTCGGCG
Source organism: Rhodoligotrophos appendicifer (assembly GCF_007474605.1). Lineage (NCBI taxonomy): Bacteria > Pseudomonadati > Pseudomonadota > Alphaproteobacteria > Hyphomicrobiales > Rhodoligotrophaceae > Rhodoligotrophos > Rhodoligotrophos appendicifer. The sequence continues at coordinate 271,554 of NZ_VHKL01000001.1, read as the reverse complement.
CTCAGGCCTACCTCCACCTCGAATGTTCCCGGCGAGATCTCCGCTATGGACTCCACCCGACCGACGATCTCGGACAGAACGAACGCATCGTCGATGGCATCGACGGGCATTTCGACGCTTTGCTCGACGGCGATCGCCTGGGCTCGCGCTTCGATGCTCCCCGCCTCGCCCCGGACATGGTAGATAGCCTTCAGCCTCGCAGTCACACCTGTCTCCCCTGCTGCTGGGCGGTGGTTATACGCTGACCGTTAAGAAAAATCGCGCCAAGATGGCGCACCACCTCGCTCTTTCCCGATCCAGCCCACGGACGGCGTCGCCCATGACAGCACCGAAGATCATTCTTTTCGCAGGCCAGCGGCTCGATCCAGACGGCGAAGTCTTTCCGGAATCGCTGGTGGGCGATGTGCGGTCGGCCTTGCGCACCAAGCTTGATGGACCCGGCGATCTCATCGGCTACGCCTCCGCCTCCGCCGGAGGAGACATCATTTTCGGCGAAGAGGTCGTCCGCCGGGGCGGCAAGCTCCACATCCACATCCCCTGCGAGCGCGACGATTTCGTGAGCCAGTATGTGGCGCCTGGGGGCCGCGAGTGGATCGATCGATTCGAGCAGCTCTGCCATCGCGCTGCGAGCGTCAACATCAGCTGCGAGGAACGCCTGCTGGGCGACGAATTGCTGATCCGTTTCAACAATCAGGTCCTTCAGGGCATCGCCCGGCTCCAGGCGGAGGCGCTCGATACGCAGGTCACCCTGCTGCTGCTGTGGAGTCCCAGCGCCCCGCCCGAACCCGGCAGCCCCGCAGATTTCATGGATCACTGGCCGGAGCTGGAGCGGCTGCAGATCATCGATCTGGACGACCTGCGCGGCACACCACTATCGTCTTCGTCGAGCCAGCAGCGATTCGGCCTCGAAGTGGGGCTGAGCCCCCGGGCCATCCGGGCCATCTTGTTCGCCGACATTGCGACCTTCACCAATTTCGGCGACGAGGAATTGCCGTTGCTGTTCGACCTCTTGAGCGAGGCGCAGCAGGAGGTGGATCTGCGGGCGCCGGCGCCGATCCTGATCAATACGTGGGGTGATGCCGTGCATGCGGCCGGAGAGACAGCACATGATCTCGCCGATTATGCCTCCGCATTGACCCGGGCCGTCCGCGAGATCGATCCGAAGACCTATGGGCTGGAGCGTTCGCCCCGGTTTCGGATCGCCCTTCATGCCGGTCCCGTCTTCGTCGGTCTCCATCCCCTGACCGGCCGGAGCATGATCTTCGGCCACCACGTCAATCGGGCCGCGCGCATCGAGCCGATCGCCGTCCCGGGAGAGGTCTTCGCCTCGCAAAATTTCGTCGCTTTGCTCAGGGCGGAGATGGACGAAAGAGCCTATGAAGCGGCGATGACGGGAGCTCCCTATTCGCCGCGCTATCGTGTCGAGTATCATGATATGGTGGCATTGCCGAAGCGGTTCGGGCACGAGACGATCTATCGGGTGATCGATCTCCTCACGGTCGATCCGATCAGGGATGGGAAAAGGCCTCCAGTGTCCGAAGAACCGGTTGTCCCCGCACTGCATCTCAGCGTTGCCAATTCGCTTTCCGAGATCGAGCGGATCGCCGAGGCGGTCGAAGCATTTTGCGAGGCGAACGGGTTTGGTCCGGACGTTGCTCATGCCCTCAATCTGTCGCTCGACGAGTTGCTGACCAACACGATCACCCATGGTTTTAAGGACGAACAAGAGCATGTGATCGATCTCCGCATCGAGCGACATGGACCTGAAGTCGTCGTCCGGCTCAGCGACGATGCTGCGCCGTTCGATCCACGTGAAGCGCCGGTGCCGGACCTCGATGCCGATGTAGACGACAGAGAGATCGGCGGGCTTGGCGTATTCCTGGTCCGGGAAATGATGGACGGCATCGACTATGTGCGGCGAGACGGCCGCAACGAACTCATGCTCACCAAACTCGTAGAAAAAGCTGCGACAAGCGGCCAATAGGAGGCGTAAATGGAAATTAGCCGCGAGATGCGCGAAGGGATCAGCGTCATTGCGCCGATCGGCCGAGTGGACAGCAATACGGCCCGCGACCTGGAGGCCGTCTTGTTGCCGGCTTTCGATGCCGAGAGCAGCATCGTCGTCGATTTCTCGCAACTGACCTATATTTCCAGCGCCGGGCTGCGGGTGCTGTTGATGGCGGCAAAGCAGAGTAAGGCCCGGGGCCGCCCTCTGGCGCTATCGGGAATGACCGGCCCAGTGAACGAAGTCTTCACGATCAGCGGGTTTGCGAAGCTGTTCCAGATCCACCCCACCACGGATGGTGCCATAGCTGCCCTGCGGTCATGACAGGGGCGGGTCGGACGCCGGTCAATCTCGATAGATCCGCGGCGTGCAGGCGCCGACCTGGGTGAGGATGGCATTGGGGGCGCAGTCCATCTGTCTCGCCAGATCATCGACAGTGTGACGCTCATCGAGAAAGGTTGCAACGGTTGCGGTGTCCACAAGGCCGCGCGGTACGTCCGTCACATCGATCATTGCTAGATTCATGGCGATTCCGCCGACTATGGGCACTTGGTGTCCGGCAATGTCGACCTTGGCATATTTCGCCAGAGCCTGGGGAAGGCCGTTGCCATACCCGATCTGAGCCGTTGCGATCAGGGACCTTCTGCCGAGCCTCGTCATCCGGCGATAACCGACACACGCCCCTTCCGGCATCTCCGTGACCCTCAGCAGGGGCGCTCGGAGAGTGTAACAAGGGCGCAGTCCGTCCTGCCAAATGGCGGAGGTCTGAACGCCATAGAGAGCACTTCCCACGCGGGCGACGTCGAAGTGCCAATGCGCGCCCATATAGATCCCCGCGGAGGAGGCCAGGCTGATCGGGGCAGGTTTCAGGCGGCCGACCCAATTCACCAACTTCTCGCGCTGCTCCTCGTTGGACGGCGCGTCGGGGACGTCGAAGGAGGCGAGGTGGGAGACCCAGGTCCTGATTTCCAGCACGTCCAGCCACTCTCTGCGGTCTGCCAAGATCGCGACCTCGGCTTCGCAGAGGCCGAGGCGGCCCAGGCCTGTATCCAGCTGAACCGACACCACGATAGGCCGGCCAAGGCGGCGGGCCGCTGCTGCGGTTGCTGCGACTTCCTCCAACGTCGCGAGGACCGGTACAACCCGCTGTCGATCGAATTCCTCCGGTGCTGTGTTCTGAAGGCCGTGGAGAGCACAAATCTCGGCTTCGTCTGACGCACTCGCCCGGGCGCGAAGACCTTCGGCTAGATCGAGCACCCAGAAATGCGTGCAGCCTTCCGCAGAGAGGCGACGGACGATCGGCTCCAGGCCCAAGCCGTAGCCATCGTTCTTGACGACGGCCGACAGTACCGTGCCCTCATAGCGCCGGCGCATTTCCTTGTAGTTTTCAGCCACGGCGCCGAGGTTTACCTCAAGGGTGGCGTGGCTGAGTGGCTGGTGGGTCCCGGGGATGGGCGGTCGCCCCATGATCATGGCTGGCGCTGCCCATAGCAAATCATCCGTCGGCCCTCGCGATTCTCCCAGGCGAAGCCGACGAGGCCCTGTGCCAACATCGTGTTCTGGCCGGCAATATCTTTCACGTCGCACCATGACACTTGGCAGGACCATGGGCGAGTGTCTTCCAGATCCGTAGCCATAACGTAGCGTAAATGGCCCCCATATTGCTGCCGGATACTGCGGATCTGCAGGCCTTCCTCGATGAGATTGGTCCAGCTTCGCTCATTTCCAGGTGCCGAGGTCGCATAGAGATGCCGAAAGCCGCGGGCTCGGGCTTCCTCGCGGCGCCAGTCGATCATTCGGCGATGCAAGCCACTGCCCCAAGTTCCCGGCCTGACGGAGGCGCCAGCCAGTTTGGCAAGGGAATCCGCTTCCGTGAGCTGCAGAGCAGGGCGCGGATCCTCCTCGATCGACAGGTCCCACTGCAGAACTCCATAGGCCAGAAGGCCATGAAGGTCGTGAACGCCGACGATGATGCCTGCGCCGGAGAGCATTTTCACGAAGAACTCAAGGGTCTCCGGACGGATAAAATCCGGCCGGCCGACAGCATCCGTGGCGGCGATGTGAAGCCGGTAGATTGCCTCGACGTCCTCCATTCCGAGGACGCGCCAATTCATGGCTGCCGTCTCTGCCGCCGTCGAAGTCACTGTCACGCCGCCCCCACGGACTTCCCCTGGATTATGGTCCCCGAGCCGTACCAGATCAGCTCGTCAGGACCTCTGCATAATTCAGCATCTCAATTGGGGGATAGAGTTCCAACTGTTTTGCAACGGGCATGTTAATGATCAACGAAAATCGCTTGAGCGTTTCTATCGGAATGTCTTCGGGTGGAATGCCTTGTTCCAGGATTTTCAGAGCCTTGGACGCGGCGAGTTGGCCCACGGAATAATAGCGGGCCACGAGGGCGACGAGGGCGCCCCCTTCACGAATTGCCAGTTCCGCCGCGCCGAAGGTCGGCAGTTTCTCGCTGAGGGCCGCCGGCGCCACCACAGAATATTGAGTGCCCAGGAAGGTATCGGGGAGGAGATAAAGCCAATCGGCACCGGCGGCCTTGATCTCCGCGATCAGCTCGGGAATGCCGTCGGCCACCGGCTTGCCGTCGACCATTCGGAAGGTGCGCTCGATAAGCTCGAAGCCGAGCTTCCCCTGAAGTTTCTTGAGATCCTCCACAATGGAGACGGAATTCTGCTCGTTGAGGCTGTAGAGAACGCCGAGCTTCTTGAACGGGCGATAAGATTCCATCGCTCGCAGCTGGGTTTCGGTGGGGACGACGTGGACTGCGCCGGTCACGTTGCGCCCCGGATGCTCCGTGCTCTTGACGATGCCCGCCTGCACGGGCGCCGAGACCAGGGCGAAGACGATCGGGATCTCGGTGATGTATTTCGCCTTTTCCGCAGCATCGTAGCGTCCCGCGGTTCCCAGGGTTACCGGCGTGCCCCAGGTGTAAACCAGGTCCGGCTTCATCTCATGGATCTCCTGCACGAAGCCGGGGATCTTCGAGGGGTCGCGCTGCGCGTCGCGTTCGATGAACTCCACCTTGGCACCATTGGCGGCGAGGTAGTCGTCGAAGCCTTCCTCGACTGCGGTTCGGCCGCGATAGGTGATGCGGTAAATGCGCTTGGGCGCGGCTGATGTCGTTTGCGCGTGGGCAGACGCTGTGAGAATCGATGCTGAAGCCGCAAGGCTCAGTCCGAGGAAGTGCCGGCGTTTCATGCAGGTTCGCTCCCCATGGGTTGGGATACTGGCTTTTGTTTCCGACTGCGGAAGCCGGATGTGGTGGCGCCAAAGCAAATCGAGCCGACCGCCATCAGGGCACCGATCAGGACGACCGTGACCGTGAAGCCGTAGAGCCCCAGGAGGAAACCGGCGATCACCGGGCCCAGCGCGTTGCCGGTCCGCTCCACCAGCCGGAATATCCCGTAAAGCGCTCCATCGCCGACGGGACGGCTCGTGTCTCTGCCAAATTCACCGACAAGGGCAGATTGTGGGGCAATGCTGATGGCCTGACCGATACCGAGGAACAGCAGCATCGTCCCCAGCACGAAAACATTGGTGGCATCGATCAAGACCACCAAGCTCCCCAGCCCGGCGATGAGGCCGCCGCCGGCGACGAAGGCCAGGCGGGCGTTCCATTTGTCGGCGAGGGAGGCGAATGTCGGCACCAGCATGACCATGATCAGGGGATAGATCATCAGCATCCGGCCGATGGCGGCCTGATCCTGACCCAGTGCCTCCATATGCAAGGGAATAAGAAAGAAGCAGAAGGCCACGAGGATGATCTTGGCAGGCATGGCGCAGCAGAAGAGCAGGACGGCCAAAGAGGGTGAGCTCAGGGTGGCCGTGAAATCCCGCCAGCGGATCGGTGGACCCGAGGGCTTATGGCCGGGAATTTCCGGAATGCAGATCAATGCCAGAAGCAGGCTGGCGCCGGCCATGCAAGCCGCTATGAGGAAGGCGGCCTCGATGCCCAGGCGATCGGCGATGATGCCGCCGATGGGGGGGCCGCAGAGCCCGGCGACCAGGATGGCACCGATGAACACGGCCATGCCGCGAGCCCGCTGGCTCGTACTGGTGCTGTCGATGACATAACCTTGGGCGCTGACAAAGACCAGGGCGAAGCCGATGGCGGCCAATCCCCGCGCCAGCGCAAGCCCCAGGATGTCGTAGGCAAAGGCGGAGGCACAGTAGCCGGCGACGCCGAATGCCGCTCCGCAAATCAGCGAGCGGCGCCGGCCGAAGCGCTCCGTCAACCCGCCGAGCACTGGTTGCGTCAGGGCGACGATGGCCAGGAAGACCACCATGGGCAGGCTGATCACCAACTGGGGTGAAAGGCCCGGTATGGGCGTGGCAATGCGCTGGATGTAGATCGGCAGAAACGGGCGGGTGAGCTCTTCGGCAAACATAAAAACGAAGAGCGGGGCGCGGATCGCAACGACGGACAATGGTGCCGTCAGGGGATTGTCTCCCAGCTTGAATCGCTTGCGGACGAGCTCGAGCGCGTTCCTACGGGCGGCGCCGATGCTCGTCGCCAGGGAATCGCGCAGGGCCATGTATCGCTGGTTCACGGCGGCAAGGCGTCCATCGATCAAATTCGCCAAGCGTCCGAACTCGGAATCATTGTTGACGGGGGGGTGCTTGCGCAGATCCTCGTGGTCGAGGCTGTGGAGCCTCGCCTCCACGCCTTCGATGATGCCGTAGAGGCCGGCACCGAAGCTGATATAGACAAGCTCCAGAGCCACCAGTGCCGTGACCACCATGACGATGGCGAGGTCGATCCACAGCTTGTAGACGATCTCCTGAGCAAACGCCGGGTCGAGCCCGACGGAGACATAGGCGACCGGCGCGCCTTGCGCTCCTATGGGAAGGCGCACCCCAGGTTGCTCGCCTGCCCCGGATCTTGTGCCAACGGAAAAGAGCTGACGTCCCCCGAGATCCTCGATGCCGATCGACTGGAAGTCCGGGTTCGCCGCCAGCACTCGCGACAGATAGGGCTCCAGGCCCTGAATGTCGGAGAAGGGTATGCCGACTTCCAGCGCGCGATCGATGAGACTCGTGATGGAGCCCGCCACAGTCTCCGCCTTACGTTCCACCTCAGGCAGAAGAAGTCCTTCAGCGCGGTTTGCGGTCTGAACGGACAAGAAGGCAAGCGCCGCTATGAGGATGGCGACGAGGGCTACGGAGAGGCGGATCTGAAGGCTGCGCATCTCAGCTCGCCTCCACCGTGTGAAGCTCGGACTCGGCTCGAGCGATGGCGTCGCTTGAATTCTGGTGCGACGCGGTGCGGGCCTTGTTGTGCAACCGGGTCAGAACGAGGAATGCCGCCAAGCATCCTGCCAAGACGGCCAACACTCCTGCCGGCACTGCACGACCGATGATCTCCTTGCCCAGCGCACTGATCTTGGCCGAGGTCTCCGCCCGGCTGTAGCGGATCACCACCGTGCCGACCGAAGCACCGAAATCGTTCAAAATGCGATGACTGAGAACATGCGCCTCGGGGTCATGATCGGACGGCTCGGTTGCTCCGTCACGGTCCGGCTTGCTGCTGAAGAGTGTCTTGCCTTCAGGCGAGGCCACATCGATGGACAGGATCAGAGGGTCCGCACTGGCTTGGCGCGCCAACAGGGCGGGGAGGGTGATCTGCTCGGAAAGCGGGATACCCAATGATACCGCAGAATCCACATCCCGATCCAATTCCTTGGCCACGACCTCCATGCGGGAGCGAATCAGTTCGAGATAGGCACCGCGAACGCCGCTGAAATTCATGTACGCGCCGAGAGCTATGGCAAAGCCAACGATGACGGCGAAAAGCGGCAACGTTCGAAAAGCGAGGCGGAGCATGGGATCTAGCGCTTACTGTCGCATGATCTCGCAGATAAAGCGTGGCCCGCGAGACCAGATTATGGCGAAATACTGTCCAGCGGTGACATTGGGGAACTCATCCGTTACCGTCAAACGGTCTTTTCCATAAGGCCGATCGCGTAACGATGGCTCCCGTCACTCGCCTCATCTGTGCCCTGGCGCTTTTAACCGCCGCAGGACTGTGTCTCTGCGCATTCCTGATCTATGGCAGCCTGGACCGCTCGCAAGTGCAAGTGGCCGAATCCAACCTCAAATTCGTGCTCACACAGCTTCGTGATTCGATCGAGGCAAACGTCAATCTCGGACTGGCGCTGCCGGAAATCCGAATCGCCCAGGATCTGATCGAACAAGCGCAAGCTGCAGACAGCGAAATCCTCGCGGTCGAGATCTTCTCGCCCAATGGCACCTCACAGTTCAACACCGACAGGGGCAGCATCGGAGAACCGGTGCGCGAAAGCTGGAACGAGGCAATTCGGCGGAGCCTCGGTTACGGTCGCTGGCGGGTCGAGGAGTTTGGGGACATCGTCGTCGGCGAGGTGATCCGCAACGATTTCGGAGAGCCGGTCGGACATGTGGCCATTACCCTTGCGGGAAGTTCTCGGGAGCTTCACGCCGACGCGGTGGGATCGATCCTCACGAGCCGGATGGCCATTGCGCTGCCTTGTGCCGTTCTCGTCGTCATCTTTTCCGCATGGGCGTTGTTAAGAGCGGCGACGGCGCCGCTACGCGACGTTCGGTCTCATCTCAGCAGCACGTCGCCGGTTGCCGCAACCAGCGGCCTTGGCCTTCTTGCCGACGAGGCGCGCGCGGCGGTCGCCACACGGGTGGTCGAGCTGGACCGGACGGTTTCCGCGATCTTGGCGCTGGACGAGGACAAGGAGCAAGATGCGGCGGCTTGAGGCGCTCCCATCCTGGCTGTTGGCGGGCGTGCTCGCTGTGATCGTCGCGCTCTGCGTCGGTGCAGGCGGCTATGCCATGTTGCAGGGAGCCGAGCGAGAGAGCCTTCCGGTGCTCTCGGAGGCGACTCAGGGAGGCGCCGAGGCGGTTGGCCGGGCCGTCACCAGCCAGATCGAGAAGGCGCTGGGCTACGGAATTCCCCTCGACCGGTTGAACGGCGTTACCGAGTATCTCAAGCACGTCTCTGACGGGGCGCCGCAGGTTGAGGGTTTGGCCATCGTCGATGCGGCAGGAAAGATCTTATTTTCCACGGGTGGGGACATCGAGGGGCTCAATTTTCCCCTTCAGGTCGCGGCGCAGCCGGCAGGAAGCTTGATTCTTCAGGTGGCATCCCCCCTGGTTGCCGGCGCGGTTAGCCGGCTTGAAGCCGCCGTCGCCGTCGCAGCCCTTCTCTGCGGCGTGCTGGCAGGGCTCGGGTCCTACCTGTTTCTCGTCTACCATCTCAGAACTGCAGAGCGTCAGCTTGCCCATACCCTTGCCCTGGCGCGAGACGGGCATTTCAAGACCGCACCACCCCCCATCGGCCGCGGCATCGTCGTCGCTGCCCTGCGCGGGTTGGATCGCTGCATCGAACCGGTCCGAGAGGCCCAGCGGCGTCTAGAGGATGCCGCTGCCACGGTCCAGGCCATCGATTTCGACGGAAGCCTCAAGGAAAGGCTGGATCCCCTTCTCGCTGAGGTCAACGAGCAGACTGCGGCAGGCGCGGGGCCGTCGTCCTTCGTGGCCAGGGCCAAGATTGCCGCATGGCCGGCTTCGATCGTGGTCGGTTGCTACATGGCGGCCGCCCCCTTCATCGCGAATTATGCCATCGATCGGGAATGGTCAGCCGTGTCGGCGGCGTGGTGGCCTGGCGTCGTCCTCATGGCGGAGATCGCAGCCGTGTCGATCGCGGCGCTAGGTGCCAGCCGTCTCCCGGGCCATGTGCGACACGCTTGTGGGTGGGCCGGATTGGTCCTGGCGGGCATCGCCACCGCGTTCGTTGCCTGGTCCCATTCCTATTTGCTGTTCGTGCTGTTGCGCGCCTGTGCCGGCGCAGGGCTGGGGCTGTTCCTTGCTGCAGCGCTGAACAGCGCCAGTCTCTCCAAGCCTATCGTCAGGCTCACCGTGTTTGCCGCTTTATGCGCCGGGCCCCTGCTCGGAGGGCTTGTCGGAGAGGCGGTGGGCCGACGAATGGGGTTCCTCGCTATCGGCTGCGGTCTCGTTCTCTCCGCCGCACTGATGCCGCTGCTGCGGAACCGCCCTGGCGTTGACGCTCCTCATCCGCATGGAGCCGAGCTCTCGGGCTGGCTGGCTGCGGCCTCCCTCGGCGCAATCGGCGGTGCAGTCATTCTCGTCTGGATCCCAAGCGGTCCGGGCTATGACGATTATCTCACCGGAGGCCTTGCGACTGCGCTGACTGGCCTGGTCTGCCTGGCGGCCATTTTCGGTGGGCGCACGGAAAGGGGTGTTGCGTTTGGCGGACTGCCCGCGGGGATGATCGCAGGCATCGTGGTGCTCGGCCTCTCCGGCGGCTACACTGTCAATGACTTGATCGCGCCGGTGGCCGTGGGTCTGGTCCTGGCGATGGCAAGCCACTTCACTTCCAGAGCGCGGCCAGCGGCGGGGGCTGACTGAACATGCTCCTGCGTACCCGCGTCACTCTCCTTGTCACGGTCGTGTTCGCAATCGCATTCGGCGGGCTCGTCCTGGCCGGCTTGCAGCGGGAGCGGCTCGCGGAGGTTCCCTATACGCGCATCGGCACAACGGGGCAGGCCGCTCTGTGGCGTGAGATCCTGGACGATCACATACAGCCGCTGATCGAGCTGGCCGATCAGATCATTGCCGATCCCGATCTGCAGCGAGCGGTCGCCGCTCGCAATGTCTCCGAGATGCGCAGTTTGGCGACCGCCTGGACCATTCCCCGCTTTGCGTCCTCCGAGCTGACCGATCTGCAAATCCTTGACGGGAACGGACAGATCGTCTTCGCCAGTTCAACGGCAGCCGAACCGCCGCGGCTCCTGGACGTCAGTACCATCAGGGCGGTGCAGGCGGGGGCGATGCCGCAGGGCATCCGCCAGATTGCTTCCGACCGGTTCCGTGTCATTGCGGCGCGTCGTTATCCTGTCGCTGAACAAAGCTTAGTTCTGGCGCTTGCGGGCTCCGCAAATGCGGCCCTGAAGCGGTTTGCGGCCGCCATGAATGCCGATGTCTTCCTGCTCAGCACCCGCGGCAGGCTGGTGGAGGGGACGGCCGACGGGTTGTGGGGGGAACTGCACCTGGATCTGCCGCAGCGGGTCGCTACGGTCACGCAGGCGGAGCTGGACGGTAAACTCTTTGCGGTTACAGCCATCCCCTTGGACGATCTTTCGGCAGGGACCGCAGGTCTGCTGGTCACGGTGCAAGATGCCACTGAGAGCCTCACTGCCCTGCGACGGCTGACAATGCTGACGGTCGGGGCGGCCATCATCATGCTGGTTGTCCTGCTGGCCGGCCTATATTTTTATCTTCGGCTGAGCTTCCGGCCGCTCGATCGGGCCGTGTCGGTGCTGGGTGCTCTCTCCAGGGGCGACACTTCGGCCAATCTCACCAAGGAAAGCGACGATGAGATCGGCGACATCGCCACGGCCATTCAGGGACTCCGTCAGAACCTCATCGCCCTCAACGACACCCGGCGGCAACGCGAGCTCCAGCGGCGACGGCAAGAGCGTTTCGTCCGGCGTCAGATGGAAAATCTCGCCAGCACTCTGGAACCGGGCGCACGCGAAGAAGTGCTGACGGACCTCCGACGGATCGTCGCCGCCACCAGCGGCGCACTGCCCAAGACGGAGGGTGCCAGCGATCAATCGCAATCGATGGCGAGGCTCATTCGCGAAGACGATCAACTCGGCCCCCTGGCTGCGGTCCTCCAGCAAATGTCGGGGCGAGTCGTCGATCAGCACCGCCGGCTCTCGGAACTGGTGACGCGGCTGCGAGAAGCGCTGGTTCGCGAGACGCAGCTCGCCAGCCTGCAACAGGAGCTGGCGATCGCACGGGATCTGCAGCGGTCCGTTCTTCCCATCGACTTTCCCGATCGCGAGCGGTTTTCCGTGTTCGGGCTGATGGAGTCCGCGCGCGAAGTCGGCGGCGATTTCTACGACTTCTTCGACCAGAATGACGGGCGCTTCGCCTTCCTCATCGCGGATGTGTCAGGGAAGGGCGTGCCCGCGGCCTTCTTCATGGCCATCGCGCGGACCCTGCTGAAGGCCATCGCCCTCTTCGAAAACGATCCCGCCGTCTGCGTCCGTCAGCTCAACGAGCTGCTCACCGCCGGCAATGATCAGATGATGTTCGTGACGCTGTTCTTCTGCGTGTTGGACCCCGCAACCGGGGCGGTGGAATATGTGAATGCGGGGCATAATCCCCCTTATCGTGTCGGCGCCAAGGGCGTCGTGGCCCTTGATCCCAGCGATGACATCGCGGTGGCGATCGTGAGCGACACCGACTTCACCACCCGGCGGCTGGTGCTCGAGCCCGGAGAAAGCCTGGTCCTCTATACCGACGGGGTCACCGAAGCGTTCAACGACGCGGGGGATCAGTTCGGAGAGCTGCGGCTGGAGGAAACCCTGCGGAGCCATCTCGAGGACGAACCAGCCCCGCTCGCGCGCGCCACGGCTGAAGCCGTGAAGACGTTCGAGAGCGGACACGACCAGTCCGACGACGTCACCTTGCTGGTCGTAAAATACCGCGGATAGATCTTGCCCATGTTGGATGCCCGGGACGATCCCGGGCACCGGTTCCATGGGCCGATGGGTCAGCCCACCTGTTCGCCGGACAAGCGGCGGACCGAGCTGGCCTGAGGACCCATGGGGCCCTCCGTAGTGGCCCGGGTCAACCTCACCATCATACCGACCTTCAGATCGTCGAAGGCGTCGTCAATGACGGCATTCCGCGTGAAATAAAGGTCCGGGCTGTTCAGAGCCTCGATGAAGCCGTAGTTCTGCTCCGGGAAGAGACGTGCGACCTTACCCGTGTCGCCCGCGCCTTCATGGGTCTTCACCTGCTGGCTGCGGATGTCGGAGACTTCGTTCAGCTGGCGCTCCATCGCCTCGAACACCTTGTTCACGACCGTGGTGATGCTGCCTTCCTTGGTGTCGTAGATCCCGTCGCCGCTCTTCGCCACCAAGGTGCGCCCCGGAACCTCGACTTCCAACGACAGTCCCATGGGAGGTTTTCCCTGACCGGCGCTTCGGTGCGGTGTGTGTACTACCACTCTGCAGGAGACGATCTTGTGGTGAAATCGCTCCAGTTTCGAAGCCTTCTCGCGGATGTGGTTCTCAAGTGCCTCTGAGCTGTCGAGGTTTTTGAACGAGATTTGAATGGGGGTATCCATCGTCTGTTAACACTCCAGCAGTTGCATGGGGCCAACGTGCGGACGCTTGAGGCGGTTCCCACGGGCGTTGCACCAGCCTTCGGTAAGAGCGAAGGTCGACCTTAATTTGACGGAGCATGTCGCAATGGTGTCGAGACGCCGGTGCTCGTGAGGCCGCCGCGTCCATCACTCCGCGTATGAAGGATCCTTGTCGTCGAGGATTTTCTTCATCTGTTCAAAATGGGCGAAGGAGCTTGGCTTGTAGCGCTCCCACCCTTGGGCGGTCTTCTCGGCAATCTCGTTGGAGAGCACGTTCAGGGGCTTGCCCGTCGAATAAGCCAGCACAAGCGTCTGGCAGGCCCGCTCAAGGTAATAAAGGTCGTCGAAGGCTTCCGCGACGGTCTCGCCGACAACCAGTACGCCGTGATTTCCCATCATCATGCGGCTGGCATTGCCCAAAGCGCGCACCAGGCGTTCGCCTTCCTCGTTGTCATCGGCAATGCCGCCGAAATCCAGGTCGATGGCGACGCGATTGAAGAAGCGTGCGGTGTTCTGGTCGATGGGCTTGATGTCGGGATCGGCCAGCGTCGAGATGGCGGTCGCATAGGCAGGATGAACGTGAAGAATGCAGCGCGCATGCGGCAACGACTTATGCAGATTGCCGTGAATGCACCACGCTGAGGGGTCTGGTGCGTCCGGACGGTTCATCGTCTCCGGGTCGTCGCTGTCGAGAAACAGAAGATCGCTGGCCTTGATGCGGGAGAAATGCCTCCAGCGGGGATTCATGAGGAACTGCTTGCCATCCGGCGACACGGCGAGGCTGAAATGGTTCGCGATTGCTTCATGCCAGTTCATTTCGGCCGCCAAGCGGAAAGCGGCAGCCAGGTCCACGCGCATCTGCCACAGCTCCGACTCGCTTTGCCGGTTGGTTTTCAGCGTCGTCACGGTGGACATGCGATCTCTCCTCAGATGAAGTCTTGAGCCGGGGAAGAGTAGCATCGACCCGGACACTCGACAGCATCAGATCAGCAAATTCTTCATGCGGCAACAGTTTCTCGCGCCATGCGCGGGCGACCTGTCGCCACTGCGGTGACGGAGCCGTCGACAAATTTCTGCTGGCCTTCAATGGTGACGATCTCGATGTTGCGCTCAACGCGGACCGAAACCTCGGCGGCGCCGGCTTCCAGCGCTTCCCGGTGGGCCCAGTCCCTCGCCATGCTTTCCGCATATGTGACGGCCTCTTCGAGCGACGTGAAGGTCTTGGGCGCGTGAGCGACATGCACTCGGAATTGACCGTCCACCGGCTCCGACACCATGACTTCGCGCCTGATCTTCACGTTCCCGACGACGGCGCCGACCGCGTTCGCGACGTCTGCATGTTCCGGAACCAACAGGTCGGCGCCCAAAAGCTCTGCGATCGCAGGGTAGTAGACAGGGGATGACGCTCCGAGGCCGATGACTGGTGTCGTCAAACGCATCTGGACGCTGACCTGGCCCTGCCGGCGATCAAGCCATGCTCGGGCGAGGGCGGAGCGGCTGAGGTGCGGCTCCTGAAATCCGTCCTCGGCAAAGCCTGCGTCCAGCAGGAGTTCGGCAGATCGCCGCGTAAGAGTGTCGATCACGCTCCGAGCAACCGCGGCGGGGGTCGGCCAGATGAGGTTGCCCTGGCCATTCTTCTTCAAGGCGAACAGCGCGGCGCCTTTGCGTGCCGCCTCGGCGTCCCAACCCTCCTGAATGCCCAACACGTGCGAGGCGTCCGATGGCGTGAGGCCGCTCAGGCTGACAATGCCTTGGGTGACCAGGCGATTCAGCGCTGCAACATCCGGCCGACGTTGGATGAGCCGATCCAATGGTGCGGCCGTCTCGCCAATCTGCTCCAGCAGTATGCGCTCGCGCTCGCCAAGGCCGGAAAGCCCCGACAGCATATTGGTTGAGACTAAGGCAAAGCGGCCATCGAATTCCTGAGCGCGCGATTGGTCCAGCTGGCGATCGAGCGCTGCATGGACCTGGGCTGCATGGCTGATCGCCAACAGGGAAAGCGGTACGACCCGACGGGGGCCGAGCTTCATGGTTCCGGCATAGGCATTGTCGGCATCCAGCGAAACTTCGCTGTCGCCACCGAGGCCGTGCGTGTACATGGCTACGGCTTCGACCATGGTGCGCCAGCCGCCGACCAGCGCGCCGCTCGGATCGATGCGCGGTTGCCCGTCGATCATGACGGCGATATCGGTGGTGGTCCCGCCGATGTCGGAGACGATGGCATCGGGGGCATGCGTCAGATAGGCGGCACCCACCAGACTGGCGGCCGGGCCGGAGAGGATCGTCTCTATGGGCCTCAACTTTGCGTAGTCAGCCGATATGAGGGCTCCGTCACCGCGCACGACCATCAGGGGAGCGTGGATCCCGCGCGCTTGCAGCAGGCCCTCCGTGGCGGCGATCAAGTGGTGGATCATGCTGATCAGGCGGGCGTTCAGGACACAGGTGAGGGCGCGCTTGGGCCCGTTGAGCTTCGCCGATAATTCATGGCTGCACGTCACCGGAAGGCCGCTCCTTGAGCGGATGATGTCGGCCGCCTTAAGCTCGTGGTCGGGATTTCGGGTTGCAAAATGAGCTGCAACTGCAAATCCCGTTACGGTCGTGCCGACATCGTCGAGCCGTGCTTCGAGAGTTGCGACGTCCAGGGGTGCCTGAACCTCGCCCAAGGGATCATGACCACCGGCCAGCAAGATGACGGGGTCGTCGCCCAATGCCTCCTTGAGACCGGCACGGGCGAGATCCTGCTCTCCGAAGCCGATAAAAACGAGGCAGACCCGGCCGCCCTGGCCCTCCACGAGCGCATTGGTGGCAAGTGTTGTCGACAGCGACACGAGAGAGATATCGGCGGCCGCCGCGCCGGATCTTGCCAGAACCTTGTCGACAGCGCCGGCGATCCCGACCACCAGGTCGCGTCGGGTGGTCAGGGCCTTGGCCTTAGCGACGACGCCCGCCGAGCGGGTCTCCGCGGCATCGTCGAAGATCACCGCATCCGTATAGGTCCCGCCGGTGTCGACTCCGAGAAGAAGAGCCATGTCTCTTATGCCTTCGGATTGATGGGGCGCTTGAAATGCCACCAGAGACCTGCCGCGACCAAGATAGCGAGCACGATCGCGCCGACGGTGCCGAGATGCTTGGCGATATGCAGGAATATCTGGAGGTGGGAACCGAGAAAGAAAGCCGCCGAGCCCCAGAGCCCCACCCAAAGTGCAGCACCGATCGCATTGAAGATCATGAAGGTGAGCCAGTGCATGCCGAGGCTGCCGGCGACGATGCCGTTGATCTGGCGCAGGATGGCCACGAAGCGTGCGCCGGCCACGATGACGGGGCCAAACCGGTTGAACTTTTCCTCCGCCCATTCATAGCGCGGCGCGGTGATTCCGATCTTGCTGCCGTAGCGGATGATGGTGGTGCGGCCTAAAAGGCGGCCTATGACATAGCCGATATTGTCACCCAGAACTGCCGCCACCCAGGCGCTGACAAAGAACAGGACGGGGTTGATTTCACCACGGGCCGCCAGACCTCCGCCGGTGATGAGCATGATCTCGCCCGGCAGAGGCAGCCCAAAAGCCTCAAGGAAGATCGCCATGAAGACCGCAAGGTCACCATAGCTCTGGATGAAAGGGCTGAGGTCGTGATGCAACTGTGGAATAACCTTGGAAAGCGCCACTCGGTCGAGCGAGGCCCGGCTATATCACTGCATCCAGCGCTGGAACAGCTTTTCACCGATGAGACAGTCGATACGTCGCGATTGACGTTGCTCGGCGGCGAAGATCACTTCGGCCGGCCGGCCGGCGATCTCGAGCACAAGTTTGCGGCGGATGGCTTCCGCAATGGTCTCTAGAGACTGCACAGGCACGATGAAGGCTCCGGGGCCGCCGATCACGCAGTCCTCGTAATAGACGTCGAGATCCGCGATCGAATAGAAGCCGTCATGGGCTTTCAGCATGATCGGCAAACCATTGATCGTAATTCCGTTGGAAAGGACGGAATCGCGGGCCTCGGTTGCGGGGATGCCCATATTGTTGGGGCCATCACCGGAAATGTCGATCACTCGTCGCATGCCGGCAAAGCCATTGTTTTCGAACATGGGCGATGCAAACAAAAGCCCGGATGAAATGGACGTGCCGCGAAACCTTGAAATGGATGCGGAGTCCAGTTGGGCCGCAAAGCCGCGTGCGGCCTCGATCCCGTCCACCGTCGTCCAGGGAACCACGATCTGTTGATTATAGGGACCGCCCCATTCGATGTAAGTGACGGCGATCCTGCCCGTCAGACCCGAGCGTATGGCATTGATCACATCCGCATGCTGCAGAGCGGAGATGTAACCCTGGCGCTGCAGGGCCTGCTCATCGAGATCCATCGACCAGGATACATCGACCGCCAGGATCAACTCCAAATCAACGTCCAGATCCGCCGCTCGAGATACGCCGCAAAGGCCGAGTAGAAAGGCCAGGGTCAAGCTCAGCATTCGAAGGATCAACACCGGCGGCTCCCGTGAGGCATCTTCGACAAGGCGCTTCATTGAGAATGGTCAATCAGGCGAAAGTTAGCCATCGGGAAATGCGAAGCCTGCATAGGCCTATGCAGAGACATGAGACGACAGCGCATCAGGAACCGAATATCTATTCTCGGCAATCGTTTCGCAGCGGGGTCGAGAGGTGCATCAGCGCACGAGCCTCTTCGGAGTTCTCATCGCCTTCGCGGCATTCGCGCTCTTTCCCTTCCACGATGCGATCGTGAAGTGGCTGGTGGCGGACTATTCGATCTGGCAGATCATGTTCATTCGCAGCGCCATAATCGCTGTGTTTCTGTGCATCTGGCAAGGGCGGGGGCTCGTCAAGAGAACCGTGACCTCACCGGTTCGGCGGTTCCTGTTCCTGCGTGCTGCCGTGTTGATCGGTGCTTGGTCCTGCTACTATTCAGCCGCGCGCTCGCTCGGACTGGGAGAGCTGACGACCATTTATTTCGCGTCGCCCATTGTCGTGGCCATGCTGGCCGTCCCGCTGCTGGGCGAGAAAGTCGCCCTATCGAAATGGATCGCCATCGGCCTAGGATTCGTGGGCGTCGTCATCGCATGCCGTCCCAATCTCGGCGAATCGACTTTCGCAGTTCTCCTCGCGCTGACGGCGGCCGGGCTCTGGGCCTATGCGGTGATCCTCGTCCGCCAGTCAAACGTGGCCGAGAAGACGACCGTCAACATGCTGGCCACCAATCTCGGCTTCGTCGGGCTGGGGCTTGTGATGTTGCCCTGGCACTGGGTCACTCCCTCTTTTAACGACGCGATCCTGTTCATCGCCATGGGCGTGATCGGCGGCGCGGCGCAGGGCCTTGTCTTCGAGGCGATCCGGCGCGCTCCCGCGAGCACCATCGCCCCGCTTGAATTCACCGGCCTGATCTGGGCCTTCGGGCTCGGATACTGGATTTGGAACGATGTGCCCGATCTGGGAGTCGTTCTCGGTGCAGCGCTTATCGTGATGAGTGGCGCCATCGTTGTGGGCATGGAATGGCGGTCGAGCATTCTCACCCGAAGATCCGCTGCAAAAATCGCTTCCTAGGTCTCGGACGGCTGCTCACGATGTCTTGAGAACGAGCTCAGTGGCTAACGGTGCGGCGTCTTCCTATGCTCTTGCTCATCGAGGGAAGAAGCGAGGCACTGATGCGGTGGTTTGCCCAAGCGTTGTCCGTCGTCATGGCTCTGAGCTTGAGCGCAATCATTGCGCCGGCCGGTGCTCAGGGCATGAGCCATTGCCTCGCCGTAGCGGATGGATCTCCGCCTAGTGCCCTCAGCCTTTTCAGGACTGTGGCGCTGGAGGCCGATCAGGTCGGCCTCACCTTCGTCGGGCACTCCACCTTTCTCATCGAAACGCCCAAGGGTGTGCGGATTGCCACCGATTTTGCGGGATATGCCGGTTCCGGGGTGATCCCCGACGTCGTCACCATGAACCACGCCCACAGCAGCCATTACACGGATTTTCCGGACCCTGCGATCAAGCATGTTCTGCGCGGTTGGGGCACCAATGGTGAACCCGCCAAGCACCATCTCACCGTCGATGACGTGACCATCCGCAACGTGCCCACGGATATCCGTCGCTGGAGCGGTGGCCGCGAGCCCGGGGGGAATTCGATTTTCATCTTCGAAGTCGCCGATCTCTGCATCGGGCATCTGGGCCATCTCCATCATGAACTGACGCCAGACCTCATCGGCATGATCGGCCGTCTCGACGTGGTGCTTGTCCCCGTCGACGGCACCTACACGATGGATCAACGTGCCATGATCGAGGTGCTCAAGACCCTCCGCACTCAGCTCGTGATCCCGATGCATTATTTCGGTGCCGGGACGTTGAACAGCTTCGTTGAGGGCATGCGGGATGACTTTGACATCGAGATCAGTCCGACGGCGAGCACCGTCATATCGATGGCGACGCTGCCTCAGAGACCGAAGGTTCTCGTACTCCCTGGCTATTAGCGGCTCATCCGCCGGCCATTGCGCCGTAGAGCACCATCAGCAAGCCGACGATGGAGATCCCCCAGACCAATGTACGGATATAGGGCGTCCCGAGGGCGTAGAGAGGCACATAGATCAGTCTGGACCAGAAATAGAGTTGGGCGCCCCACAGGGTTGCGGGGCTATGGCGGCCTGTGACCTCCACCATCAGGACGGCCACGGCGAAGAATACGAAGGTCTCTAGGAAGTTGTTCTGCGCCCTCCGCAGGCGGCCTGAGACGCCCTTCAAGGCGTCCGGGCGAGGGTCATCCCTATCCCCAGCCGCCCACACGAATCCCAGTCGCTGGGCAACAAGGCCGGCTGAAAAGGCTATCTGCGCGATCCCGAGGATGACGGCCCAGGCGAGCATCACAAGTTCTGTGGACATGAAACGTTCTCCGAGTTTTCATCAGCTTGAACGAGGGGAAATGAGACGCCATATTGGATTTCGTTAAGGCGTTGATGCCATGATCGGGTCATCGTCTCTGTGGCCGCAAGGGTGAACATCCACCGGCGCAATTCGTAAGCTGCTTGTCTGAGGGCTTTTCGATGTCTCGCGTTTCTCTTTTCTCGAGCCCCTTGCTCTTGGGGTTCGACGATATCGAAAGATTGCTTGATCGCTTGGGTAAAACCGCGAGCGACGGGTACCCACCTTACAACATCGAGCGGCTCACTGCTGATACGGACGCCTCGCAGCATCTGCGGATTACGCTTGCGGTGGCGGGTTTCGGCCGAGACGAATTGCAGGTGCAGGTGGAAGAGAATCAGCTGGTGGTGCGAGGCAAGCAGAAGGATGATGGCTCAAGGGCCTATCTGCATCGTGGCATCGCTGCACGGCAGTTTCTCAAGACCTTCGTTCTCGCCGATGGCATCGAAGTGATGGGTGCCTCTCTCGAACATGGCATGCTGGCTGTCGATCTGGTGCGGCGGCAGCAGGAGAAGCTGGTCAAGACGATTGATATCCGCGAAGGGCGAGGATGAAACTGAATCTTCCCTCTCAGCGTTGGCAATAAGAGTGTTCTTCGGCAGCACAGTTGTGTGCCGTTAGTGCGTTACAGGAGTATCGCTATGAATAGTCAGGACGTTGCGGCTAAGCCGCTGATGAGTGCAACCGAGTTTGCTTTGCTCGGCGGCGGTAAGGTCGGATACGTCCGCGAGATCGCCAACGAGAAAGCGGCGGAGCTCATCGGGCCCATGAGCCCCCTGCCGGACGATGTCCGTCTCTTTGCGCTCTATGCGGCTGATGGCACGCCCGTCGCCATAGCCGGGAGTCATGAGGCCGCCGTGGCGAATGCTTTCGAGCACGACCTTCAGCCGATGAGCGTCCATTAGTCCCGTCGTTGGGAGTAGCGTTTCTGAGGACTCAAGCTGCGTGCGAGGCAGAGGCCGTCGGCTCAGTCAGAATTGAATAAAGGGCAGCGCTACTGTCCGACCCCCGGAGCTTTGCAACGATTTCTGGGTCTCTCAACAGGCGCGAGATGCGTGCGAGGGCTTTGAGATGGTCGGCGCCTGCGCTTTCCGGCGCCAGTAACACAAAAATGAGGTCAACGGGCTGATCATCGACCGAATCGAACTCGATCGGTTGAGCGACTCTCGCAAAAACGGTGTGAAGTTTGGACAAGCCTGGAAGCTTCCCGTGCGGGATAGCGATGCCCTGGCCCAGTCCGGTCGACCCCAGCCGCTCTCTCTGCAGCAACGTATCGAAGATCTGGCGGACATCCAGTCCGGTCTGCTTCGATGCAATTGCCGCCAGCTCGTGAAGAGCCTGCTTCTTACTGCTCACTTTGAGCGAAGGCACGACTCCATCGGCCGAGAGAATGTCGGACAATTGCATGGTATTGGGTCTCCTAAGGTGCACAGTCTCGGTGACTACGCCCTTGAGCTGATAAAGAGCCAACGATCTCACTCCAAAATGTCGACGTGGTTGTCGCTTGCTGACGCTGTTGATTGCCAAAGCACAGGGCTGCACCGGATATCCGATTCGGATTCCCACACCCATGTCCACAAATGGATTTTCATCCTTCCAGAAGCGCCGCCCGTCGCTTTCTGTTTCTGTCCCGAGAGGCGAAGGCTTCGATCCTTACCGCCTCAAATCCACCCTCAATTAACAATTAGCTTACCATGTTTCGTGCACATGCCAAAACGTGATTGGCACTGAAATCACGGTCGCCCCCACGGCGGCGGCCTCTAGGTAATGAGGTCGCCGCGACAAGTCAATGGCTTCCTTTTGATGCATCCGGGTGGGTTGTCAAAACGGATCTAAAGAAATGCAACTTCGGCGATCTGCCGGATCTCGCTGCACCTATTGAAAAATGTACCAAATATCACTTGGATGGAGCAAAAATATTACGGATCATGCGAAGTCCTGCTTCTCTCTTCGGCGTTGTACTGAAGATAAAATACCTAATGCTTCGCGATATTTGGCGACAGTTCTTCGGGCGATGTCGATGCCGGAGCCGCGAAGGAGTTCGACGATGCGGTCATCGGACAGGACGCTGGCGGCCGTTTCGCTCTCGATCAGCTCTTTCATTCGATGCCGCACGGCTTCGGCGGAGTGTGATTCGCCACCTTCGGCGGACGCAATGGCGGTCGTGAAGAAGTATTTCAGCTCGAAGGTTCCGCGGGGCGTGGCCATGTATTTGTTGGATGTCACGCGGCTGACGGTCGACTCATGCATCTCGATCGCGTCGGCGATCATCCGCAGATTAAGCGGACGCAGAAACTGGACGCCGTGCACGAAGAAAGCATCCTGCTGACGCACGATCTCGCGGGAGACCTTCAAGATCGTTCTCGCCCGCTGCTCGAGGCTCTTCACCAGCCAATTGGCGCTGGCGAGGCATTCCGAGATATATTCTCGATCCTGTTCGCGAGCGCCGCTTCGGCCAATGGAGGAATAATACTGATTGTTCACGAGAACCCGGGGCAGGGTTTCGCTGTTGAGCTCTATGATCCAGGTGCCGTCGGGAGCCAAGCGAACGAAGACATCCGGGATCACGGGCTGGATGATCGTCGAACCAAAGGCCGCGCCGGGTTTCGGGTCCAGATGGCGGATCTCGGTGATCATCTCCCGGAGTTCGTCGCCGTCGACCTCGCAGATCTTCCGGAGCTTGGCGAAGTCCCGCGCGGCCAGCAATGGAAGGTTGTCCATCAACGCCTCCATCTCCAGCGTCAGCAGGCCCCGCTCAAAGAGCTGGATGCTCAGGCATTCCTTGAGGTTTCGCGCGGCGATTCCAGGCGGATCGAAAGTATGGATTTTTTTCAGGCAGGCTTCCACCGCCTCCAGGGACGCACCGAGAGTGTCGGCGATGGTGGAAAGATCGGTGGCGAGGTAACCAGCCTCGTCCAGCATGCCGATGATTTGGAGACCAATCAGGCGCTCGGCAGGGTCGCTGATGAGTTCGCCAAGCTGCCGCTCGAGATGTTCGCCCAGGGTCGCTTCTTGGCTCAGCGTCGCCTGGATGTCGCCGTCCAACGAGTCCGAATGGCCGCCTTGACCGGAGGAGAGAGTCGACCAGCCGGAGTCTGACAGGCTCGGCCCGATGTCGCGCTCAAGCCGGTCCGCCGTCGCCTCGTCGGAGTAGACATTGTCGAGATCAGTATCGAGAGCCTCCAGCCTCTCTTGGACCGGAGATTGATCTTGCGATGGAGGCAGCTCAGTCAGGTCGTCATCGGCTGCCACATCGCCATCCAGCAGAGGATTGCGTTCCAGTTCGGTCTCGACATATTGCGCAAGTTCGAGATTCGACATCTGCAGCAGCTTAATCGCTTGCTGCAGTTGTGGCGTCATCACCAGGGACTGGCCCTGGCGGAGCTCTAGCTTGGCTCTCAGCGCCATAACCTCGAGTGCCCCAACTCCCGATGAGCCCAGTTGTCTAAGAGACAACTACACAACTGACCGGCGCGTTGTATAGCATCACAAGGTGAACTGTTCTCCCAGATAAAGACGTCGAACTTCCTTGTTGTTAACGATCTCTTCCGGTGAGCCCTCCATCAGGACCCGACCCTCGTGAATAATGAGCGCGCGGTCGATGAGTTCGAGGGTCTCTCGAACGTTGTGATCCGTAATAAGCACCCCGATTCCCCGAGCGGTGAGGTGACGCACCAGTTCGCGTATATCGCCGATCGCAATGGGATCAATCCCGGCGAAGGGCTCATCGAGGAGCATGAATTGGGGCCGGGCTGCGAGGGCTCGGGCGATCTCCACCCGTCGACGCTCTCCGCCAGAGAGTGCAACAGCTGGCGTATTCCGGAGATGGGAAATCGCAAACTCATCCAATAACCCGCGCAACATGCTTTCGCGCGTCTTCCGGTTCTTTTCCGTGAGCTCCAGAACCGCGCGAATGTTTTCTTCCACCGTGAGCCCCCGGAAGACCGAGGCCTCCTGGGGTAGATATCCGATGCCCAACCGCGCACGGCGGTACATCGGCAGATGCGTGATGTCGGTGCCGTCGAACTCGATAGAGCCGAAGTCCGCCGCGATGAGCCCGGTGATCATGTAGAACACCGTTGTTTTCCCGGCACCATTGGGCCCGAGAAGTCCCACCGCTTCCCCACGCCGAACCGAAAGACTTACACCCCTAACGACAGGTCGTCGCTTGAAGCTCTTGCCGAGCGAATGCGCGACAAGGCCCTCACCACCAAAGTTGCCGTTCCAGTCGGGATCAGTTTGCTGCGTAAAGAGGTCAGCATGATTCCGCGATCGATAATCGGTTTCGGTGGAGCGATTTCCCCACGATGTCGCCGGCTTGTCCACGTCGTTCCGTTCCACCCAATTACCGCCGCTTTGGATTAATTTTCTATGAAGCTGATGTCTTTGATTGAGCGTATTTCATCTGAACGGACCCTGAAGATCCTCATGGTACAAATCGGCCACGCACGCGACCGCCGGACAGCTGGCTCTGGCCAGTATCGAGATCGATGTTCAGCTGCGTTCCATGCAGGACGGTTTCCCCTTGCGTCACCACCACCTTGCCGCCCATGACGACCTTGTTGGCGGCAATGTCCATCGTGGCCCAGTCGCTGTGGATGACCTGACCCTTGCTGGTGACGACCACATTGCCGTCGGCCCTCAGCGTCTTGAACTTGCGTTCGCTGGTGTCGCCGGTCTTGGTTTCGTCGTAGTCGATCACGAGCTTGGCACCCTTCAGATTGACGTTGCCGCGCGTCGCATCGACGTTGCCGGTGAAGATCGCCTGCTTCTTTTCCTGCTGGAGCTCCATCTTGTCGGCGACAACGTCCACCGCCCCCGAAGCCTTCGCACTGGCGTCCTTCAACTTCGTCCCGTCAACAGCTCCCGTCGCCCCACTGGCGGTGGCTGGCGCATTGGCGCTCGGCGTCGTCTGCGATATCGCGACGACCGGCCACACCGAAAGCGCCGCCACAACCGCCACGCAAGAGAGGGTGCTAGTTTTTCTGCTTGAGCTTCTTCTGAGCGTCTTCCCGCTGTGACCGTTCGGAGAAAACGGTGCGGGTTCTGTTGGTGAAGTAAACTTGCTGACCGTCATCACGCATCTCCATTCCACCGGCCGTAATATCGCCGCTGGGAAATTTAACCTCTACAGGATCTTCGCTAATTAGTCTCTTTTCCCCCAGAAGGACCCTGGCCGTCGACATGTTGGCGGTATAATTGGCGCTATTGACGATGTGAACATCGCCTTTCAAGTCCAGAGTCTTGGCCTTGTTGTCGAATACGCCTTCTTTGGCTGTCACGAACAGAGTGTCCCCGCTGTTTTTCATCTTCAGCTGAAGGGTGACGTCGTTCAGGATCACGCGGGCGGGATTGGCTTTGTCCTGAGACGCCGTTGTCGCGGTCACGGAAAAGGGTTGGTTGTCTTTGTCGAAACCCGTGAACTGAGCCGTTTGCGCGGTGGATACCTTGGGATCGCGGACTGGAACTTCCGGCGGGGGCGCATCATAGGGCGTGCGAAACTCGCCGAGTTGAACGACAAAAGCCGTGATCAACCCGAGCAGGACCACTGCCAAGAGCCACATGATGGCGCGCGCAATCGTCAGGCGCGGGCGGGACCGTCGCCTCGAGGTCTTGACGTCCGCAGTGCTGTCAGCGTCGTGCCTCGTCGAGGAAACCATTCAAGACCGTTCTATCGGCCAATGCGGAAGGCGTTGTTTGTAACGCCTCGCAGCCAGAGTTCGCGCCGATCAATGTGCAAATATGTCCTCCTCGGGCCAACCTGCAAGGTCGAGCGAGGCGCGCGCTGGCACAAAATCAAAACAGGCCTGGGCCATGACCGTCCTGTTTTCGCGCTCCAGCATCTCATCCAATTTTTGCTTCAGGGCATGAAGATGGAGAACGTCGGATGCGGCGTATTGGAGTTGGGCATCGCTAAGATCCTTGGCGCCCCAGTCCGAACTCTGCTGCTGCTTGGACATATCGATGCCCAGAAGTTCGCGGCAGAGATCCTTCAGGCCGTGCCTGTCGGTGTAGGTGCGCGTCAGTTTTGAAGCGATTTTCGTGCAATAGAGGGGCGCTACGTCGACGCCAAGATAATGCCGCAACACAGCGACGTCGAAGCGGGCATAGTGAAAGATCTTCGTCACCCCCGTGTCCTGCAGGAGGGCTACAAGATTCGGTGCTGCGAAGGTCGCGGGATCAGGTTGCACGAGATGGGCGGTGCCGTCGCCGCAGGACAGCTGAACCAGGCAAAGCCTGTCGCGGTGCGGCCGAAGACCCAATGTCTCAGTATCGATGGCGACAGAGGCACCGAAATCGAGGCCGGGCGGCAGGTCGCCGCGATGCAAGGTAATCATCGACTTCCTTCCTCACAACGCCCCTGCCGGCCGGGACGAATCCGATACGGGCGATTTGAGGGAAATGGTGCCCAGGAGAAGACTCGAACTTCCACGAGGTTTCCCTCGCTAGCACCTGAAGCTAGTGCGTCTACCAATTCCGCCACCTGGGCAACGGGCGATGACATAGGGGGTCAAGCCCTGCGTTGTCAACTGATGGGTTTTTTAGAAATGCTCAATAGATGCAGTTCACGTTACAATCCCACGCGAGCGTTGCAATCTCGGACGGGAGCGGTAAAAGGCTGGCTGACGCGGGCGGTGGGGCCCATTCAGACATCCGCGTGCAGGACACGGGGTAAATATCAGTGACGTCCACATCGAACAAACTGGTGACAGTGATCGGCGGGTCCGGCTTCCTCGGCCGCCACATCGTCCAGGCGCTGGCCAAGAATGGCTATCGGATTCGCGTTGCGGTCAGGCGGCCAGACCTCGCTGGTTTCCTGCTGCCGCTCGGCATGGTGGGACAGATCAGGACCGTGCAGGGCAATGTTCGCTATCCTGCGTCGATCAATGCGGCCTGTGCAGGTGCCGATGCCGTGGTGAACCTCACCGGGATTCTGTATCCCAGCGGTCGCCAGAATTTTGAAGGCGTGCATGTCTTCGGCGCGGAGGCGGTGGCGCGCTCAGCGGCGGCGGCAGGGGCGCGCACCCTCATTCATCTGTCGTCCATCGGTGCCGATCCTCAATCGGAGTCGGAGTATGCGCGCAGCAAGGGAGAGGGGGAGGCCCGAGTCCTGAAAGCGTTTCCCAGGGCGACGATTCTGCGTCCGTCCGTCGTGTTCGGTCCAGAAGATGATTTCTTCAACCGCTTCGCGGGCATGGCGCGTGTGATGCCCGCTCTGCCGCTGATCGGCGGAGGCCTGACGAAGTTCCAGCCGGTGTATGTGGGCGACATCGCGCAGGCGGTCGTCAAGCTCATCGATCACGGCGGAAACGACGGGATGATCTACGAACTTGGCGGCCCCGAGGTCATGACCATGAAGGAGATCATGGAATTCGTCCTGAAGGCCGTCCAACGGAAACGTCTGCTCGTGCCGATTCCCTTTTCGGTCGCCAAGCTGCAGGCCAGCGTCCTGCAGATCCTGCCGAAGCCCATGCTGACGATGGATCAGGTGAAGCTTCTCGAACATGACAATGTCGTCAGCCGCGAGGCCGTTGACGAGGGGCGGACGCTCGAGGGCCTCGGCATCTTCCCGCAGGGTCCGGAGGCGATTGTGCCGCGGTATCTTGAACAGTATCGACGCACTGGAAGCTATGCGCGTACCCGCGCCTGATCCCAACTATCCCTCCTTACGAAAGACCGTCCGCAGGAATGCCCCAGCTGATCCACACCATGCTCGACCCGTTCTCGCGCCGCATAAGACTCCTGATCGGGGAGCTTGGAATCGACGCCGACGTCATCGAGGAGAAGCCGTGGGAAAGGCGCGAGGAGCTGCTGCACCTCAATCCGACGGGACTGCTGCCGATCTTCGTGGAGGATGACCATACGATCATTCCCGGCATCGAATCGGTTGCGGATTATCTGGAAGAGACACGCGGTCTGCCGGTCGGCCGGAACCTGCTCGGCAAGACCGCTCTGGAGCGCGCGGAGACGCGGCGGCTCGTCGCTTGGTTCGACGTCAAATTCCACCGCGAGGTGAGCCGGCTGATCCTCACGGAGAAGGTCGAACGGCGGTTCGCGGCCCCGGGGCGAGGCGGAGGCGCGACCAACATGAATGCGGTGCGTGCGGGACTGCACAATATCCGTGCTCATCTCGATTATATCGGTGCTCTCGCTGAGCACAGAAACTGGCTGTCGGGGGACGACCTCACCCAGGCCGATCTCGCCGCTGCGGCGCATCTTTCATGTCTCGACTATCTCGGGGACGTGCCGTGGGGGGCCAATACCGCCGCAAAGGACTGGTACCAGCGGATCAAGTCGCGGCCGTCGTTCAGGCCCTTGCTGGCAGATCACATAAGGGGCATGCCGCCGCCCAGAACCTATGCCGACCTGGACTTCTGACCGGGTCCAACCCTATCTCAGATCATGATCGACGGGCTGAAGGCAAGAATCCGTGGTTTGGCGGAGGCGGAGGGGTTCGATGTCGTGGGTTTCACAACGCCCGACGCCGTTCCGCTGGCGCGCGAACGCCTCGCGGCGTTCATCGCCGCAGGCCGGCATGGCGATATGGAGTGGATGAAGGAGACGGAGGAGCGACGGGGGCATCCCCAGGTGCTCTGGCCTGAGATCCGCAGCCTGATCATGCTGGGCAAGAATTACGGACCCCGAGAGGATCCGCTGCACCGCCTCGCGGAAAGATCCCACGGGGTCATCTCCGTCTATGCCATGGGCTCCGATTATCACGAACTCATCAAGAAGCGGCTGAAGGCAGTGGCACGGCCAATCGCCAGGGAAACCGGTGCCGGGGTCAAAGTCTTCGTCGATACGGCACCGCTGATGGAGAAGCCGCTGGCGGAAGCTGCAGGCCTCGGGTGGCAGGGGAAGCACACGAACCTGGTGTCGCGGGGCTTCGGCTCCTGGCTCTTCCTCGGGGCCGTGGCCACGAGCGCGGAGATCGAGCCGGATGTCGGTGAGATCGACCATTGCGGCTCGTGTCGTTCATGTCTCGACATCTGCCCGACCAACGCGTTTCCGGCTCCCTACCAGCTCGATGCCCGCCGCTGCATCTCCTATCTCACGATCGAGCATAAGGGGCACATCCCTGCGGAATTCCGAACAGCCATCGGCAATCGGATCTTCGGCTGCGACGATTGTCTGGCGGTCTGCCCCTGGAACAAATTCGCGCAGCTTGCTTCCGATACGAAGCTTCAGGCGCGTGAGGCGTTGGCGCAGCCGCGCCTGGAGGATCTGGCGCGGCTCGACGACGAGCGGTTCAGGGAGCTTTTCACGGGGACACCGGTGCGGCGCGCCGGGCGAGATCGGTTCGTACGCAATGTTCTCATCGCGATCGGCAATTCCGGCGACAGAGACCTCGTCACCGCGGCCCGCGAGCGCTTGTCGGATGCCTCCTCTCTGGTGCGGGCCATGGCGGTCTGGGCTCTGCGGAGGCTCCTTCCGGAACAGGAATTTGCACAACTGGCCATGATAGGACGCGGCGATGCCGATCCCCAGGTGGCGGCGGAATGGGAGTGTCCAAAATGAGCAAGCTCTTGTGTCTTGGGATGGGCTATTCCGCCTTGGCCTTTGCGCGCCGCATGAAGGCGAAAGGCTGGTCGGTGACCGGCACGACCCGCAGTGCAGAGAGGGCGCGTCTCCTGCAGGAGGAGGGTTTCGAGACCGTACTGTTCGACGTTACAGCCGGCGTCGAGGGTGATGTGCTTGCTGGAGCCACGCATCTCCTGTCTTCCATTCCGGCGGATGCCGATGGTGATCCTGTCGTGAGGCGTCTTGCGGACGACCTGAATGCGCATGCCTCTCAGTTCGGATGGGTCGGGTATCTCTCGACCACTGGCGTCTATGGAAATCATGACGGCGGCTGGGTCGACGAGACGACGGAGACGGTGCCCCTGACCGAGAGAGGCGGACGGCGGGTGCTCGCGGAGACGCAATGGATGGACCTGCACCGTCAGTCGGGCCTTCCGGTACATCTCTTTCGCCTGGGTGGCATCTATGGCCCGGGGCGGAATACGTTCCTCATGCTGCGGGAGGGGCGAGCGCAGCGGATCATCAAGCCGGGACAGGTGTTCAGCCGCATCCATGTGGACGACATTGCGGGCATCCTCAATGCGTCCATAGCGCATCCGTCCCCTGGCCGCGCTTACAATGTCTGCGACGACAGGCCGATGCCGCCGCAGGACATCGTCACCCATGCGGCCGGGCTGCTGGGCGTTGAACCCCCGCCCAAGATCGCCTTCGAGGACGCCGAAATGTCGCCCATGGCCCGCGCCTTCTATGCGGACAGCAAGCGGGTCTCGAACAGGCGGGTGAAGGACGAGTTAGGATATCAATTTCGCTATCCCACCTATGAGGAAGGTCTCAAGGCGCTTCTGGAGGAGGGGCTGTAACGTCATCCGCTGCAGAGCAAAGTTCGGCGGCCGTGTCCACGAGCAGCTTCAGGGACCTTGGATCCGACAGCCGATGATCGCGACCCTTCAGCAAAGCGAAATTCACATCTTTCCCCGCCAGCATTTCGAAGGTCTTCAGTCCGTGCTGCCATGGAACATCCGGGTCGGCGTCGCCGTGGAGAATGCGGACCGGGCAACAAACTTGAAATGCAGTTCCCAATAAGAGGTGACTTCGCCCATCCTCAAGAAGTTTTCGGGTGATGACATAGGGGCCGTCATCATAGTCTGAAGGACGTTCCGCCTTCCCATGACGCGCCAGTTGCTCGTGTTCTTCTGGCGTCATCGCTTGAGATATCAGGGCTTCGGTCATATCTATAGCGGGAGCGAGCAGGATCAGCCCTCTGATCCTGGCCGCATCGTCGGGACAATCAATCTTCAAGCGGCGGAGCAACAGCAATGCCAGCCAGCCGCCCATGCTGGAGCCGAGGATAATCCGCGGCCCTGGCGCCAGAGTTCTAAACATGTCGATCGCCTGGTCCAGCCAGAGGGAAATGCTGCCGTCGAGGAAATCGCCTTCAGACCCGCCATGGCCCGAATAATCGAAACGGAGCAAATGGCGGCCCGTGCTTTCGGCCCAAGTCGCAAGGGCTGTCGCCTTCTCTCCGGTCATGGAGGATTTGAACCCGCCGAGCCAAAACAGACTACAGCGGTCGGAGGCCGGCGAACCGTCGCTGATATAGGCCAATTTGCCTTCGTTGCGGGGGTGAAAGGCAAATACTGCGTTCACGGGGTAACCTCGATTGCTTTTTGCACGATTATACGCAAGCGCGTGCTTGACTTGATGCTGCGACTTAAAGATTGATATGCACCTCGGCCGACAAAATATTTCAGCCCTTGTGCGAGTATCACAATCGCTGTTGCCGCCCGTTCCGATAAACAACTTAAGGAGACAGAAACATAGCCCGTAGACCTTTTAGAGCGCCGCCGACCCGTGACGACGGGCCGCGCGCCAACGAACGGATCACCGCCCCCGAGGTCCTCGTCATTGATGAGGAAGGCGAAAAGCGCGGCATCATGAAGACCGAAGAGGCCATCGAGATGGCGGTCCTCGCCGGCCTGGACCTTGTAGAGGTCTCGCCCACGGCGCAGCCTCCGGTCTGCAAGATCCTCGATTATGGAAAGCTCAAATACCAGACCCAGAAGCGCACCAATGAGGCGCGCAAGAAGCAGAAGACCATCGAGATCAAGGAGATCAAGATGCGTCCAAACATCGACACGCATGATTACGAAGTCAAGATGCGGTCCATGGCGCGCTTCTTTGAGGAAGGCGACAAGGTTAAGGTCACCTTGCGCTTCCGCGGTCGTGAAATGGCCCATCAGGATCTCGGCATGCGCCTGCTCGAGCGCGTGCGCGACGACATCTTCGATCAGGCGAAGGTCGAACTGGAGCCTCGGCTCGAAGGCCGTCAGATGATCATGGTGCTGGCGCCGCGGTAAGGCCTGCCAGAGATCGTCTCCCCAGACGGGACGAATGCCGCATGACTATAGTGTCCCGGACTCGCTGCAGCACGATGTGATGCTGCGCAGATCCGGGATCTTGGTGTGGCTCATGGACCCGCGCGCGCTATCTGATCCGAAACTTCGCCGTCTTGAACTGCAGCTGCGCCAGGATGGCCCCGCTGATCACCAGCAATCCGCCGACCAGCTGCGCGGGCGATACCGCATGGCCCAGGATCAGGCTGAACAGGATCGCGTAGAAGGGCACCAGATTGTTGTGCATAGAGGCGACCGTCACGCCAAGCAGGCGGCAGGCGGTCACCCAGAATGCCAGGGATATTCCCATGGTGCCAATTCCCAGCCAGACGATGAGCCCGATTTGCATCCCGCCCAACTCATAGGGCAATTGCAGGATGCCTGTCGCCGCGATCACGGCCGCCACGATGGCAGTCATGACGGTGGCGACCGCGATGGTCGTTGCGGCGCGGGCTAGGTCGCTCATATCCGGAAGCCGGATGATGGAGGTCCTGGTGAACAGGATGAAGAAAACTGTGGAGAGCAGCACGAGGATTTCGCCGAGGCCTATGGCGGCGCCCTGAGCCCCCAGGTCGTTCCCGGCTCCGAGCGTGGTCACTGCGCCGCCGATGCAGGCGAGAAGAATGCCCGTCACGATTTGCGCGTTCGGGTGCTCCGCCCCGGTGAAGAGCCCGATGACCGCCGAGACGGCGGGCATCGCAGCGATGATGATGCCAACGGAGACCGGACTGGCCAGAGACTGCCCGACGACCAGCAGAATCGTGGAAATCGCGAGATATGCGCCGGCGATCGTGATCCCCCAGATCGAGGGGCGCGTATAGTCGGGCTGGCGCTCCCGCAAGGCTAGCATCGCAAACAGGAAGAGCGTGCCGCAAAACATGCGAGCCGGGACAACCAACAGCGGATGCCACGTCTTCAGAACCTCCGCAGTCGCGGGCAGGCTCGTGGTCCAAACCAGCATTCCTGTGACACCGGCGAGGTTGCCGAGGAGGCGGGGCGACATGATGAACTGTCCTGAGCGAGTTGGCTTCGCAGGATGTTCCGGGGAGGAGCTGAGGCGAAGCTATTGTTCTTGGCCGGCCATCTGGCGCTGATGAATGGATTCCGGCAAGGGGAAACTGCGTCATCGGATGTGCGTGGAGACAGTTGCGCGGAGGAGCGTCTCATTCTATAACGCCTTCGCATCGAGCCGTCCGGCCTTGTTAAGGGCATGCCGTGGCGGCTCCGAAAGCTTCAGATGAAGCGACGCCTTCTCGATTTCCTCCGGATCTGTCCGAAGGGAAAAGATCAAGGCGTCCATATCCTGTGTTTGAAAGGAAGCAAAATGCCCAAGATGAAAACCAAGTCGGCCGTGAAGAAGCGCTTCAGCTTCACCGGCACCGGCAAGGTTCGCGCCAATCAGGCCGGCAAGCGCCATGGCATGATCAAGCGGACCAACCGGCAGATCCGCGACCAGCGCGGGACCACGATCCTCCAGGAATGCGATGCGGGCATCGTTCGGCAGTTCATGCCGTACGGGCGCTGAGCAGAGCAGGAATAGAGGAGACATACCATGGCACGTGTGAAACGCGGCGTTACCGCCCACGCCCGTCACCGCAAGGTGATCAAGCAAGCCGCCGGCTATTATGGCCGCCGGAAGAATATCTACCGGGTCGCCAAGCAGGCGGTCGACAAGGCCAATCAATACGCCTATCGCGATCGTCGCGTCCGCAAGCGCAACTTCCGCGCTCTCTGGATCCAGCGCATCAATGCAGCGGTGCGCGAGCTGGGCTTCACTTATGGCCGATTTATCAACGGGCTCGACAAGGCCGGTGTGGAGGTGGACCGCAAGGTTCTCGCCGATCTCGCCGTGCGTGAGCCTGCGGCATTCAAGGCCCTGGTCGAGACGGCAAAAGCCGCGCTCTGACGCTCTCGCACGACGGTTCATCCGGCTGATTGCCGAGCCCATGCCGAGGCATTGCTTCGCGCCTGCGCTCGGCATTTCGCGTTTGACCGCTGATTCTCATTGATTGGACCATTTTGATGGAAGAGATCGCTACGCTGGAGCGGGAGATCCTGGCCGCCATAGGGGGGGCGGCTGACGAGCAGGCGCTCGAAGCCGCCCGCATCGCAGTGCTGGGCAAGAAGGGGTCGGTCGCCGAACTCATGAAGGGTCTCGGCGCCATGAGTCCCGAGGAGCGCAAGACGCAGGGGCCCCTGCTGAACGGTTTGAAGGATCGCGTCACCGAGGCGCTGCTCCGTCGCCGCGACGCGCTCAAGGAGACGGCGCTAGATGCGCGCCTTGCCGCCGAAACCGTGGATGTCACCTTGCCAGTGCGGCCGGAAATGCGCGGCACCATCCATCCCGTGCGGCATGTCTATGACGAGGTCATCCAGATCTTCGGCGATCTCGGCTTCGCCGTCGCTGAAGGTCCCCATATCGAGGATGATTTCTACAATTTCACCGCGCTCAACATCCCGCCGGAGCATCCAGCGCGGCAAGAGCACGACACCTTCTATCTGCGCGAGCGTGCCGACGGCACCCGCAAGGTCTTGCGCACGCACACTTCTCCCGTGCAGATCCGCACCATGATGGCGCAGCAGCCGCCGATCCGGATCATCGCGCCTGGACGGACCTTCCGCTCGGACAGCGACCAGACCCACACCCCCATGTTCCACCAGATCGAGGGATTGGTCATCGACGAAACCACCCATCTCGGTCATCTCAAATGGGTTCTGGAGGAATTCTGCAAGGCCTTCTTCGAGGTGGACAAGGTCAAGATGCGGTTCCGCGCCTCGCATTTCCCGTTCACCGAGCCGTCCATGGAAGTCGATATCGGCTATGCCCGTGACGGTGCACAGATCCGCATCGGAGAAGGCGATAGCTGGCTCGAGATCCTCGGCTCCGGCATGGTCCATCCCAAGGTGCTGTCCGCCTCGGGCGTTGACCCCGACCGCTATCAAGGCTTCGCCTTTGGCATGGGGCTCGACCGCATCGCCATGCTGAAATATGGCATTCCGGATCTGCGGGCGTTCTTCGAAGCCGATCTCCGCTGGCTGCGCCATTACGGCTTCAGCGCCCTCGACCTGCCGACATTGGCGGGAGGACTGTCATGAAGTTCACCCTGAGCTGGCTCAAGGACTATCTCGATACCGACGCCTCCCTGGAGGAGATCCTCGACGGTCTCGTCGGGTGCGGTTTCGAGGTCGAGGGTGTCACCGACATGCGCGATGTCTTGGCACCGTTCAAAGTCGCCTATGTGCGCGAGGCGGTTCAGCATCCCAATGCCGAGCGGCTGCGGGTCTGCACGGTTGAGACGGAGGAGGGCATCCTGCAGGTTGTCTGCGGTGCACCGAATGCGCGGACCGGCCTCCGCGGCATCTTCGCACCCGTCGGATCGCATGTGCCGGGGACCGGCCTCGACCTGGTGAAGGCCGAGATCCGTGGGGTCACGTCGAACGGAATGCTGTGCTCCGAGCGCGAGCTGCTGATCTCGGAAGACCATGACGGCATCATCGACCTGGCGGAGGACTTCGCCGTAGGAACGCCCGCCGCGGTGGCGTTAGGCTTAGACGATCCCGTGCTGGATGTTGCCGTCACACCCAACAGGCCAGATGCCCTCGGGATTTACGGCATCGCGCGTGATCTTGCCGCCAAGGGGCTCGGGACGCTGAAGCCGCTTGCGGCTGCTCCTGTACCCGGCGGCTTCACCTCGCCGATCAGCGTCTCGATCAGTTTTCCCGAGGGATGCCCGATGTTCGTCGGCCGCATGATCCGCGGCGTGAAGAACGGGGCCTCACCTCTGTGGCTGCAGCGGCGCCTGCGGGCCATCGGATTGCGGCCGATTTCGGCCCTGGTCGACGTCACCAATTATGTCACTCATGCCTATGGCCGTCCGCTGCATGTCTTCGACGCGGACAAGGTGACCGGCAACATCTCGGCGCGCGATGCTCGAGCTGGCGAGACGTTCCTGGCTCTCGACGGCAAAACCTACACGCTGGAGCCGGGCATGACGGTCATCGCCGACGATGCCGGCCCGGAAGCCATTGGCGGCATCATCGGCGGGGAACATTCCGGCTGCAGCGACGAGACGGTGAACGTCTTCCTGGAATCCGCCTATTTCGATGCGATCCGGACGGCCGCCACGGGGCGGAAGCTGGGCGTTCAGACGGATGCCCGCTATCGCTTCGAGCGCGGGGCGGATCCCCGGTTCGTACAAAACGGTGCCGAGATCGGCACGGCCATGATCCTCGATCTCTGCGGCGGTGAAGCGTCGGAGCTGGTCATTGCCGGGCAGGTTCCCGCCCATGAGCGTAGCTTCATGCTGCGCAAGGACCGGGTAAAGACCCTGGGCGGTCTCGAGGTTGCGCCCGAACGGCAGAAGGCGATCCTCACGGCGCTCGGCTTCGACGTCACCGACACGCCAGCAGGTTTTTCCTGTGCCGTTCCGTCGTGGCGGCCGGATGTCCACGGTGAAGCGGATCTGGTGGAGGAAATCTGCCGTATCGTCGGCCTCGACAACGTCCCGTCCGTTGCCATGGAGCGGCCAGATGCCGTGGCGAGGCCGGTTCTGACACCCCTGCAGAGGCGCGCCTCCATGGCCGAGCATGTGCTCGCCGCCCGAGGCCTCAACGAAGCGGTGACCTGGTCGTTCGTATCGAAGCGGCAGGCGGAGCTGTTCGGCGGT
Organism: Rhodoligotrophos appendicifer; assembly: GCF_007474605.1. Taxonomy (NCBI): domain Bacteria; kingdom Pseudomonadati; phylum Pseudomonadota; class Alphaproteobacteria; order Hyphomicrobiales; family Rhodoligotrophaceae; genus Rhodoligotrophos; species Rhodoligotrophos appendicifer. Next base: position 234,880 of record NZ_VHKL01000001.1, on the reverse strand, counting down.
GGACAGCCGGCGCTTGAGCTCGCCAATCCGATCTCGTCGGAGCTCTCGGACATGCGACCGTCACTCCTGCCGACCCTGATCGCCGCGGTCGGGCGCAATATCGCCCGTGGTTTCAGCGATGTCGGCCTGTTCGAGGTCGGTCAGGCCTATGCCGGAGACGAGCCGGAGGACGAGACGCTGCGTGCGACCGGCGTGCGCAGGGGCCGCATGGGGCCTCGGCACTGGTCGGCACAGCCTCGGGCGGTCGATCTCTTCGACGCCAAGGCCGATGCTCTGGCCCTTCTCGATGCCATCGGCGCGTCGCTCGAGTCGATCCAGGTCGTCGCGGGCGCACCTGCCTGGTTCCATCCCGGGCGCTCCGGCACATTGCAACTGGGTCCAAAGAATCAGCTGGGCTGGTTCGGCGAGGTACACCCCCGCGTGCTCGACGCGCTCGACGTCAAGGGGCCGCTGGTTGCCTTCGAGCTGGTGCTCAACGCCGTTCCGGAGAAGCGCTCGAAGGGGACTGCAAGACCGGCGCTTGCCCAGTCCGATCTGATGGCGTTGACCCGCGACTTCGCCTTTGTTCTCGACAGCAAGGTTCCTGCCGACAAGCTCGTTCGGGCCGTCAAGGGGGTCGATAAGCAATTGATTACCGGCGTCGCCGTCTTCGACCTCTTTGAAGGAGAGGCTGCGGAGAAGGCATTGGGTACGGGCAAGAAGTCGATCGCTGTCGAGGTCACCCTGCAGCCCAAAGCCAAGACCCTCACCGAGGAGGAAATCGAAGCGGTGGCCGCCAAGATCATCGCGGCGGTCGAGAAGGCGACGGGTGGACAGCTGCGAGGTTAGGGGGTCTTCGGGCTCGATCCTGTCTTCCCTTAGTTGAGGATTCCGGCGAGGCACGCCTCGGCCGGGGTCCCTGCAACCGACCGCCTAAACCCGCCGAATGCTTCTGATCTCGGTGCCTCCTTCGCGGATGCGTTCAACGGCTTCGAACAGCGGCTCCATGACGACCTGCATGTAATGCGCGGTGGCATGGAGCAAGATGTCGGCATCGACCATCATGCCCACATGGCCAGGCCAGAAGACGAGATCGCCCCGGTGAAGCTCATCGAAACCGTGCGTATCGATGGACTGGCCGAGGCTCGCCTCCTGCATGTCGCTGTCGCGGGGGCAGCGCAAGCCGGCCGTCTGCATCGCGAGTTGAACGAGACCCGAGCAGTCGATCCCGGTCCATTGCTTTCCGCCCCAGACATAGGGGACGCGCAGGAGACCCTCTGCGATCTCCACAAAATCCGCGCGAGTCTCGCCCATCGGCAGAAGGTGCCCCGAGAACACGAAGTGTCCGTTGCTCAGGGCAGAGAACTTCCCCGCCTGGCCCGTAACTGCGAGCTTCGCTCCCATGCCGATGGGGCGGGCGGGTTGCGTCTTGATGTCCGGCGCTGGATAGAGGGTCGTGAACGGCACGGCCACCTTATGGGTGGGCAGTGCGTCTGCCTCGCTCAAGGCATCGATGGACATATAGCCGACATAACCGTCATCCTCGAGCTGGCACCACGCCCAACCCTCATGCTGGTCCAGGACGTGGACCGTTTCCCCCAGCAAGGCTTCGGTGGCGAAGGACGCATCAAAGCGCGGACGATTCCGCATCGGTGCCGAAGGTGCAGAAACCTGCATCTTCCTGGCGTCGACGAAGCGGTCGGCCTCGACCTGTCCCTCCAGCCATTTGGCGGCGAGGTCGCTTCGGTAAGGGTGGAGTCTGGGATCCAGCTGCAAGCTCATGGCGTCAAACCTCCAGCATGCTTGGCAATGACATCGGCCAACCGCTCCAGATAAAGCGACCCCTTGACCGTACGCTGAATGAGGACGTTCCGGCGATCGCTTTCGTCACGTCGACGACTGATCAACTCCAGTTTCCCCATGCTGTCCAGAGCCCTGGTGATCACCGGCTTCGATACCGAGAGTTTCGCAGCAAGGCCGCGGACCGTGTGGGGCGGAGGCTCCAGATAGACCGTCAGCAGTATCGTGACCTGACGTACCGACAGGTCCGGCTGGTCATCGAGGACCTGCTCGAGATTGACCGCCTGCCAGAGCCTCAGTGCCTGGATCGTGCTCAGGGAAGACTTCACCAGCAGACCCGCTCCCCCGACCGTTACGGTACCGTATCATTTTACGGCGCTTCGCTGCGGCGGCGCAAGCCTTACCGCCCGTAGCGGTTCTTCAAGACCGCAAAGAGGGCGCGGATGGCCTGAGCCTCGCCGCCAACAGGGCGCCCAGGCTTTGGCTTCTGCGTCCAGCCGAAGATGTCGAAATGGATGTAGGAATGCTGCGGGTCGACGAACTTCTTGAGGAACAGAGCAGCGGTGATGGCGCCGGCGAAGCCGCCGTCGGAGACATTGTTCATGTCGGCGACCTTGCTGTCGAGCCAGCTTGCATACGGTCTCCAAAGTGGAAGGCGCCAGACGGGGTCGTTCTCCGCCGTTGCATGATCGGAAAGCTCCTGGCTCAACGCTTCGTCACTTGTGAAGAAAGCGGGGAGGTCGGGGCCCAGCGCCACGCGGGCGGCCCCCGTCAGGGTCGACATGTCGATGATCAGTTCCGGCTCTTCCTCATCGGCCAGGCTGAGGGCATCGGCGAGCACGAGGCGGCCCTCGGCGTCGGTGTTGCCGATCTCGACCGTCAGCCCCTTGCGGCTCTGGAGGATGTCGCCAGGACGAAAGGCGGATCCGGAGACGCTGTTCTCGACGGCGGGAATCAGAACCCGGAGCCGCAGTTGGAGCTTCGCATCCATGATCATCGATGCGAGCGCGAGCACGTTCGCAGCCCCGCCCATGTCCTTCTTCATCATCAGCATGTTCGAGGCCGGCTTAAGGTCCAGGCCGCCGGTGTCGAAGCAGACGCCCTTACCGACCAGGGTCACCTTCGGGCCACTGGCCGGTCCCCAGGTGAAATCGATCAAGCGCGGCAGCCGCTCACTGGCCCGGCCTACGGCATGAACCATCGGGAAATCATGCTCGAGTTCCGATTGGTCCGTGATCACGGATATGACAGCGCCGTGGCTTTCGCTGAGCGTGCGCGCGGCCGCTTCAAGTTCCGAAGGGCCCATATCATTGGAGGGGGTATTGATCAGGTCACGGGCAAGGGCGACTGCGCGCGCCTGGCTCAAGATCTCTTCACGATCCACTCCTTCCGGCGTGACCAGAGCGGCTCGCGAAGGCGTCAGTTTCTTGTAGGCGTCAAACCGGTAAGCCTCGAGGAGCCAGCCAAGAGCGGCCAAGCGGGCCGAAGTCATAGTGCCGGCGAACCGGTAGACGCCTTCCGGCAGGAGCGAGGATAGTTTGCCGCCCGCAAATGCGTCGTCGTTGTTCTTTGCGGCGCCCAGACCGTAGAGGACGACGCCAATCTGGCCTTGATCGTTCGGGATGAGAACGAGCTTGCCCGCGCCTCCGTCGAACCCTTGGGCCGCAGCCCAGGCGGCCTGCAAGGGCGAGAGCTCGTTGACGGTCTCGGCTGCTGTTTCCTTGGTCACCGTCCAGATGGGAATTGCAGAGCCGGACATGTCGGCGCCCAAGAGCAACTTATCAAAATCAGTCATCCGTTCCTCTCAAGCAGGAGGCGTTCCGCCGTGTATCAAACCGGGGATCTCGTCGGCTAGCCAGCCAAATGAACCCACACCGTGTTGGGATAAACCACAAGCGCGCCCATGGCGATAGCGATGCCATAAGGGATCGCGCCGGGGCCCAAGGCGATGCGCTGGATCCAAGCCTGGCTCATCAGGCTTGCCGGCAACGGGAAGCGCCGGCAGGACAGGATCATCATCGCCAGAATGCCGCCGAACAATGCTGTCGCAAGGATGAACGACGCAGCGTTCGTCCAGCCGATCCACAGCGACACGGCGGCGATCAGCTTGGCATCGCCGCCTCCGAGAAATCCGCCACTGAACAATCCAAAGCAGACGGCAAGGGCAAGGACGCCCGTCATAAGATGAGCGCCCACCATTTGCCAAGTCATGCCCATCAAGAGGCCAAGAACGACAAAGCCGATGATCAGCGCTGATGAGATCCAGTTCGGGATTCGCATCGTGAGAAGGTCGCTCAGGGCGGCAATGATCACCAGCAATGGGAAAACCAGGAGCGCCGGGTTCTCGATCATCTTATCGCTCATCACCCTCGATCACGGATCGGTCGTCTCAAACGGAGGACGGCTGCGAATTCTGCGTCGCAGCCGTCCTGCCTCCCTGCGTAGATCGTGTGGGATGAGCCCTGAACTTCATCCCGATCCCCAAGTCACTCGGTCTTGCCAGCCAGCTCCTGACGGATTTCCGCGAATGACGTCACAAGGGTCGATCCCATGCTGAAGACCACCGCGATGATTGCCAGCGAGATGCCGGCTGCAATCAATCCGTATTCGATAGGAGTGGATCCGGAGTCATCCCTCAAGAACTTTACGAACTTCGACATCTAGACTCTCCGAACGTTTGACAACACCAGTTCGACGGCGCCGTTGCGGCTTTCTTCATCTGAACTGAAGACGAACGTACAGCAGGTAATTTAATGCAGTCCTAAAGGGTGATCGGCAATACGGCAGTCGAGATCCGAGTTGCCGATACAGTTAACAACTGGTGTTCAGAACAATATATTCTTGATTACTTAACTAAGCTGTCGAAGATCAAGTCGCTCCCTCGTGGCGATCTCCCCACAGTCAATCCAGCTGTCATGAGAGGCTCAAAGACTGACGCGGCGCAGCCGTAAAGCATTGCCGATCACAGAGACCGAGGAGAGGCTCATGGCCGCTGCCGCAACCATGGGCGACAGGAGCAATCCAATCATCGGATAGAGCACGCCTGCCGCAACGGGTACGCCAAGCACGTTATAGATGGCAGCGAAGAACAGATTTTCCTTGATGTTGCGCATGACCGCTCTTGAGAGCTTGCGCGCGCGGACGATGCCGTTGAGGTCGCCTTTCACCAAGGTTACGCCAGCGCTCTCCAGCGCGATGTCGGACCCCGTCCCCATGGCAATGCCGACATCTGCAGCGCTGAGGGCCGGTGCATCGTTCACGCCGTCTCCCGCCATGGCTACCTTGAACCCCTGGGACTGCAGCTCCTTCACCAGCGATACCTTCCCCTCGGGAGTCACGCCGGCCCGCACCTCGTCCAGCCCGAGCTTTGCGGCCACGGCTGCTGCGGTTACCGCATTGTCCCCCGTTGCCATGACGATGCGGAGGCCCTCCGACTGCAAGGCCCGAATGGCCGCTGGTGCAGTCTCCTTTATGGCATCAGCAACGGCCACGAGACCCAAGAGGCGGCTATCATCCGCCAACAGCATCACGGTCTTGCCCTCCGCTCGAAGGGAGTCCAGTCGGTCAGACAATTCAGAGATGGCCACCTTCTGGTCGGCCATGAACACATCATTCCCCAGGAAGATGTTGCGGCCCCCGGTGACCCCCTTGACCCCCTTGCCGGTGACGGAATCGAAGCTCGTCACCGTAACGGGCGTCACATTCCGCTCTTTGGCACCCCCGACAATCGCTTCCGCAAGCGGATGCTCGCTACCGATTTCGAGGCCGGCAGCGAAGCCGAGAAGGTCGGCCTCGGAGATCCCCTCGGCCGGTATGACATCGGTCAGGCGAGGGCGCCCCTCAGTCAATGTGCCGGTCTTGTCGACAACAAGGACATTCGTCTCTGCCAGCCGCTCGAGTGCTTCGGCACTCTTCACGAGAACGCCCATCTGTGCGCCCCGGCCGGTGCCGACCATAATGGCCATAGGCGTCGCCAGTCCCAGGGCGCAGGGACAGGCGATGATCAGCACAGACACCGCTATCACCAGCGCATAAGCCAATCGCGGCTCAGGGCCCCAACTCGCCCAGGCCACGAAAGCCACCAGCGCCACTGTCATCACCGCCGGTACGAACCAGCCGGCGAATTGATCGGCCAGTCGCTGGATGGGGGCCCGAGAGCGTTGCGCGTCGGCGACCAGTGCGACGATGCGGGACAGCACCGTATCGGCGCCCACCTTGCGCGCTTCCATGATGAAGGAGCCGGAACGGTTCAGGGTGCCCCCCGTCACCGCGTCGCCTGGTTGTTTCTCGGCGGGGACGGGTTCGCCGGTCAGCATGGATTCGTCAATGGCTGAGGCTCCCTCCAGGATCGTTCCATCGACGGGGACCTTCTCACCAGGACGGATCCGGAGCCTATCGCCCGGGTGCAACTCTGCCAGGGGCACGTCCTCATCCGTCCCATCAGGTCGAACACGGCGCGCCGTTGGAGGCGCCAGGTCCAGAAGTGCACGGATCGCGCCGGAGGTCCGCTCCCGCGCCTTGAGCTCCAAGATCTGCCCCAGCAGAACCAGAATGGTGATGACGGCCGCTGCCTCGAAATAGACGTCGACATCGCCGTGATGCCCGCGAAATCCCGAGGGGAAGATCTCCGGTGCGAGGGTGGCGACCACGCTGTAGAGATAGGCGGCGCCCACTCCGATCCCGATGAGCGTCCACATGTTCAGGTTCATGCTGCGGAGTGAGGCCCAGCAGCGCCGGAAAAAGGTCGAGCCTCCCCACAAGACGACGGGCGTGGCGAGAAGGAGCTGCGCCAGATTGTAGGACCGAGGGCCCAGCCATTCCCGAAACGGCAGTCCCAGATGGCTGCCCATCTCCATGACGAAGAGAAGCACTGCGAAGGGAAGGCCGAGCCAGAATTTGCGCGTAAAGTCGATCAGTTCGGGGTTAGGACCCGCCGTGTCGGGAATGCCTTTGGGTTCGAGAGCCATGCCGCAAATCGGGCAATCGCCCGGGCCAACCTGCTCAATTTCGGGATGCATGGGGCAGGTGTAGACCGTCCCAGGCGGTGCAGGCTCCGGCTCAACCCGATCTCCCAGGTATTTGTCGGGATCGGTCATGAATTTGGTGCGGCAGCCGGCGGAGCAGAAATAATAGGGTTGCCCGTCATGCTCATGGACATGGCGGGCAGTCTCGATGGTGACCTTCATCCCGCAGACCGGATCGATGGCAACAGCAGAATTCTGACTGCCGCCGTCGCAGCACGTCCTTCCCTGGCCATGGTCCATGATCACATTCCCTGTTCAGACAATCGCTGCACATGTGGGGCTTGCCACCCCCGCAAGGTCAAGGGGCGGAGACATGTTATTTGAAGACGAGCGCGAATGCCCAATGCACTGTATATGACAGTTCATTACGGTCTCACGAGTAGCCTTCTCGACATGGATACCCTGACATTCGCCGCGATCCTGGCTGCTGCCTTCATGCATGCCGCCTGGAACGCCATGATCAAGATCGGGCTCGATCGGTTCATGTCCATGGCGCTGATGGGGACCTGCATGGGGGGAATCGCCCTGGCGCTGACGCCATTCTTCCCTTTGCCCGCGCCTGAGTCCTGGCCGTTCATCATTGCCTCGATCCTCTGTCATATAGGCTACAACCTCACTCTCGTCCGTGCTTACGGGCTGGGGGACCTCGGTCAGATCTATCCGCTCGCAAGAGGAACGGCGCCGCTGTCGGTCGCCTTGTTCGGCGCTTTCGTCTTGGCAGAGGCGCTGCCGCCGCTGGGCTGGATCGGAATTCTCGTCCTGGTTGGTGGCGTCTGGCTCATGTCCTTCAAAGGCGGGCGGGAGAAGGCGCAACTCCACCGCCATGCCGTGGTCTCAGCGCTGTTCGTCTCCGGATTCATCTCCGCCTATACCATCCTCGACGGGATCGGCGGCCGGGCGTCCGGCAGCGCCTCGGGATACACACTCTGGCTGCTCGGGCTCGAGGGTGTCGTCATGGTCGCCATCGCGCTTGCCGTCCGGGGACCAAAAGCCATCATCAAGCTGCGCGGGGTGTGGGTCTCCGGACTGATCGCGGGAGCGCTCTCACTGTCGGCCTATTGGATCGCGATCTGGGCCATGACCCGCGCTCCCATCGCCGCCGTTGCCGCATTGCGGGAAACCAGCATCCTGTTCGCCCTGGCCATCTCCGTGATCGCACTCAAGGAGCCCTTGACGCGCTGGCGCACGGCCGCAGCCATCATGATCGTCGCCGGCGCTGCCGTTCTCCGTCTCGTGTAAGCGACGACTGTATAGTTTGTGCGAATGAGTTATGATCCGCGCATCAGATTCGCTGGAGGGAGATGGACCATGGCCCATACCGATGTTGTTGCTTCAAACCGTGGATGGTTTCTCACTCTCGGCATCGTGTTGCTGGTGGTTGGGGTCTTCTCCGTCCTCTTTCCCTTCATCCTGACGCTGACCGCAGAAATCCTCGTCGGCATCGGCCTCACGGCGGGCGGTCTCGCCCTGTTGTTTCATTCTTTCAGCGAACGGAATTGGAGCGGCTTCTTCTGGGAGCTGTTGATGGGTGTCCTGTATCTCGTCGGCGGGCTCTATTTTCTATTCAATCCCCTGGGCGGGATCATCGCCTTCACTATGGCGCTGGCGGCCATCTTCATCGTCGATGGCGTGTTCCGCATCCTGTTGGGTCTCAAGGCGCGGCCGCATAGCGGGGCGATCTGGCTGATCTTCGGAGGCGTCGTGTCCATCGTCCTAGGGGGCATGATCTGGGCCAATCTGCCGGGATCCGCCATATGGGCGATCGGCATGCTCCTCGGAATCAACCTGGCCTTCGCCGGTGCCAGCTTCATCGCGCTGGGCACCTCCGCCTACGCTCCAAAATAATCTTCGTCTCCCGCTGCGACGACAATCCACGGCGAAAGCCTCCGCCGTTGATGTTTTCATGGTGCTGTCATCGATGGCTCACCACATAGTCGACGATTAAGTCTTTCGCCCAGGCTCGGCCATGAATGTCTCTTTCTTCCGCGAACTGCTCGATACGATCGTCGACAGAGGGCGGGCACTCACCAATCTGACCCTAAGCTCCAACGACTCGAACGCCGAGGCCGTGGATCTGGGCAGGCAATTGCTCTCCCGCCGGGGTGAGTCGACGGGTGCCGTTCTGGCCCAACGGATCCTCAATGCCTATGCGTCGCTTCCGAAGGAAGGACGGCTTGCCTTCTTCACCATGCTGGCAACCGATCTCGCTCCTGATGTCGCCCGCGTGCTGGCGGCGGCTGCTGCTTATTCGGAGGAACAGACGCCACAGCGACTGCAGCAGCTCAGCGCATCAATCGAGCCGCCGCGGCAGGAGTTCTTTCGCCGCCTCAATCTCGCGCCGGGGGGCACCTCCGCTATCGTCGGCATGCGCGCCGATCTGCTGGATCTGCTCAAGGAGCATCCAGAACTCAGGCCGGTCGATGAGGACATCGTTCATCTGTTCGGCTCATGGTTCAATCGAGGCTTCCTGGTCCTGCGGCGGATCGATTGGTCGACGCCCGCGAACATTCTGGAGAAAATCATCCAGTATGAGGCGGTGCACGAGATTCATGGTTGGGACGACCTGAAGCGGAGGCTCGATCCCCAAGACCGCCGCTGCTACGCCTTCTTCCATCCCTCGCTGATCGACGAGCCGCTGATCTTCGTGGAAGTCGCCCTGGTTCACCAGATCGAAGGATCCATCGAGGATCTGATAAGAGCCGAGACCGCCGCCGTTACCGAAACGCCCAATACGGCAGTCTTCTACTCGATCTCGAACTGCCAGAAGGGACTTGCCGGCATTTCTTTCGGAAATTTCCTGATCAAGCAGGTGGTGACCGACCTTTCCCGCGAGATCCCCTCGCTGAAGACATTCGTCACGCTGTCGCCGGTCCCGGGGTTCAAGGCCTGGCTGGACGGCGAGCGGGAGGCCGAGGCATCTCAGGTCATCGGCGCTGCCGAGGCAGAGACGCTGAGCCTGATGGATCAGGAGGGCTGGTACAACGACACCGAAGCGGTGCGCCTGCTGAAGCCTTTGCTGTGCGAGCTGGGCGCGCATTATTTCGTGCGGGAGAAGCGTGCGAACGGACAGCCGCTCGATCCTGTGGCGCGGTTTCATCTTGGCAATGGCGCCCGGCTGGAGCGGATCAACTGGCCGGGGGATCTTTCCCCGCGCGGACTGGCGCAGGCCGCGGGCCTGATGGTCAATTATCTCTATGACCTCAAAGACATCGAGAAAAATCACGAGGCCTATGCGGAGCAGGGAAAGGTGGTCAGTTCCAGTGCCGTCACCAAGCTGGCCAGGACCGAGCGTTCCCGCCGTTCACTCGTACCGGCCAGCTGAGGCTTTATTCTCCGCTCACCAGGCCATTGCGGCGCGCCAACTCCAGATACAGCCCAGAATGGTCCGTATCGGCGCCGCCATTTTCGACCATTTCCGCAAACAGCTCGGTCACCATCTCCGATACCGGCAGGTCAAGGCCGATGCTGCGAGCTAAAGCCATGGCGGTACGGCAATCCTTAAGCTGAATCTTGCCCTTTCCACCGGGCACGAAGTTCCGGTCGATCATCCGGGCCCCATGAATTTTGAGGATCGTCGAGTCCGCAAAGCCTCCCATCAGCGCTTGGCGCACGGCCGTGGGGTCCGCACCTCCGCGCTCGGCGAAAAGAATAGCCTCGGCGACGGTCGCGATCGTATTCGCGACGATGATCTGGTTTGCCAATTTCGCCAGTTCACCGGATCCGACCGGGCCAACCAGCGTGGGGCGACCCAGAACATTGAACATTGGTTCGGTGCGCGTGAAATCCTCTCTCGCGCCTCCGACCATGATCGCCAAGGTGCCATCACGGGCGCCGCCTTCGCCGCCAGAGACCGGCGCATCCAGGTAATGCAGACCCATGGGCGCTAAGCGCTCGGCTTGGAGTTTCGCCGTCTCCACCGGAATCGATGCCATGACGACCACCATCGCGCCGGCAGGCATGGCCGATGCCACGCCTTCTTCGAACAGGATTTCGTCGCAGGTCGGTCCGTCATTCAACATGACGATGACGGCCTCCGCCGCCATGGCCACATCTCGTGGGTGAGACACGCATGAAACCCCGTTGGCTTCCAGGGCAGCGGCTTTCGCTGCCGTGCGGTTCCAGGCGGTGACGGGGTAACCAGCCTCGCTCAGGCGGCGGGCCATATGGCCGCCCATGATGCCGGTGCCGAGAAAGCCGATCCGGGGCAGGCTCATGGCGATCGCATTTCCTTTTGGCGGTTCTTGATCTGCCTCTCACGGTAGAAAAGGTAGAGGCCGCTGCCAATCACGATTAACCCGCCGGCGATCGTCCAACGATCGGGAACATCGTTGAAGATGAAATAGCCGAAGACGACCATGAAGACGATCTGGCTGTAGGAGAAGGGGGCCAGGACTGGTGCCGGGGCCAATCGATGGGCATGAATCAGGAGCTGGTGACCGACGCCGCCGATGCCTCCCACCAGCAGCATGAGCATCCAACCCTGAGTGTCGGGTGCGACCCAGACCGAGGGCATGACCGGTATGAGAACGGCCGTTCCCACGGCAGCCGTGTAGAACAGGGTGGTTTCGGCGCTGTCATATTCAGCAATCTTCCGGGTCGCCAACTGGTAGAGGGCGGTAAGCAGTGCCGCGATCACCGAGATCAGAGCTGCCGGCTGAAAGCCGCTGAGGCCGGGTCTGACGATAATGAGCACGCCGATGAAGCCGACAATGACGGCCATCCAACGACGTGGTCCCACATGCTCGCCGAGAAGGGGTACAGAAAGCGCGCACACCCACAGAGGATTCGAGAAGGAGATGGATGCGGTTTCTGCGAGCTGCAGATAGCGCAAGGCCAGGAAGTTCAGAGCGGTGGAGCCCAGCAAGAGCATTCCGCGGATGACCTGAAGCTTTAGATTGCGCGCTCGCGCATGTGAAATGGTCCGGGTCAGGAAGAGGTAGCCGACCGCATAGACGAAGGCCACGCTGTAGCGGGCGAAGACGATCTGGATCGTCGGGTAGTTCGCGGACAGGTATTTGGCAGAAGCGTCGAGCCCCGAAAACATGGTGAAAGCAATCACCATGTAGAGGATGCCGCGGCTCCTGCGGGCAGATTCATCCATGGAGGCGGACATCAGCGAGACAGACTCACGAGTTCCCCGAAGCCGCCATCTGCATGTCTCTGAGCCGCTGCTTCTCACGACGATGCATCGCGATGCCGGCGATGATCACGCCGACCGTCACCACTGTGATGATGATCGTTGCGAGCGCATTGATGTCGGGTGTCACGCCTAGTCTGACTTTCGAATAAATGACCATGGGCAAGGTGCTCGCGCCCGGGCCAGATGTAAAGCTCGCAATGACGAGATCGTCCAGCGACAGGGTGAATGCCAGAAGCCAGCCAGCGAGCATCGCCGGGGCAATCAGGGGCAAGGTGATGTCGATGAGTACCCGGAAGGGCCGGCTGCCGAGATCCATGGCGGCCTCTTCCAGGCTCTCGTCCATAGCGGCAAGCCTGGATTGCACGATCACGGCCACATAGGCCATGGAGAACGTGATATGCGCAATTCCGATGGTGGTGGCCCCCCGGCCGGACGGCCAGCCGAAGGTCAGCTCCATCGCCACGAAAAGCAGGAGCAGCGACAAGCCGGTGATGACGTCCGGCATCACGAGCGGCGCGGTGATCATTCCCGTGAACAGGGTGCGGCCGCGGAAGCGGCCGAAGCGGGTGAGCACGATGCCTGCCATGGTGCCGAACACAGTGGCGACCGTGGCGCTTACTGTCGCAATCTGAAGGCTCAAGATTGCTGCGTCGATAATCTGTTCGTTCTTGAAGAGCTCGAAATACCATTTGGTGGAGAAACCGCCCCATACGGTGGCGAGCCGGGCGGCGTTGAAAGAATAGAAGATGAGCGAGAAAATCGGGATGTAGAGAAAGGCGAAGCCGAGGATCAAAGCCGTCATGAGGAAGATGGATCGGTTCCTCATCGTGCGGCCCCGGCTTCGCGGCTCTGCAGATATTGAAAGAACATGATCGGGGCCACGAGCACGATCAGCATCACCACGGCCACCGCCGATGCGACCGGCCAATCTCGGTTGTAGAAGAACTCATCGAACAGCACCCTGCCGATCATCGGGCTCGAGGGGCTGCCGAGGAGAGCGGGAATGACATATTCGCCGGTCGCCGGGATGAAGGTGAGGAGGCATCCGGCGATGATACCGGGCATCGACAAGGGCAGCGTCACGTCGAAGAAGACCCGCATGGGGCGGCTGCCCAGATCCATCGCCGCCTCGTTCAAGTTCAGATCAAGACGTTCCAGGGTCGAGTAGAGCGGCAGGATCATGAAGGGCAGGTATGAATAGACGATCCCGAGATAGACGGCGAAATCCGTGTTCATCATCTGGATCGGCTCGCTGGTCAGCCCCAGCCAGATCAGCACGTTATTGATCACGCCCTCGCGGTTGAGCATCCCCATCCAGGCATAGATGCGCAGCAGGAACGACGTCCAGAACGGCAGGATCACGAGCAACAGCAGGATGTTGCGCCATGTGCTGGAGGCCCTGGCGATACCATAGGCCATGGGATAGCCGATAATCAGCGTCAGGACGGTCGAGATCGCCGCGATCTTGATGGAGTTCAGGTAGCCGTACCAATAGAGATTGTCTTCGGTCAGATAGAGGAAGTTCGCGAAGCTCAGCTTTATCTGCAACGTCGCCTCCTCCGCCCATTGGAAGAGCGGGGAATAGGGCGGCAGTGCGATCAGCGACTCGGCGAAGCTGATCTTCAAGACGATGACGAAGGGAATCAGGAAGAAAGCCAGGAGCCAGGCGTAGGGCACGACCAGGAAGATCGCCCGCCACAGGTTGGCGACACGATCCGAAAGCCGGTGGCCTGGAGCTGTCGCCATAGGGGCTACTCGAGCAGCAAGATGGCGGACGACGGATCCCAGGACATATAGACCTCATCCTCCCATTCGAGCTTGCGTTCCGCCAGGCGACGTTCATTGGCGTGGTTGACCCGGATGATCTTGCCCGAGGCGAGCTGCACCCGGTAAAGCGAGTCCTTGCCGAAATAGCCGAGGTCCAGGACCTTGCCGCGGACGACATTGGCGGTCCCCTCCGGCGGGGGCGTCTTGGCAATATGGATTTTTTCCGGTCTCACGGCCACGCCGACCGAGGTGCCGATGCGGGCAGTGGATCCCTGGCCGACGATCAAGGGGCAGGCGACCTCGCCTGATGCGATCGTTATCCGGTCCGCCTCCACGCTCTCCACATTACCGTCGAAGATGTTCACCGAGCCGATGAAATCAGCGACAAAACGCGTCTGAGGAAATTCGTAGACGTCGGTGGGTGTGCCGATCTGGGCGATATAGCCGCGGTTCATCACGGCGATGCGCGTCGCCAGGGTCATGGCTTCCTCCTGGTCGTGGGTGACCACCACGAAGGTGACGCCGATCTTGTCCTGGATGTTCATGAGTTCGAACTGCGTCTGCTCGCGCAGCTTCTTGTCCAAGGCGCCCAGAGGTTCATCGAGGAGCAGCAGTTTCGGTTCTTTCGCGAGCGCGCGGGCCAGAGCGACGCGCTGACGCTGCCCGCCCGAGAGCTGGTGCGGCCGCCGCTTGGCGAAAGGTTGGAGCTGAACCAGCTCCAGCATGGCTCGGACGCGGTCCTGCCGTTCGGACGAGGACATGCTCTCGTGCTTCAGGCCATAGCCGATGTTCTTCTCGACCGTCATATGCGGAAACAGCGCATAGGACTGGAACATCATGTTCACAGGCCGGTCATAGGGCGGGACTTTGGTCATGTCGACGCCGTCGATGAAGACCTTGCCGTCGGTCGGGGTCTCGAAACCGGCCAGCATCCTCAGCAAGGTCGTCTTGCCGCATCCGGACGCGCCGAGAAGGGCGAAGAGCTCGCCCTTGTAGATCTTCAGGTCGACATCGTCGACAGCCGTGTAGTCGCCGAACTTCTTGGTAATCCCCTGAAGATGGACAAAGGGGGGTGCTTTGGGATCGAGCCAGGGACGATCGACGACGAGCTGCTCATTCGCCTTTGGCCGATCCTGCACCATCGTCATCGCCTCCGCGCCTCCCGATGGCCTGTTCTACTGGCCCGTCTTGATCCTGCTCCAGGCGCGGGTCAGCGCACGCTGGCCCTTCTGCGAATAGATGTGGGGGTTCCAAAGGCGCTTCATCAGTTCAGGCGTGGGATAGACGGCGGGATCGTTCAGGATATCCTTGTTGACGAACTCGACGGCATCCTTGTTGGCGTTGGCGTAATAGGTGAAGTTCGTCGCGTCTGCGATCGCCTTGGGATCAAGCAGGAAGTTGATGAATTTCATCGCGTTTTCAGCATGAGGCGCGTCGGCGGGCACGATCCAGGCGTCGAACCAGGCCGGTGAGCCGGTGCTGGGCACATAATAGGCCAGGTTGATCTCCACCTTCGCATCCTCCGCACGCTGGGTCGCCGTCGCGTAGTCGCCCGACCAGTTGAACACCATGCAGAGCTCCTTGTTCGGCAAGGCGTTCAGGTAATTGGCGGAATCAAAGGTCTTTATGTATTTGCGGATCGGCTGGAAGGCTGCGACCACGGCGTCGAAATCCTCGGGGTTCTCAGACTGGGGATCCTTGCCGAGATAGGAGAGAACCATCGGCACGATGTCGGTCGGGCTATCGAGAATGCTGATGCCACAATCCGCCAATTTGGACGAATATTCCTCCTTGAACAGCATATCGAGCGAGTTGTAAGGCGCATCCTTGATACGCTCGCTGACCATGTCGGTGTTGTAGGTCACGCCCGCCGTCCCCCACATGTAGGGGACAGCGTATTGATTGCCCGGATCCCAGGCTTCCATCTTCTGGATCAGCTCGGGGTCGAGGTGAGACCAGCCGGTGAGTGCGGCCTTGTCGAGCTTCTGGACGATGCCGGCCTGGATGAGCCTTGGGATGAAGGAGCTGGAGTGCAGGACCACGTCGTAGCCGGAGCGACCGGCAAGCAGCTTTGCGTCGACGGTTTCGCTGGCGTCATAGGTGTCGTAGACGACCTTGATGCCCGTTGCCTCCTCAAAGTCCTTGAGGGTGGTCTCGCCGATGTAGTCCGCCCAATTGTAGACGTTGACGACTTTTTCTTCCTGAGCGGAGGCGGGTGCGAAACCGAGGCCGATCACCATCCCCATCATCGCGCTGGCAAAGCTCTTCACAGCAAACATCTGGCCCCTCCCCACAAGTCATTGCACTTTTGCTATGCTCAAGTCCCTCAACCCTCGATCACGGGATCATGGTCCGGAAATTCAGCGGCGGCAACCGCCCAAAGTGATTAGATGCTTAAGGGCTCGCTGCAGATTTTATGAACCTCACGATCTCTATGGCGATCAGCCTCCAATCGTCCCGGCAACCCCTCGTTTCAACAGGCTGCGGGCGATGATCAGTCGCTGAATCTCGCTGGTTCCCTCCCAGATGCGATCGACCCGGAGCTCACGCAGGAAGCGCTCCGCCACGTTCTCACGCATGTAGCCACGGCCGCCAAAGATCTGGACCGCACGATCGGCGACCTTCCATGCCATCTCCGAGGCATAGAGCTTCGCCAGGGAGCAGCGCGCGTGAAGCGACTTCACATCCTCACCGCGATCATGGGCCTCGGCCGCCTCATAGGTGATCAGCCGTGCCGCATGGAGCTCCATGAGGCAGTCCGCCAGCATCGCCTGGATCAACTGGAACTCTGCGATCGGTTGGCCGCCAATGATGCGGCTTTGGGCGAAGGCCGTCGTCTCTTCCAGGAGGCGGGCAGCTGCGCCACAACAGCGGGCGGCGATCATCAGCCGCTCGCGGCGGAACCAGCCATGGGTGAAGGCCATGCCGTCGCCCTCTTCGCCGATCAGATTGTCGGCGGGAACGACGACATCTTCGAAACGATAGATCGGGTGATGATGATCATAGGTGTGGGTGTAGAGCGGGGTGCGCACCAGCTCGATGCCGGGTAAATCCGCCTCGACGAAGAAAAGAGCATGGCCGCCGTCGTTCTCACCGCCGACCACTTTTCCCTGAAAGATGAAAAAATCAGCCTTGTTGCCGCTCGTGACGTGCCACTTCTCTCCGTTCAAGACATAGCCGTTGCCGGAGCGTTTCGCAGTGGCCTCGATATCATCGACATTGGACCCGGCGCCCTCTTCGGTGATGGCGTAGGCCGCGTGGCGCTCTCCCCGCCAGATCGGGTTTATATACCGCTCGACCTGCTCGGCGTTGCAGGCCTCGTACATCCATTGCTGGCCTTCGCCGTAACACCATCCCAGGGCGTTGGTCACGCGGCCGATCTGCTCCACGGCTGCGACCTGGTCCAGGATCGGACTTGCGAGCCCGCCCTGGTGCTTTGGAACGTCCATCCGTGAGAGGCCGAGGCCGATGGCCTTCTCTTCGTGCTGCCGGGCGATATCGGGCGGAATCTTGCCCTCGTTCATCTCGGCTTCGACTTCCCAGGGGATGAGGTCACGGTCCACGAAGTCGCGGATCCGCACGGCCCAGGCTCTGGCGCTTTCCGTCAGCGCGAAGCTCAACGATTCCCTCCCTCGATATGCGGTATGGGTCCTTCGGTCGTGAAGTGCTTCCAGAACACCATGGCGAGCCAGGCAAAGGCTGTGGCACGCGCCTCCTCACGGGAGACATTCCTGAAGGCCGTCAGCAGCTTGAGCCAAAGGCCCTCGAGCAACGCGTCGAGCCCGCGCGCTATATGCTGTTCGTCATAGCCCTCGTAGCCACCCTCGCGCACCAGTCTCGTGCAAAGATCGCGGACCGTCGCCTGGAACTCGTCATCATTGGCGCCGCAATGTTGGAGATAGGCCGGACGGGTCTTGGCCTCGCCCCAGAAGGCGCACCAGGCCGCCAGCTTTCGCCTTGTGCAAATCTTACGATCGAAATCGGCCTCGATGACCGCCGCCAGCTGTGCCGCAGGGGCGGCTCCCGCCTTCGCCACGGCATTGCGCCAGTTGCTGCGATATTCTTCCGAGAGGTAACTCAGGGTTTCGACGAGAAGCTTTTCCTTGCTCTCGAAGTGGAAATTGACGATGCCGCTGGACATTCCGGCGCGGCGGGCCACTTCGGCAATCGTCGTGTCGGAATAACCCTTGGTCGCCAGGGTGTCGATCGTGGCTTCGATCAATTGCTGTCGGCGGACCTCCTTGTGCGCCTTGCGGCTGGGAACCGCAGCGCGTGCCACCTGGCCTGCTATCATCGAGTTCGATCCAATCACGGTTTACGGGCGCGCAGATGCGTCGGCCGATGTTCACCCTTGTCGAGGACGACGATCATCGCTTTCCAGATCTCGATGTTGTGGTCGACGAACTCCTTACCGAGCTTCGCGACCGCCTCGTCATAGATCTCGCCCTGCATCGTCGCCAATTCGTCGCGGGCAACCGTCTTATACCAGTGATTGCGATCGGTCAGCCGGATATCGATGAATCCCGCATCACGAAAAGCACGGCGATAGCGTTCGGGCGAGCCCATTCCGAAACCGAGATGCTCGAGATCGATGTAGTGCTGCATCTCTGCGGAAGGTGCGCCGTCATGGCCGATCATCCAATCGCTGGCCGCGAGAATTCCTCCCGGCTTCAGGACTCGAAAGAGGTCTCGAGCCAAGGCGTCCTTGTCGGGAATGTGGACCATCGCATCCTTGGAGAAGACAATGTCGAAACTCGCATCCGGAAAAGGCAGGGGCCCGGGTTCCACCTTCTTGAAGTCGATCCGACCGCTGAGGCCACGCTCCTCCGCGCGCCGCTCCGCGATTGCGAGGACGGGCCCCTCCACGTCAACTCCCGTCACATGTCCGGCGTGATGCTTCTCCACCAGGTGAAAGTCTATGCCGCCCACGGCACATCCGATGTCGAGAACGTGCTTGTCGCGAAGATCCAGCCCTTCGACGACACGATCGACTTCCTGGGGACCACCAGGCGAAAGCCAACCTTCGCCCCAGACGATCTCGAGCATGCCGATCAATTCATTTGTGTAGGAGTGATCGTCGTCTTCAGTGTCGAGGGTGTCCGCCGTCATCGAAGCCTCGTCATCGTTGCCCGCCCCGTGTTCTTCCGCCTCGTCATCCCCGGGCTTGACCCGGCGATCCAAGACTGTAGGGGGAAGCTTGTACCGTTCGGCCCCCGGGTCCTCCGGTCAAGCCCGAGGACGACGTGCTGTAAACGGTTCATGTTCCAATCGCTCTCACCCCTGCGAGATCATAAGCACCATCTTCCCGCCCGAGCAAGATTCTGATTGACCATTCAATGAGCTGTAGGGCATTTTCTGAATGATTGTTCAATCAACATCGAGGCGCGGCCGCATTGGCTGCACAAACCTCTCGTGATGCTCGCTCAGGTTTGGCTGCCCCGATGGCGACAGGTGCCTCCTGTCGCGCGGGCCAAACCATGGAGACTAAAATGACGACCAGAAATCTGGCGAAATCCAACGCGCATTTCAAAAAGGCCGTGTCTCGGCTGCCTTTGGGCGTGGCGTCAAACTTTCGGTATTGGGGTGAGGACAAGACGCTCTATGTCGATCACGCCAAGGGCGGCAAGATCTGGGACCTCGACGGCAATGCTTATGTGGATTACCGCCTTGGCTATGGCCCGGCGATCCTCGGCTATGCAGACGACCGAGTCGATGCGGCCGTGATCGAGGGCATGAAGGTCGGTGGTGTCTTCGCGCTCGCCACCGAGAAGGAATACGAAGTCGCCGACCGGATCGCTCAGATGGTGCCTTCGGTCGATCTCGTGCGCTTTTCCAATTCCGGCACCGAGGCGGTGATGGCTGCGCTGCGGCTGGCGCGCGCCTTCACCAAGAAGGATGGCTACGTTCTCCATGAAGGCGGCTATCACGGGCTCTTCGATGCGGCCATGTGGGCGGCCAACATGTCGGAATGGGTCCCTGGGTCCAACATCGATCCGACCGTCATTCCCTATGGCCAGGGGATTCCCAAGGTCGCTCGGCAGCTTCTTCATATGACGCCGATGAACGACGCCAACAGGGTAGAGAGCATCTTCAAAGCCCATGCCGATGAGATCGCGGCCATCCTGATCGAGCCGATCATGGGCAATTGCTGCGGGATCACCGCCGATGCGGCCTATGTGAAAGCCGTCCGTGAGCTGTGCACGAAATATGGCGTGCTGATGATCGTGGACGAAGTCAAGTCCGGCTTCCGCGTCGCCCGCGGTGGGGTCCAGGAGCTGTTCGGCATCGAGGCCGATATCTCGACCTTCGCCAAGGCGCTGGCCAATGGCTATCCGATTTCGGCCATCGGGGGGCGCGAGGAGATCATGCGCAAATTCGGGCAGGGGGTCGCTCATGGGGGCACCTATACCGCGCATTCCGTCTCGATCGCAGCAGCGGCAAAGACCCTTGAGATCATTCAGGAAACGCCAGCCCTGGAGACCATCGCGCAGTATGGCAAGGACATGCAGAAGGGCATGAGCGCCGTGTTGAATGCGCGCGGGATCGTGCATTCCTTCTCTGGACATCCGTCCATGGGCGGTCTGTTCTTTGCGGAAAATCCGCCGAAGAACTACCGCGACTGGCGGACCTCGGATTATACTTTCTACGATACGATGGCTCAGCACCTGCACGATCAGGGCGTGCTCTGCGAGCCGGACAGCCGCGAGCCTTGGTTCATCTGCGAGGCCCATGACAAGGGCTGCCTAGAGACGACGCTGAAGGGTTTCGAGGTGGCCGTCGACCTGACGCTTGAGCAGCTCAAGGGGCGGATGAGCGCGGCGTCCTGATCCTTCGGGACGGCCCTGTGGGCCTCCTCCGGATGAGGTAGACCTCAATCCTCATCCTGAGGTGCTCGCGCCAGCGAGCTCGAAAGATGCGCGGCCGGCAAGAACAAGAGGGGCAGGGGCCACATGAAGTCATACGACGCGATCGTCGTCGGTGCCGGGCACAATGGCCTGGTCGCCGCGAGCTATCTGGCCAAATCCGGGCTCGATGTCATCGTGCTGGAAAAGAACGAGTATATCGGAGGTGCCACGGTCAGCCGCGAGCTCTATCCGGGCTTCAAATATTCCAACTGCTCCTATGTCTGCTCCCTGTTCCGGCCCGAGATCATGCGCGATCTGGAACTGCCCAAGCACGGACTGCAGGTCATCCCCTATCAGGGAGGCGCCGTCCTGACCCAGGATGGCGGCTATCTCGCGACGTACAAGAACCACGAGGCCAACCGGCGCGAGCTGGCTCGCTTTTCGCGGCGCGACGCAGAGGCTTATGACGAATATTCTGCCGAGGTATTGCGTCAGTGCCGATTCATCCGGCCACTGCTGATGCGGGCACCGCCGGATCCCACCTCGTTCAAGCCCCGCGACATCGGCGAACTGCTGTTCCTGGGCAAGAAATTTCATGGCCTGACGGAAGCCGAGATGTACGACATCGTCCGGTTCTGGACGATGTCGATCGCCGAATTCCTCGACGAGTATTTCGAGACGGACGTGGTGAAGGCCTATTTCTGCGTCTCGGGCATCATCGGCACGGCACTCGGTCCCTATTCACCGGGTACGGCCTATGTGCTGCTGCATCATTACATGGGAGAGGTCGATGGCAATGTGGGGGCCTGGGGCTTTACCCGCGGCGGCATGGGCCAGATCGCCAACACCCTAGCGACGGCGTTCCAATCTTATGGTGGCGTGATCCGGACCTCGGCGCCCGTGGACAAGGTGATGGTCAACGCCGGCGCCACCACCGGAGTCGTTCTGGAGAATGGCGAAGAAATCCGAGCGAAGCTCGTCCTCTCCAATCTCGACGTGAAGCGCACCTTTCTCAAGCTGGTCGAGGAGAAAGAGCTGCCCGAGACCTTCCTGCGCGGGGTCAAGCGGTTCAAGATCCGCGGCTCGTCGGGGAAACTCAACATCGCGCTGGATGGGTTGCCAAAATTCCCCGCCCTGCCGGACGATTCTCCCTGCTATCGCGGTGACCTCCACTTCACCGATTCAGTGGAGCGCATGGAGCGGGCCTATGACGACTGGAAACGGGGTCATTTTTCGCGCGACCCGTTCCTCGACATGCTGATCCCGACCCAGATCGATCCGACCATGGCGCCGCCCGGCAAGCACTACATGACCTGCTTCATCCAATATTGTCCGCCCTTCATCGAGGGAAAGCCGTGGACGGATGCCGATCGCGACGCTTTCGGCCAGACGGTGATCGACCAGATCGCCGAGTACAGCCCGAACTTCAAGGATCTGATCCTGCATGCGGAGGTGAGAACGCCTCGTGAACTGGAGGCCGAGGTCGGTCTTACCGAGGGAAACATCTTCCAGGGTGAGCTGACATTCGACCAGCTGCTGTTCAACCGGCCGGTCCCCGGATATGCGCAGTATCGCGCGCCGGTCCGTGGTCTATACATGTGTGGATCATCAACCCATCCGGGTGGCGGCGTCATGGGTGCACCGGGTCGGAATGCTGCGGCCGAGGTGCTGCGCGACCTCAAGAAAAAGCCGGTCGAGATGAGCGACGCCTATGCCACCCTCTAAGTCCTACGACGTCATCGTCATCGGGGCCGGCCATAACGGGCTGGTCGCAGCGGGTCTGCTGGCCAAAAAGGGCCGCAAGGTTCTGGTTGTCGAGGCCGACAGTGTCGTCGGCGGAGGCGCCCGGACCGTGGAGATCGCACCAGGGTTCAAGGTCTCCGGCCTTGCCCATGTTCTGACGCATCTCCACTCCGAAGTCATTTCCGGGCTCGACCTCGAGCGTCACGGGCTCAGCCTTTCCGCCAGCGACATCGATACGATCGCGCTCGATGCAGGGGGTCGTCACCTTCGCATCCGGCGCGGCGATGTGGAGGCGCTGTCGGGACAGCTCGACCCGGCGGACAAGGCAGCCTGGTCCGCTCTGCATGTGAAGCTGTCGCGCGTTGCCGGCGTCCTCAAGCCGTTCCTGGCAAAGACGCCGCCGCGCTTCGATTTCGGCTCGACAAAGGACATCATGACGCTCGGCAGCCTCGGGCTGGCGATCCGCCGTCTCGGACGCGAGGACATGCGCGAGTTCCTGCGTATGGTGCTCATGAACATCGAGGATGTGCTCGATGACGAGATCGAGGATGTCGGCCTGAAGGGAGCCATCGGCTTCGATGCTGTCCTCGGGACCCATATGGGGCCACGGTCCCCCAATTCGCTGATGACTTATTACTTCCGCCTGGCTGGGGACAGCGGAAGCATGGGCGGTGCGCTTGCACTGCCCAAGGGCGGCATGGGGTCGGTTGCGGATGCTCTGGTCAAGGCTGCCCAGGCGGCCGGGGCCGAGATCCGCACCGACTCCGTGGCCGCGCGCATTCTCGTCGCAGAGGATCGTGTCACCGGGGTGCGTCTCGCCAGCGGCGAGGAGATCCAGGCCAAGGTCGTCGTCTGCGGCGCCAATCCGCGGACGACCCTCATGGATCTGGTCGGTGCCCGCCATCTCGACACGGGCATGGTCCGGCGACTGAAGTCCATCCGCATGAAAGGCAATGTCGCCAAGCTCAACCTGGCACTGGACGGCGTTCCGGCCTTCAGGGGGCTCGAGACGCGTCATCTGGCCGGACGGCTCGTCATTTCGCCTTCGCTCGCGGAGCTGGAAGAGGCTTTCAACCCGGTCAAGTATGGCGAAGCCTCCGTCCTGCCGGCCATGGAGCTGGTCATACCGAGTATGACCGACGCGTCGCTCGCGCCAGCGGGAAAGCACGTGCTGTCAGCCAATGTCATCTATGCGCCCTTCGAGCATAAGGATGGCTGGGAGACCGCGCGGGGAGGATTCGAGGCCTCCATTCTCGATCGGCTCGAGCGGTATGCCCCCGGCATCAAGGACCAGATCGTCGCCTCGGACCTGCTGACGCCCGCGGACATCGAGCAGCGCTACCGCATGCCGGGCGGTCATTGGCACCATGGCGAACTCACTATCGATCAGATGTTCATGCTGCGACCCGTCCCCTTCGCCGCGCAATACGACATGCCCATCGGCGGGCTCTATCTCGCCTCCGCCGGCTGTCATCCTGGGGGGCACATCATGGGAGCTGCGGGGATGAACGCGGCGAAGCGCGTCCTGGAGCGGGAGGGCAAGTGATGAAGCCGATCGACAAGGGCCATTTCCGCACTCCGCTGCTGCCGACACCTTTTGCCGAGCGCACGAGGCCCCTGAGCAAGCTCGGCTCCTATATTCCCTGGGCCGGGTACCTCACCGTCAACATCTATGAAGAAGAGGAGACGGAGTATTTTGCGCTCCGGAATCAGGCGAGCCTCTATGACCTGACGCCGATGGTGAAGTATCGCATCGAGGGCCCCGACGCGGAGGATTTCCTGAACCGGCTGACGGTCCGTAATGTGACGAAGCAGAAACCGGGGAGGGTTGTCTATACAATCTGGTGCGACGATGATGGCAAGGTCATCGATGACGGCACCATTTTTCGGCTGACTCCCACCCGTTTCCGACTGTGCTGCCAGGAGCGGCATCTTCCCTGGCTCCTCGATTCCGCCATCGGCTTCCAGGTCGAGATCGAGGAGGAGACCGACGACATCGCCGCCCTCTCGCTGCAGGGGCCAACCTCCTTCTCCGTTCTCAAGCGGGCAGGGTTCAAGGGGGTCGAAACGCTGAAGCCTTTCGATCTGCGGGAGTTCTCGCTGGCGAATGGGGCCACGGTGTTGATTTCGCGCACCGGGTTCACAGGCGATCTCGGCTACGAGCTGTGGACCGATGTGGACAATGCCCTGCCGCTTTGGGACATCCTGTGGGAGGCTGGCCCGCTGTACGGGCTGAGGGCAGTCGGGTCTCATGCGCTGAATATGGCGCGCATTGAGGCAGGGTTCATCCAGACCAACGGGGACTTTATCGCCGCCAACCAGGCGGTGCGACGCGACCGGCCGCGCTCGCCCTTCGAGATCGGCCTGGAGTGGATGCTCAGCTTCGACAAGGGCCACTTCAACGGCCGGCGCGCCCTGCTGGCCGAGAAGGAGCGGGGAACCTCCCGCTTCTGTCTCGTGGGCCTGGAGATCGAGGGCAATGTCGCGGCCGACCACTCGCTGATCTATCACAAGAAATCCAAAGAAGTCGGGCACATCACCGCCGCCTTGTGGTCGCCGACGGCAAAGCGGAACATCGCCATCGCCACGCTCAAGCGTCCCTATGGCGTGAAGGTGGTGGATGACCTCTGGGTCGAGATCTATGCCATGCGAGAGCTGGAATGGCAGAAACTCATGTTGCGCGCCTGGATCGTGCCGAGGCCATTCTTCGATCCGCCGAGGAAAAAGGTGACGCCGCCCGGGCGGTTCTAGAGCGAGCCTCGAAGGACCAGCCAAGGACTCTTCCATGCCGCCCCATCGCCTTGACCCACTGCTGAAGCCGCGCTCGCTTGCCGTCGTCGGCGCCAGCCGGCGGCCCGGATCGGTCGGCAATTTGATGATCCGTCAATTGCTGCAAGGCGGCTATGGTGGAGCGCTGCATGCCGTCAATCCAGGTTATGACAGCGTGGAGGGAGTTCCATGCTTTGCCACCTTGGCAGAGCTGCCCCGGGTCCCAGAGCATGCGGTGTTCGCTCTCTCAGATGACCGCATCGAGGGCGAGTTCAGGAGCGCTATTGCTCAAGGCATCCGTGCCGCCACCATCGTCTCGGCGCTCGCCGGCGAGACCTCGGACAGCGTGTCCCGTCGGGATCGAATCGGAGAGATGGCCCGGAGCGCGGGCATTCTCCTCTGCGGCGGCAATGGCATGGGCTTCTACAATTTCGCTGCCGGAGTTCGTGTCTGCGGATTTCAAACCCGTGAGAGGCACGAGCCCGGGGGCGTGACCTTGATCAGTCATTCAGGCTCGCTTTTCACGGCTCTCCTCGATGCAGAGGAGCGCATTGACTACAACCTTGCGGTCTCGTCCGGTCAGGAACTCGTGCTGACTCTTGCCGACTACATGGATTTCGCCCTCGAACAGGCTGAGACGAGGGTGATCGGCCTGTTCATGGAAACTGCCAGAGACCCCGGCGGATTCCTCCTGGCTCTGGAGAAGGCCGCTGCCCGCCGGATCCCGGTCGTCGCGCTGAAGGTCGGGCGCAGCGAAGCGGCAGTCCGCTTCACGGAGACTCATTCAGGTGCGCTGGCGGGCGATGATGCTGCGTATCAGGCCGTGTTCGAGGCCTATGGCGTCTCCCGCGTCACGTCGATCGACGAATTGGCCGCGACGTTGATCGCCTTCCAATCAACGCCGGCCATCGGGCCTGGCGGCCTCGCCACACTCCATGATTCCGGTGGTGAGCGCGCCCTGTTCGCCGATCTCGCCAGTGATGCGGGTACCGCCATGGCGGCGCTGTCGCCCGCGACCATCGGCCGGCTGACCGCGGCCTTGGATCCCGGCCTTGCCGCCGCCAATCCGCTGGATGCCTGGGGCACGGGGCGCAATTATCCAGACAACTTCCATGCCTGTACAATGGCTCTTGCCGAGAACGAGGACACGGCGGCTGTCGCGCTCGTGCTCG
This sequence comes from Rhodoligotrophos appendicifer, assembly GCF_007474605.1. Classification (NCBI taxonomy): domain Bacteria; kingdom Pseudomonadati; phylum Pseudomonadota; class Alphaproteobacteria; order Hyphomicrobiales; family Rhodoligotrophaceae; genus Rhodoligotrophos; species Rhodoligotrophos appendicifer. The sequence continues at coordinate 208,641 of NZ_VHKL01000001.1, read as the reverse complement.
ACCGCGGTGTTGGCGGGCGCATCTTTAGCGACTATTTCGACATGGCTGCCCATGCTGGACGAGCATCGGGCAAGCCCGTTTTCATCGTATCAAACCACCAGGGCAGCGGGGCCGATCCGAGGGCGAACGACTCCACACGGGCGGGCATTCCGGTGCTCGACGGCGTTCCGGTTTTCCTCAGGGCCTATGGCCATCTGACGAGATGGCGCGACTTCGTTCCGGCACGCAAGGTGAGCCTCGACCCCATCCATCATGAATGGCAGGAGCGGTTGGCCTCCGGCAGTCCACTCGACGAAGCTCAGTCGCTCGGCCTGCTCGCTGCTGCCGGCATCACCATCCCGAGGCACCGGATGGTGACTTCTCTGGGCGATACGATCGCGGCAGCCGGAGACATAGGTTATCCGGTGGTTCTGAAATCCGCCGCGCCAGGCCTCGCGCACAAATCGGATGCAGGCGGCGTACGCCTCGGCCTCACGGGTGAGGCTTTACTTTCAGAAGCCTTCGCGGACATCGCGAGCCGCCTCGGTCCGCAGATGATTGTTGCCGAGATGATCACTTCACCGGCCATCGAAATGCTCCTAGGGATGATCCATGATCCGGATTTCGGCCCTATCGTCCTGCTCGGCTTCGGCGGCATCCATGCCGAGATCCTTCAGGACGTCCAAGCGCTGCTTCCCCCTTTCGAGGCTGACCAGGCCCTGATCGCCCTGCAACGCCTCAGGCTGCGCCCTCTGCTCGATGGAGTCCGTGGCGGACCCGCGGGGGATATCCAGGCGTTCTGCACCTCAGCTTCAGCGTTCTCTCATCTGGTGTCACAGCTTGGACCGTGGCTGGACGCCATGGATGTCAATCCCGTCCTTGTGACAGCGACAGGATGCGTGGCGGTGGATGCGCTCGTCAAACTGCGCTCCTCTCAAGCGAAATCGTCTCCTTCGGTCGAGGACACGTCGGATTGCAGCCACTCGTGAAAGCTGCCGAGAGCTGGCTCACCCTTGCGACGCATCCCCCTGGAATAAGCGAGGCTCTGCAGCCGCTGCTGCATCGCCTCGGCGCGACGGGCTGCGGATTTCAGTGCCGGTGATGCTGCCCACTCGCCGGGCCAGTCGGCCCGTCCGAGCCGGTCACCGGCGGCGTATCCCACCGAGAGCAGGCTGGTTCGGCCGGGACCCTTCGGGAGAACCGATATCGCCTGAACTATTCCGTCGCTCACCGAAAGAAAGAGGTTCGGATAGAGAAAGCAGTGCTGACCCGGATCGCCGCTCTGTTCGAGGCCATCCTTCGCCCCGGAGGCGGTCTTCAAGGGATCTTGGTCGAGTATGGCAATGCGCACGGACTCGAATTCCTCCGTGTGCGCGCTGGCTGTTTCGCCATTGTAGAGGAGGGTTTCGACCACCGCCTTCCAATCGGCTCCACATTCGCAGGTCTCCCGCCAGACGACTTGGTTCAGGCCCGACAAGCCCGCCAAGGGGTTGGCTGGCCATACCGCCAGACGATCGGACATGAGCCTGGGGGCATCACCGAAGTTTACGAAGATGAAATTCGCGGCAACGTCGACTGCGACAGGTCGCAGTGCCAGATTGCTTTCCGCCAAATGCGTTGCATTTCGCACGGCCCCTTTGAGATCAAAGGCCAGGCCAGGATCGTCTATCGTGATTATTGATCCCGTTACCCCCTGCTCTCCTTCGACAACCGGAATCGGACGGTGGGGAGCGACGTTATGGAAGGCCCTGATGAGGCCGTCGGGACCACGGATTACGAAGGCGTGCTCGCCGGCGACTGCCAGGGTCCGGTAGCAGCCGGTGTCCGGAATCTCGCTCTCATGGCCCATGAAGTGCCAAGCGTGGCGGTAAATGTCTGTGCGTTCGAGTTGATACCGCTTGGAGTCTGTATAGGCGGACGCTGGTAAACTGGCATAAGGGCTGATTGATGCCGGCAAAGAACGCGGGATCGCCTCCGGTCGTGGCGGCACAAAAAATGCGGGGAAGAAATTCGCGAGGTATCGATGGCATAGCTCGATCGCTCGATGTCGATCAAAGTCTTGCCATTGAACCAGGATTTCCTGCCATAGACCATCAAGGACGCCGCTCAGGCCAAAGGCGATCGAATAGGCATCCAGAGGACGACCCTCGCGCTGCACCAGTTCCTTGATGAGGGCCTCGATCCGCTTTTGCTGTGCGGCGTCAACGCCGCCACAGAGAGACAGATATTCGTCTCTCGCCCGCGTTTCGCCCCAGAACGCCGACCAGACAGCGACTTTCTCCGGAGACGCCACAGCGTGATCCAAACTGGTAACGATCACACCGCTAAGCGCCGCCACCGGATCTCCCGCCGCCCTCTCGACGGCGAGATCAAATGCAGAATTATATTCGTTGGCGATGTGCTTCAGGGTGGCGGTGAGAAGAGACTGTTTGCTGTCGAAGTGAAAGTTCACCATTCCAGCAGTCAGTCCGGCAAGGCTTGCCACTTGCTGGAGAGTTACCCGGGACAGTCCGTGAAGGGCGATGGCATGAACGGCGGCGTCAATTAGTTGTTGACGACGACGATCTGGTGACTGCCGCTCTCTGACAGGATCCCCCTGCGGCTGGCCCGCTTTCGACATGTTGCGTTACGCGCCCTGCGTCGAGGAAATATCCATCCTATCCCAGCCGTAGAGGCGCGCAATAGGTGTCAGGGACGTGTGCGTCTCGGCGGCTGAGGCTCGTTGGCCGGCTTGGGGGTCAGATCGGGAGGATCACTCGCCGGAAAGCTGTCATTGAGAGCTTTCTCCAACTCCTTGTCGTCCTGCTTCTTCGGCTGTTCGGTCTTTTTATCCGGCATGTTCCGTCCTTTCGGTCCTCTGCAGCAGAAACGATACGAGTGCTCTCGAGGTTCCGGGAGGAGCGATTTTGCTGATGGTCAGGACGTGGGAAGCTGCAGGTCGTCAGGGGCGCCAAAGTGGCTGAAATAGCGGTTGTTGATCGACGTCACGGGAAGGATGATCAGAACGTCGACGGTGTTGAACTGATGATCCACGACGGCGCCGTCACCGATATAGGCTCCGAGCCTGAGGTAACCCTTGATCAGCGGCGGCAGGCTGCGCATCGCCTGCCGAGGATCCACCGGAGGAAGACCGGGAGAGTCCATCGGTACATAGCGATCCGGCTGGGCTCGGACGTACCATTCAGCGGGAGCCGAGAACTCGTCGTGCAAAAATTTGAGGGGCAGGCGAAGGGCGTCCAAATCGGTCCCTTCGAGGCTCGCACATCCCAGCATCACATCGAGCTGATGCAGCCGGACATAATTCCAAATCCCCTGCCAGAGCAGCTCCACGACGGGTTTCGTACGATAGGGCTTCAGAACGCAGGAGCGACCGAGCTCAAGAAATTTCAGTGCAGGCTTGCTGCCGACGAGGGTTGCAATGTCAAACTCGTCCTGGGTGTAGAAACCGGCGTTCCGTTGCGCCACCTCCTGGCGCAGCAGCCGGTAGGTGCCGACGACCTGAGCATCGCCGATGCGGATGGCGTCGCTGCTGGTGTCTCCGTTCTCGGTCTGCAGGACCAGCAGGTGATCACAGATGGCGTCGAAGGCGTCGGCGTCACGGCGCCAGATCAGGGTCTCGGCGGAGGCCCGGGCGTTCAGCTCCTCGTAAAAGACCCGGTATCTCAGGGACTGCGCGGCAGCCACGTCATCGGGGTCCCGGGAGAGGCGGACCTCAAGAGACCCCTTTCGGCCAAGCAAGGTACTCGCCGATGGGGTCGCGTTGCTTCGGCGTGTGAGGGTGTCTGATTCTTGTTGAAAGTTCGCGGTGGCACCCATCGCTTGTGATCCTGCCTGACTTGCGACCGTCACAAGCCGCTATGTTCCCGTAGGCCCGGAAAATGACGTTACTGTCTCACAAACCCGATCACGGTGAAAGATTCAAGAACCTTGCTCGTTGGTTTCAATGAGGGGGTGCCGATGCGGGGCGCTTGGGAGGCGACCAGTGGCTTACAGTCTTCATGACGGCGCCGGCTGCGGATTGCGACACCTGGAGCGTCGGCGCTGATAAAGCGTGGGCCATGGCCTCCTGCAGTTCCGCAAGCCGGAATGGTTTGACGAGATAGTAGTCCATGCCCGCGGCCAGGCAGGCGAGGCGATCCTCTTCCAGCGCGTTGGCTGTGAGGGACACGATCGGCAGCCGGCGCCCGTCGCCAGATGACGCCTCCTCGGCACGGATCTGGCGGGTCGCCTCCAGACCATCCATGTCGGGCATCTGGATGTCCATCAACGCCAAATCAAACGGTTGTCCCTCGGTGTCGATCGACCCCCTGGCCGCCTCCACGGCGTCAAGACCGGTTTTCACATGGGTCACCTTATGTCCGACCCGCTCAAGCAGGACCCTGGTCAGCATGGCGTTGATCCGATTGTCTTCGACGAGGAGGATCGACAGGGGTCTGTCAATCCTGGGTTCGGGAGGCCGGGCGCCCTCGCTGCGCCGGGGTCCTTTTTGCTCCTTGGCACCACCGACATGGGCTGAAGGGGGCAACCAGCGCCGGAGAGAACTGCGCCGGAGCGGCTTCACGAGGTATCCGGCATAAAGCTCCGATATCAAAGGCAGGACGTCGCTCCGCTCTTCAGCGGTGAGCAACAGCCAGATCCTTGGAAGCGACCCAGGCCTGCCTATTGCGTCGATGGCAGACACGAAGTCAGCCGACAGGTCACTGTCCACCAGCACGAGCAATTGTGACAGAGGTCCCGAGGCTGGTGCTTTAGCGATGGCATCCACAACGCTTCCAAGGCTCGCGGCATCCGGACATCGGTGTACAACGGCGCCGTCGCCTTCCAAATAGGCCTGCAGGAGCTCTGCCGGGGTCCCGTCGCTCATGACCAAAAAGGCCGTCATCCCTTGGAGCGGCGGCGGAATTTCCTCCTGGGACTCTGCGGGAACAACGCCTTCCACGGCGATCTCGAAACGGAAGGTCGTGCCTCTCGAGGGCGTACTGCGAACGTTCAGATCGCCACCCATCCGTTCAACAAGACGACGGGAAATGGTCAGTCCCAGGCCGGATCCGCCATAGCGCCGCGCATTCCCGGACTCGACCTGAGAGAAGGCGTCGAAGATGAAGGGGATCTTATCGGGATCGATGCCAATGCCGGTGTCCGTCACCGACCACTCGGTGAGATAGGGGCCCGCCCGGGCAGTTCCACCGAGGTCGTTCTTCAGGCATACCCGGACCGCTATGCCTCCACTCTCCGTGAATTTCACAGCGTTTCCGGCAAGATTGATCAGGATCTGCCGAAGCTTCGGGCCGTCAGCGACGATCTCCTGAGGCAAGGCGGGGTCGACAAAGCAGGCGATTTCGAGATTCTTTGCATGGGCTCGGGGGGCGAGGAGTTCCGTCACGTTCTCGACCATCTCGGTGAGATCGAAAGGGGCGAGGGTCAAGTCAACCCGGTCTGACTCCGCTTTGGACAGATCCAGGATCTCGTCGATGAGCGACAGGAGAGCGCGACCGGAAATGTCGGCCGTCCGCATGTAGGACCGTTGCTCCGGGGTGAGATCGGTGCCCATCAGCAGGTCGAGCATTCCCAGCACGCCATTCATCGGGGTGCGGATCTCATGGCTGATGGTCGCCAGGAACATCGATTTGGCCCGGTTGGCTGCCTCCGCGTCGTCGCGGGCCCGCCTGATCTCCTCGATGGCCGAAACCTGGGCCGTGATGTCGCGGCCGACACTTTGAATTTCCAACAAGCGGCCGTCGGGCGCGAGGAGGGCAGCGCTCTCCCAAGACAGCCAGCAGTGGCCCGTTCGAGTTTGCAGTTTCTGTTCGAAACTGAGCCTGTGGGGCGGCAGCGACAGCTTTGCGTCCGCCTCGCTGTGAGTCATTCCCTCGAGGACCTTGAAATTGAGGCCTTCGACGAGGGCTGTCTCGCTGGTGGTGCCGAAGAGGCGCTCGAAAGCTGCATTCACGAAGGTGATATGACCGTTCAGATCCCTGTGGAAAATGGGATCGGCCTGATTGTCGATGAGCTGGCGGTATCGGGCTTCGCTGTCCCGACGCTTTTCGAGCTGTGGCGCCACTCGGGCCAACTTTCGTGTCGCCATCAGAGTGAACACGCCAGCTCCGACGCATGCGAGAAAGGCGACGGCAATCATCGCCTCCACGGTCGCCGAGACAGAAGGAGCCAGCGCAATCCAACCCGCTATGAGGATGACGGCCACCAGTCCGAGACAGGCCAGGAGCAGATGCAGATCCCTCGTCGGAAGATCGACAGTCGGCTCGTCGTGAAGCCCAAAGGAGGCCCGGCCTGAGCTCCTGTCGAGGACCGGTACCGGGTCGGAGGGCAAAAAACTGTGCGAAGAGGAGTCGACCACTCAACCGGATCCCTGCTGCGCCGCCCGCAGGCCGCATTTGCTGCACCTTAGGACAGAAACCGTGTTCGGGCCACGAGATCAAGGCCCGAGGACGGGACTCCCATGGCATCCTCGGACCGAAAGCCGGCCATCATGCCGCAAGCCTCTGGTTCCGCATTTCGTTTCGATAGGTCAGGGCTTCGGCCACATGGGCCCTGGTGATCGTCTCCATGCCCGCGAGATCGGCCAGGGTCCGGGCGACCTTCAAAACTCGATGATAGCCCCGCGCAGACAGACGGATGCGCTCCGCGACGTCGCTCAGCAGGCGGCCTGCAGCCGGATCGGTTGGTGCGATGGTCTCCAGGACCTCGCCATCCGCCTCGGCATTGGTCGAGAGGTGGGAAAGCCCCAAGCCACGAAACCGCGCCCGTTGCAGGGCGCGTGCGGCAGCGACCCGGGCTGCCACCTCGGCACTGCCTTCGCGGGCGGGAGGCAAAGCGAGGTCACCGATCTGGACCTGGGCCACATCGATGACGAGATCGATACGGTCGAGGAGCGGGCCTGAAAGCCGCGCCTGATAGTCGGTCGCGCACCGTGCGCCGCGTGCGCAAGTGAAGCCAGCATCTCCGGCGCGCCCGCAGCGGCAGGGGTTCATCGCGGCGAGCAGCTGGAACCGGGCGGGGTAGGTGATGTGATGGTTGGCGCGGGCCACCACCGTCTCACCGGTCTCCAGGGGCTGGCGCAGAGCCTCGAGGGCGCGAGGCTGAAACTCCGGCAACTCGTCCAGAAACAACACCCCGCGGTGAGCCAGGGCCATCTCGCCCGGACGGGCACGCAAGCCGCCGCCGACCAGGGCCGCCTGGCTGGCCGAATGATGCGGGGCACGAAACGGTCGGCTGCGGCTCAGCCGTCCACCGGCGAGCTCGCCGGCGACGGAGGCGATCATGCTGACCTCCAGCATTTCCTGAGGCTCCATCGGAGGCAGGATCGAAGGCAGGCGTTGGGCCAGCATCGACTTGCCTGCGCCGGGGGGCCTACCATCAGCATGTTGTGGCCTCCGGCGGCGGCGACCTCCAAAGCGCGTTTGGCCGCCTCCTGTCCCTTGATGTCGCGCAAGTCGTTAAAGCGGGGAGGATCCACCAAGAAGCTCACCACAGGGCGGGATAACATCTGTGCGCCCTTGAAGTGATTGACCAGTTGGATGAGGTTCGCCGGCGCCAGAATGTCGACACCCTCGCCCGCCCAGGCGGCTTCAGGACCGCAGTCCTTGGGGCAGATGACGCCAAGCCCGCGGGCGTTCGCCGCGACGGCGGCCGGCAGAGCCCCGGCCACGGGCGAGATCGAGCCGTCCAGGGACAGTTCACCGAAGACCAGGTAACGCGACAGCGCCTCGCCGGGAATGACGCCCAGTGCCGACAACAAGCCGAGTGCGATCGGCAGATCGTAGTGGCTGCCCTCCTTCGGCAAGTCGGCGGGGGCCAGATTGACGATGATGCGGCGCGGCGGGAAAGCAAGCCCGATCGCCGTCAGGGCAGAGCGCACCCGTTCACGGCTCTCGGCGACCGCCTTGTCACCAAGACCGACAACGATGAAGCTGACCATGCCCGACGAGATCTGCACCTGCACGTCGACGGGTACAGCCTCAATGCCCTGAAAGGCCACCGTTCCAATATGCGAGATCACGACCGCCCCCGGCTGCATGTGGCAACAGGCTAGCGCGCGGCGGATCCATGCACAAGAACAAAAAAAGAACATCGTCAGAGGGCTGACGATCTCAGCGCTTGTCTTCGATCGCGTCCCAGATCAAAGCGGCGATGTCGGCGCCGCCGAAGCGCTTCACTTCGCGAATGCCCGTGGGCGAAGTGACGTTAATCTCCGTCAGCCAGTCGCCGATGACATCGATGCCGACGAAGATCAGGCCCCGCTGCTTCAGCTCGGGTCCGATGGCTTCGCAGATCTCATGTTCCCGGCGGGTCAGCTCGGACGGCTCAGCCCGCCCTCCCACATGCATATTGGAGCGCGCCTCACCCAAAGCGGGCACGCGATTGATGGCGCCCACGGCCTTGCCGTCCACCAGGATCACGCGCTTGTCGCCCTTTCGCACCTCGGGCAGATATTTCTGCACGATGAACGGCTCGCGGAAGGATTGTTCGAAGAGTTCGACCAGGGAGGCCAAGTTCTCGTCGCCGTGGCTCAGCCGGAACACGCCGGCGCCGCCATTTCCGAAGAGCGGCTTCAAGATGATGTCGCCGAACTCGTCCTTGAAGGCGCGGATCGCATCGCGGTCACGGGTGATGAGGGTCGGCGGCATGAATTCGGGAAAGCGGGTGACGAAGATCTTTTCCGGCGCGTTACGTACTTCGGCAGGGTCGTTGACCACAAGCGTCTTGGGGTGGACCTGCTCAAGCAAGTGCGTGGTCGTGATGTAGGACATGTCGAAGGGCGGATCCTGCCGAAGCAGAATCACATCGCTATTCGACAGATCCTCCACCCGCCGATCGCTGAGGGTGAAGTAATCCCCAGGTTCGTCGCGCAGCTCCAAGCTGGAGCCGGGCGCCATCAGCTTGCCGTCGCGCAGGCTCAGGGCCTTGGGGACGTAATAAAAAATCTCATGACCGCGGTGCTGGGCCTCCAACAGCATGGCGAAGGTCGAGTCGCCCTTGATGCTGATGGATTCGATGGGATCCATCTGAACGGCAATCTTCAACGGCATGGAGCCCCCCGGGGACAGAAACGCACATCACGGCGAGCGATGAGAGCCGGCCGTGAAGGCGTCCGCGATATGCTGGGGCCATAGGTAGGGCTGCACAACAACCATGTCAAAGCGGTAGTTGTGCCCCGAGAGGCTAGGGTGGCGCGGCAGCCAATAATGGGCGGCCCGCATGATCCGTTGCTGCTGGCGCGGCGTCAGCACCTCCAGCGTGGCCGCGTTCCGGGCCCGCTGCTTCACCTCCACAAAGATGATCAGAGAGCCGCGAACGGCGATCAGATCTATCTCCCCGAGGGGGGTCTTGGTGCGTCGCTCCAGAATGCGGAAGCCCTTGAGGCGGAGCAGGAGGGCGGCGACCGATTCGGCCCGATGGCCGCGCCGATAGGCCTGCCGGCGAGAGAGCTCAGGCGTCCTTTCCGCCATCGCTCGCCTCCTTCAGGGCCAGCGCGCGGGCGTAGACGCGCTTCCGCGGCAGGTTCAATGCTTCGGCGACATGCGCTGCGGCGCGGCTGGCCGACATTGTGCGGAGAGCCGTCAACACCTCGGCATCGATGTCGCCATCGTCGGTTTCCTGGGCTGCCGCGTCAGGCGGGCCGATCAAAAGGGTAATTTCCCCCCGCACGCCCCCGCGCACTGCGATCGCCGCTGCGACCTCCTCGGCAGTACCGGTCAGGGCCTCCTCGTGCAGCTTGGTCAATTCCCGCGTCACGGCAACGGGCCGGTTTCCCATGACCTCCGCGACACTGGCCAGTGCCGCTTCGATCCGCTGGGCCGATTCAAAGAAGATCAACGTGGCCGGGACATCGGCGACCTGGGCCAGATGACGTTTTCGATCACCGGCGCGGTTGGGCAGAAAGCCGGCGAACATGAAGCTGTCACTCGGGAGCCCGGAAATCGTCAGTCCTGCCAGCACGGCGCTGGGGCCCGGGATCGCGTGCAAGCGGATCCCCCGGTCGCGCGCTTCATGGACAAGCTTGTAGCCGGGGTCAGAGACAAGCGGGGTGCCGGCATCACTCACGAGCGCTATCGCCGCACCCTCCTGAAGGCGATCCAGAATGCCCGGCCGCACCTTCGCGGCATTGTGATCGTGGTAAGGTTCCAGTTTCGTTCCGATGCCGTACCGCGTTGTGAGCTTCCGCGTGACCCTCGTGTCCTCGCACAGGATCGCGTCGACACCCGCCAATGTCTGCAGGGACCGTAGGGTTACGTCCGCCAGATTGCCGATCGGCGTCGCCGTCACATGCAGCCCGGGCTCGGCGCGCGCCGCCGAGAAGCTACGACCCTCGATGACGAAACGCCGCGTTGCCTCGCCGGATTCGATCGAGGATGGATCAACGTTCAGTGGTCTGGACAAGTTAGGCTTTCCATCATTGCGGCCTTTCGATAGCTTACGCGAAGCTTCGCCTGGCTGGCGAGGGGCGGATTGACTTAGCCCACATCTATCGGGCAGACGGTCTGCCAATTGAATGACAAGAGCAGCCATCAGGAATCACAGTGGCATCATCTGCTGACGCTCTTCGAAGGGTCATCACTTCTCCATCTCGGTTCGCGCAGTTCAAGGTCGCCGTGACGGCGCTTGCCGCGCTGGCACTCGCCAGTTGCAGCATGAGCGCGAGCAGCCTGTTCGGCGATTCGAAGGCGCCGCCGGTCCCCGTGCAACCTGCTGCACCGCAGACGGTGAGCATCAATACGCAGGGCATCAAGGTAGCATTGCTGGTGCCGCTTTCGGGTCCAGGCGATACCGCCAGCGTGGGTCGGGCACTGAAGCAGGCGGGCGAACTCGCCATGTTCGATTCCGGGGACCCCGGCATCGTGCTCATCACCAAGGACACCAGGGGCAACCCGCAAGGCGCGCAGGCCGCCGCCCAGGAAGCCCTTAACGAAGGCGCACAGATCATTCTGGGGCCCTTGCTCTCAAGCGAAGTGCAGGCGGTCCAGCCGCTGACCCGGCAGCGCAACGTGCCGATGATCGCCTTTTCCTCGTCCAGTACGGTGGCGGGGGGCGGCACCTATCTCATGAGCTTCCTACCGGAGCAGGAGGTGGCGAGCGTCACCGGATACGCCATCCGGCAGGGCCGCAAGAACATCGCCGCGATGATCCCCAAGGATCAATACGGAGCGACGGTGGAGCGGGGGCTGGTCGAAGCAGCGCGAATCAATGGCGGTCAGATCGTCACGATGACGCGCTATGCGCGCGCGCCGACCGGAATTATCGATCCGATCAAAGAGATCGCGGCCGCGGTCAACGATCCCTCCAAGAACGTTCAGGCATTGCTGCTGCCGGAAGGCGGCGACTATCTGCGGCAGATCGGACATGGTCTGCAGACGGCTGGTGTGACGCCGAACCGGGTGAAGACCCTCGGTACGGGATTGTGGGACGGGCCGATCGCGCGCTCGACGCCCATTTCGCTCGGGGGCTGGTATGCGGGCGTCGCGCCGCAGATGGTCACGCGCTTCGAGCAGCGCTACGATTCCACCTATGGCAGCACGCCGCCGCGGCTGGCGAGCCTAGGGTATGATGCCGTCAGCCTGTCGATCTCCATGGCGAAGGCTCCGGACAAGCAGCGGTTCTCGGCCGCACAGATCACCAATCCCGAGGGTTTCCAGGGCGTCAATGGATTGTTCCGGTTCCGCTCCGACGGCAGGATCGAGCGCGGCCTCGCCATTCTGGAGGTGACGTCCACAGGACCGCAGGTCGTGGAAGGTGCGCCGACCCGGTTCAACGGCGCCTCCTATTAGGCGGCTTCCTGTGCCTCCAAGGAGGTCAGCAAAGCGGCGATGAGGGCATTCAGGACCTGCCGTCCACGGGCCGTCGCGGCGATGCGGCGGCCGTCGTCGCTGACCTGGAGGAGGCCCTCCTCTGCCAGTGATGACAGGGTTCCAGGACGCAGACGACCGCCGCGGAGGTCGGCGAAGCGGTCCAGCGATACGCCTTCCGAGAGGCGAAGCCCCATGAGCAGGAGTTCTTCCGCCGCCTCCTGAGGAAGGAGCGCGGTGTCGTCAGCGATGCCGTTGCCGCGGCGATTGACGGCGGCGAGCCAAGCTGCGGGGGTGCGAATGGTCTGCAGAGCATGCCGAGCATCATTCATGATCAAGCGTCCATGGGCGCCCGGTCCCACACCGACATACTCGCCATAGCGCCAATAGGTCAGGTTGTGCCGCGATTCGGCCCCGGGCCGCGCGTGGTTCGAGACCTCATAGGCCGGCATGCCGGCGGCGTTGCAGAGATCCTGGGTGATCTCGTAGAGCGCAATGGCAGAGTCGTCGTCGGGGACCACCAGGGTGCCGCGCTTGTGGCGGGCGGCAAAGGGTGTACCTGGCTCGATGGTCAGCTGATACAGGGAAAGATGCTCGGTTCCGCGTTCAAGGGCCGCCGACAGCTCATGCGTCCAGGCCGCCACCGTCTGGGCCGGGCGGGCGTAAATGAGATCGAAGGAGACGCGGTTGAAGCGGGTCTGAGCGATGTCGAGAGCGGCCATGGCTTCGGCCACCGAGTGCTCACGGCCCAAGGCTTTCAGGGAGGCGTCGTCCAGAGCCTGGACGCCAAGGGACAAACGGTTGACGCCGGCCGCGGCGTAACCGTCGAAATTCGAGGCTTCTACGCTTGTCGGGTTTGCCTCCAGGGTGATCTCCACCCAGGGCGACAGAGACCATCGCCCGGCCACCGCATCGATCACCTGGCCGACGGCCGAGGGCGGCATCAAGGACGGAGTGCCGCCGCCGAAGAAGATGCTGGTCACCGTCCGTCCCGGCGTGCGGTCGGCGAAGTCGCCGATCTCACGCACCAGTGCCGCGGCGTAGTCATCGGCCACGGCATCCGGCCGGACGTGGGAGTTGAAGTCGCAATAGGGGCATTTGGCCTTACAGAAAGGCCAGTGCACATAGACCGCGAAACCCGGCTGATCAGTCGTCCTCATGGGTCTTCAAGACCTGTTCGGTCAGCGCCGCAAAGGCACGGGCGCGGTGTGAAATCGCATGCTTGGCCGCAGGGTCCATCTCGCCGAAGGTTTCGGAAGATCCATCCGCCACGAAGATCGGATCGTAGCCGAACCCATGGTTTCCGCGGGGTGGCCAGACCAGAGTTCCCGTGACGCGGCCCTCGAAGACTTCCACATGGTCGTCGGGCCAGGCCAGGGCAAGGGCGCAGACGAAGGAGGCACCGCGCTGCTCCGGCCTCGTGGCGCCTTTCTCCAGGAGCGCGTCCTCGATCCTCTGCATCGCTGCGTGAAAATCCTTGGAGGGGCCCGCCCATCGTGCCGAGAAGATCCCCGGCGCTCCGTCGAGCGCGTCCACAGAGAGGCCGCTGTCATCGGCGAGCGCCGGCCATCGCGAGGCCATGGCCGCTGCACGCGCCTTCAGGATGGCATTCGCCTCGAACGTGCTGCCAGTTTCCTCCGGCTCGGCGAGCCCGAGATCTGCGGCCGAAACGGTCTCGATCCCGAGCGGGGCGAGGAGGTCGGCGATCTCGCGGAGCTTTCCCTTATTGTGGCTGGCCACGACCAGCTTCGGCCCGATGAAAAGACGGGCCGTCACGAGAAGCCCCAGATGCTCGGCTCGGCGAATTCGATGGAGTTGCCGGCAGGGTCTCGGAAATAAATTGATCGGCCGCCCTTGGGCCACTCAAAGGCCGCTTCGATCTCCACGCCATGGTCCTGGAGATGCGCCTGCCAACGCTTGAGTCCTTCGGCGTCGGCGCGGAAGCACAGATGGCCTTCCCCCTCCGCCCCATGTGGCGGGACAGGAAGCATTCCGGGCTTCGGCGGTTCGCGCGTCGCTTCAGGGTTGAAGATCAGAAGCATCTGCTGACCGCAGGAGAAGAACACATGACGGCCCTTCACCTTGATCACCAGCTTCAGCCCCAAAACCTCCGTGTAGAAGGCCTCAGCGGCGTCGAGATCCGTCGCGTAGAGGGACGTCTCAAGGATGCCGTCGGGGCTCATGGTCTCAGCTCACAGCTGTTTTCTGGAGGTCGAGGAGACGGGTGATCCCCTGACGCGCCAGCTTCAGAAGCTCGATGAACTGCTCCTCCGTGAAGGGAGCTCCTTCAGCCGTCCCTTGGATTTCGATCAGGTGGCCGTCGCCGTTCATCACGAAATTCGCATCCGCTCCCGCCTCTGAGTCCTCGGCATAATCGAGGTCGCATACGGCGTTGCCGCGATAGATGCCGCATGAGATGGCGGCGATCTGGTGGGTCAGGGGCATTTCCTTGACCATGTTGCGCGCCTTCATCCAATGGAGGCAGTCATGCAAAGCCACCCAGCCACCCGTGATCGCCGCCGTCCGGGTGCCGCCATCGGCCTGGATCACATCGCAGTCGATGGTGATCTGGTTCTCGCCGAGCTTGCCGAGATCGACGGCCGACCGCAGCGACCGGCCAATCAGCCGCTGGATCTCCAAAGTGCGCCCGCCGCGTTTGCCGGTGGCGGCCTCGCGCTGAGTCCGCTCATGGGTGGCGCGCGGCAGCATGCCATATTCGCCTGTCACCCAGCCTTTGCCGTTGCCACGCATCCAGCCTGGAACGCGTGTCTCCAGGCTGGCCGTGCAAAGGACATGGGTGTCGCCGAAACGGACCAGACACGAGCCCTCCGCGTGCTTCGACACGCCCCGCTCGAGGCTCACGGCACGGATTTCATGGGCTTCACGGTGAGAGGGTCGCATCAATGCTCCTAAGCGGCTGGTCGTCGCGGGCCGGATCGGCACCGAGCCGGGTTTGTAATCGAAGCACGAGGAGGCCGCAACGCAAAGTCCGCCTTTGATCGCCGCCGCGGCTTAAGGCGCGTTTAACTTCAGTCGCCGCACTGATAAGGCACTAGGCCACAGAGATGTTTTTCGGGGACCGAGGCATGAACCTTCTCCGCTCGGCGATGACCGTGAGCGGCTACACCATGGCGAGCCGCGTGCTCGGCTATGTGCGAGACGCGCTCTCCGCCGGGATGCTCGGGACCGGGCCTGTGGCCGGTGCGTTCGTGGTGGCGGTGCGGCTGCCAAACATGTTCCGCAGCCTGTTTGCGGAGGGCGCCTTCAACTCCGCCTTCGTTCCTCTTTTCGCCAAGCGCCTGGAAGGAGAAGGGGAGGGCGCGGCTCGACGCTTTGGCGAAGAGGTCATGAGCGTCATGGTGGTGGCGCTCACCTTGTTCGTCGTCGTCGCCGAAATCGCCATGCCGCTCGTCATGCTGGTGATCGCACCGGGATTTGCCGAGAGCGATGCACAGTTCGACCTTGCGGTGACGCTGTCGCGCATCGGGTTCCCGTATTTGATGTTCATGTCGCTAGTCGCCTTCTTCTCTGGCGTTCTGAACAGCCTCGGCAAGTTCTCCTTCCCTGCAGCCGCACCCATCATCCTGAACGTGATGCAGATCGGTACTTTGGCGACCGCCGCTTGGCTGAGCTGGGGTGCAGAGGCTCGGACGGCCGAACTGCTGATGTGGTCGATCGCCATCTCCGGATTGCTGCAGCTCATCATGCTGGCCTGGGCGTCCTATGCATCGGGCATGAATCTCCGTCCCAGGATGCCGAGGCTCACGCCCGGCGTACGCAGACTGTTCAGGCTGGGCATCCCGGGAACGATCGCGGCCGGTATCACCCAGATCAATCTGGTGATTGGCACCATGATCGCCTCACTCATTCCCCATGCCCCGGCATGGCTTTATTACGCGGACCGTGTCTATCAGCTGCCGCTGGGGCTGATCGGTGTCGCCATGGGGATCGTGCTCTTGCCGGATCTGTCGCGCCGCCTGCGTGCGGGTGACCTGGTCGGCATGCGGCACACCCAGAATCGCGCCATCGAGATGTCGATGCTCCTGACGCTGCCCTCGACGATTGCGCTGGTCGCCATGCCGGTGGCGATCGTGCACATGCTTTTCGAGTACGGAAATTTCACCGCGGCGGACACTGTCGCGACTTCGCAGGCGCTGGCTGCCTTTGGGCTCGGGCTCCCCGCCTATGTGCTGATCAAGATCTTCACGCCGACATTCTTCGCCAATGAGGATACGAAGACGCCGATGATCTGCGCCGGGGTGGCCGTGGCGGTCAACATCACCGGAAGCCTGGCGAGTTTCTCCTTCATCGGCCATGTGGGCATCGCTCTGGCAACGACGCTTTCCGCCTGGGTCAACACGCTGCTGCTGGCGGGCATTCTGGTGCACCGAGGACAGTTCGAGACGGATGACCGGCTCCGCTCCAAGCTGCCGCGGATCCTGGTGGCGAGTCTCGTCATGGGCGCCGGCCTCATCGCCGCATTGGTATGGCCGCTAGCGGGAATTTTCGTTCCGGGCGTGTCCTTCCTCCTGCAGCTTGGCTGCTTCCTGGCGCTGGTCATCGGTGGGGCGGTGATTTTTTTCGGCGTGGGCCAGTTGATAAGGGCGTTCTCCTTCGGCGAGATGAAACGCATGATGCGCCGCCCGCCGGCGTCGCCGCCACCCGAGGGCTTGGCATCCCCGGACATTTAGGCGATATAGCGCGAGTTTGCGGAGACCCTCATGAATTCCTTACGCCCGCGCGTATTCTCCGGCGTTCAACCGACCGGAAACCTGCATCTCGGCAATTATCTTGGTGCGGTGTCGCGATTCGTGCCGCTGCAGGAGAGCTTCGAATGCATCTTCTGCGTCGTCGACATGCATGCCATCACGGTGTGGCAGGATCCGCATGAGCTCGCCCATAACACGCGCGAAGTGACGGCGGCCTTCATCGCCGCGGGCATCGATGCAAAGCGGCACATCGTCTTCAACCAGAGCCAGGTCTCCGCCCATGCAGAGCTCGCCTGGGTGTTCAATTGCGTCGCCAGGCTCGGCTGGTTGAACCGGATGACGCAGTTCAAGGAGAAGGCGGGCAAGGACCGGGAGAATGCCTCCGTCGGCCTCTATGCCTATCCCAGTCTAATGGCGGCCGACATTCTTGCCTATCGCGCGACACATGTTCCTGTCGGAGAGGATCAGAAGCAGCATCTCGAGCTCGCGCGCGACATCGCACAGAAGTTCAACAATGATTTTGCCGAGACGATCGCCGAGGCCGGCTACAATGATGGCTTTTTTCCCCTTACCGAGCCGCTGATTGCGGGACCGGCGACGCGGGTCATGAGCTTGCGCGACGGCACCAAGAAGATGTCGAAATCCGATCCCTCCGACCTGTCTCGAATCAACCTCACGGATGACGCCGACACGATCGCGAAGAAGATCCGCAAGGCGAAGACCGATCCCGAGCCGCTCCCCAGCGAGGCGAAGGGGCTGGAAAGCCGCCCTGAAGCTTCAAACCTGGTGGGAATCTACGCCGCGCTGACCGACAAGCCGATCGCCGATGTGCTGACGGAGTTCGGCGGTGCCCAGTTTTCAGGGTTCAAGCAGGCGCTGATCGACGTCGCGGTTGAAAAACTGAGCCCCATTACCGGCGAGATGAAGCGGCTGATGGATGACCAGTCGCATATCGACACGATCCTCGCCGAGGGCGCCCAGCGCGCCCGGCAGATCGCCGCCCCGATCTTCGCAGAGGTGAGGAAGATCGTGGGCTTCGTGGGGTAATGGGCCGGTTCAGTGTACGTAAGCGGCCGTTTCAGGCTGCGTGAGGAACGCAAGCACGGTCATCTCGGCGATTGCCTGTTCGAGATGCCTTTCTAGGCCGTCACCCTCGTCATCATCGCCTTCTCGGCTGAGCAGAACATCGGCAAGCATGCCCTCAGATCCGTCATCACGGCGATACAGGCCGTGGGCGACGATGATGTTGCCATCGACCTCGACATTATCCTTTTCGGCATCCAGATCGATGGCGAGAATGCCGGCTTCGGCGAGGGTTCTGAATTCTTCTTGCTCGCACATGCCGTTCTGGTTTTCGTCCTGCCAGATGCCTGCCAGCGGGAATGCACTATCCGCGGCATCGAAAACGCCGTCGCGGTTGCTATCGTAATCTCGCGCAAAGGCTTCCAGATCGCTCAGTTCGTCGTCTGCTTGAGCAAAGGCGAATTCCTCCAATGCCTCGATGACGCCGGACTGATCAAGATCCACGGCGAGCAAGGCGTCGTCCTGTCCGACCCAGCCGACACTCTCCACCGCACCATCTCCATCGACGTCCATGGCCACGGGAGAAAGGCTGGCGCCGATCAGCTCAATTCCGTCGCCGTCCAGATCCAGGACCACCGGCACCATTCCCCGTCGACCAAATCCGCTGCTGCCAAAGCCGGTATGCGAGCTGATGTTAAAGGGAGAGACGGGAGCGAAGGGTTCCGGCCTCGCTCGAGGGATCGGCGGACTGCTCTTCCAACTCTGATCCGGCACCCAACGGACTTCGCCGGTGCCTCCGCCGCCGTTACTCCCCCCGAACGTGCCCATGCCTCTTCCGGAGGACGTCTCATGTGGCGGTACCCATTTCGGCTCCATCCAGCCCGGGCGGGGATTGAAACCCGGAAGCGGATTGATGGGAGCAACCGGCTTCGGGGGCGCGAAGTTGGGCTTCTTGGGAATGTGTACGGACGGGACGTGCACGGGATTGTAATTGGGGTTGGTTTGGCACCTGGGTTCGAGAGAGTTGAACCTGCAGTGGATGGATTTCTCGGGAGAGGTTTCGACATATGCCCGCTCCTCGATCGGGGCGGGGTCGGCCGGAGTCGGGGCGGCAGAGTGCGGCGAGGCAGTGTCGGGCCTCGCCGGTGAGGCGGAGGCTTCGGGTGAAAACAACTCTTCGAGCGCCAAGTCGAGGATATGGTAAGGCCGCGGCGTCGGCTGGGTCTTGGGCTCGGGGGCCGCATCCGCCGCCGGCGGGGCCGACGCCGATACAGGTATGGCCTCAACCGTTGCGGGAAGCGCCGACTCCTTTCCGAGCGGGTAGGATTGAGTCGGAGAAAGAGGAGCGGCGGTGGCCTCGGCGTCGCCCTTCAGCTCCACCTGTGGCTGTTGAAAGGGTTCTATGGGCGCCGTCTTGAAGATGCCGGGCGGGCTGGCGGCTTCCGCATCAGCCTTGCTTTCGGATGCGGGCTGATGAGTGAGCAGGGGAGTGGTCCCGGCACCGACTGCCATCTCCGGTGTGGAGCCCTCAAGCCTGTCCTTGAATAGCCGCAACTCATCGCCAAGCGTCCCCAGCAAAGCGATATACTCATCCTTGTTATTGGTAACGTGATTCACGACTGTTTCGATCTCATCGAAGACGTCGCCGACGTTGCGCTCCACTGTGTCGAGAGTGTCGCCAATCAGTTGGGACCATGACCTTTCGGTCGGCGCTGCGTTTGCGTCGCCTCTGGCCGGGCGCGGCACGCCCGTTTCGACATAAGCTTCAGCGATCGCCTTTTCCCACTTCACCAGATGGTGGCTCTCGGTGGTCGGGTCATCGATCATCATCTGAGGAAGAATGTCTTGCCTCTGGCCCCGGGCGATGCCGTGGCCGAATGCCGCCAACCCTCCGAGAAGATCCGACACCACGCCATGCGCTATATCGCTCGCGTTGTCGCCATAGGTGTCCTGATCACCATCGAGAAACAGTTCAGATAAAATGCTCCTCCCAACCCAGAGATGTTTCGGAATTTTGTGGCCGTTCACAACTACGGAAGCGTCATTTTCAAGAAGTTGATGGAGAGTTGGGATGGATTTTCTATCAAGTATTTTTTGAACTACATCAGTTCGGATATCGTTGGAGATGACTGTAGAATCCAACGTTCTCCCTAAAACGACGGAGGCATGAAGTATTTTGGCGTAGGTAAATGCTGCCGCGGGGCCCACTCCAGCGTTTATCCAACGGGCGTGAGCAAACCAAGCATTCGAATCAAAAGTTTCTTCTGTGATCGAAAATAGATAATGATAGGAAGCTTCTGGATAATTCTCACTAAGGAATTCTAATATTTTGTGTTCGTCACTGGTCATTGATCTGTGGTGAGTTTTACTATAACTAGAACTAGTTTGCATGTAACACCTTGTTACCTAAGGTCTATTGAGATTGAATCTATAATAAAGTCAAACTTCTCTGTTATTGTATGTTTGTTTTTCCTAATATCATCGGCATGTCTTTGGCCAATAATATATGTTTCAATCTTCAAGTTATCGAACTTTGAGTAAAAGTGACAAATACCAACTGTGTATACACTGTTATAGTCATCTCTGCAGCTTCCAAACGTTGATTCATTCCGACTAAAAACATAGCGGCGGGTGTTTTTGGATATTATGCCTCCGTAAACATCCCATTCATTGACAAATGAATGCCGTTTATTTCGTAACGTCTCCATGGTGTTGGAAAATACAAATTTATGATGCGATACAATTTCCTCGTTGGGTTGGCGGAGCATTGTTAATTTGAAAAGCGTCAGCTGGTCGGGTCCGCAGGTGACCTCCATCCCGGTCAGCTCGATTCCCGTGAAGCTGGGATCGGCGGCAAACTTCCGAAGGTAGACTTCGGTGCGCTCCTTGGGGATCGGCTCGTGGAACCAGAATCTCCACCAGCCCGCGACCCGCTCGAAGAAGGTCGGCTCCGGATCAGGAGAGTCGCTGTAGAAGACGATCTCTTCGGGCGTGCCCAGGTCACAGGTTTCGTGGCCAAGCGACGGGCTCGCACTCAGCGTGATCGCGGCAATCATCAGTCCTTTTAGGATCAGGTTAGGCTTCATCTTTGCCCCATTGCTGTCGTGGGCAGATGAGCGGGTGAATGTGTCTGGTGGGGGGCGGTATTTCGGTCGGAGCTCGATTGTGACGCAACCGGATCGCGGGAGAGTTCGAGGCCCCGCTATGCCTGGACTTCGCGCGCCGCCGTTCCTATCTTAGGGGCAACCGAACTTTGCCAAGCCAAGGATTTCAGCATGTTCATTCAGACGGAAGCGACCCCCAATCCGGCGACGCTCAAGTTCATTCCCGGCCGGACCGTTCTGCCCGGCGACCCGCGGGATTTCCGTAGCGAAGACGATGCGGCCGTGTCTCCCTTGGCGAGCCGGCTGTTCGAGGTCGGTGGCGTCACCGGCGTCTTCCTGGCTGATGACTATATCTCCGTCACCAAGGCGGATGGTGAATGGCAGCACTTGAAGCCGGCCATTCTCGGGGTGATCATGGAGCATTACCTCTCCGGCAAGCCGGTCATCGACGAAGGATCGGAGGCCAAGAGCACCGAAGGCGAGTTCTTCGATGATGGGGACGAGGAGATCGTCGAGACCATCAAGGAGCTTCTCGAGTCCCGGGTGCAGCCGGCGGTGGCCCAGGATGGCGGCAACATCACCTTCCAAGGCTATCGCAGCGGGGTCGTGTTCCTGAACATGGAAGGCGCCTGCGCGGGTTGCCCGAGTTCGACCGCCACGCTGAAGCATGGGATCGAGAACCTGCTCCGCCACTTCATTCCGGAAGTCGAGGAAGTTCGCGCGGTCTGATTTTCAGGCCCGCGCCGACACTTTAGCGGACCATGCTGCCGGGCTGGATGCTGGTGCCGCGGAGGAAGTCGGCCAATGCCATCGGCCCCTTGCCTTCGCGCTGCACCACGAGCGGCCGTATGGCTTGCGTGCCGCATGCCAGGAGCAACCTGTCGTCGAGCACTGTCGCAGGCACGCCGCTCTCCGGCGAGATTTCCGCTTTCAGCAGCTTCAGGCGGAAGGCCGCGCCCTGGGGACCGATGATCACCCAGGCGCCCGGCGACGGTGACAGGCCGTTGATATGGCGTAACACCTGGTCTGCCGGCAACTCCAGGTTCAGGTGCGCCTCGGCCTTGTCGATCTTGCGGGCATAGGTGACGCCCGCCTCGGGTTGCGGTGTGCAGTGAAGGGAGCCTTCGCTCAGCATCGTCAAGGCTTTGCCGATCAGGCTGGCACCCATTGCGCTCAGCGTATCATGCAACTCGCTTGCCGTTGTGCTCGCCTCGATGGGCACGCGCTCCGACAGACAGACAGGGCCTGTATCGAGACCGGCCTCCATGCGCATGATCGACACGCCCGTTTCAGGATCTCCCGCCATGATCGCCCGCTGGATGGGCGCGGCTCCCCGCCAGCGTGGCAGGAGCGAGGCGTGGATATTCAGGCAGCCCTGAACAGGCGCATCCAGTATCGCTTGGGGCAACAGCAAACCGTAGGCGACGACGATCGCCACGTCGGGCCTCAGCGCCGCAAATTCGGCTTGTTCCGCCTCGGTCTTCAACGATGCCGGATGCCTGACCGTCAAGCCGTGGGATTCCGCGAAGCTCTGCACTGCAGACTTGCGAACTCCCATACCCCGACCGGCTGGACGTGGCGGCTGCGTATAGACGGCGACGACTTCATGACCCTGCGACAGAATCTCGGCCAGCGGCGGGACGGAGAATCCCGGGGTTCCCATGAAGATCACGCGCAGGCTGCGCGGGCCGGCGCTCAGCTCGTGCCCTCCAGGCGACGGGCTTTGGCGAATTTCTTCGTGATCCGCTCGCGCTTGAGCCGCGAGAGATAATCGATGAAGAGAACGCCGTTCAGGTGATCCAACTCATGCTGGACGCAAATAGCCAGCAACCCGGTGCAATGCATCTCCTGCGAGGCACCCTCACGATCGAGAAACGTGATCTTGACCTCAGATGGACGGGTCACGAGGCCCTTCTGCTCCGGAATGGAAAGGCAGCCTTCCTCGTATTCCTCGCCGGCCTCCGAGGACCAGACGATCTCCGGATTGATGAAGACGAGCTGCTGAGGGCTCTCCTCGTCCCGCGCTATATCGGTCACGAACAACCGCTGCATGACCCCGATCTGGACAGCTGCCAGGCCGATCCCTTCGGCGTCATACATCGTCTCGAACATGTCGGCGATGAGCGTTCGCGTCTCGTCCGTAATCTCCGCGACCGGCTTCGAGACCTCGCGCAGGGATGGGTCGGGTAGTTCAATGATCGGGCGGATGGTCATATCAATCTCCACCGCTGAGATAGGCGACTTGCGGTGAAGGGTCAATGTGGTTCTTTTTCGGCGGAAACCGGTCATATTCGCTGCTGATGTTCCTGCTTTGGTCTATACACTTGGCGCGAATCTGGTACAGTCGGCGCCATGTTCGAACCCAACCAGACCTTGGCCATTCTCGGTGGCGTCTCAATCACTTACGGTCAAGTTGCAGCCGGGATCGCGGCTTCGGTGTTGGTGCTTCTCATCACCATAACCATCCTCGCATGGCGCGCCGGTCGGCGGAATTTGCCGTTCGATGCCCAGAGTCTGGCCCGGGAACAGGCCCTGGAGCTTCGTCTCGCCGACATGGCCGGGCAACTACGCCATTTCGCCGAGGCCAGCGCGAGCCGAGAAAATCATCTTTCGCGCACCCTCGATCAGCGACTGGAC
Source organism: Rhodoligotrophos appendicifer (assembly GCF_007474605.1). Classification (NCBI taxonomy): domain Bacteria; kingdom Pseudomonadati; phylum Pseudomonadota; class Alphaproteobacteria; order Hyphomicrobiales; family Rhodoligotrophaceae; genus Rhodoligotrophos; species Rhodoligotrophos appendicifer. The sequence continues at coordinate 185,388 of NZ_VHKL01000001.1, read as the reverse complement.
CTGGTGACCAAAAGAACGGGCGACAGTCTGAGCCTCCTCAACGAGCGCCTCGCCGTCATCGACCGGGCGCAGAAGAACATCACCGAGCTCACGACGCGTGTCGTCGGTCTCCAGGATATCCTGTCGAACAAGCAGTCCCGCGGCGCCTTCGGACAGGCGCGAATGGAGGCGATCATTCGCGACGGATTGCCCATGGACGCCTACCGGATGCAGGGGACGCTCTCCAACGGGATGCGTCCGGATTGTCTGGTCGACCTGCCAGAGACCGGGTTGAAGCTGGTCATCGACGCCAAGTTTCCGCTGGAGGCTTTCAATGCCCTCAAGGCCGGCCGTGACGACATGGAAATCCGCGCTGCGGCCCAACGTCTGCGCCAGGATGTGGGCAAGCATATCCGGGATATCGCCCAGAAATATCTGATTGCCGGAGAGACACATGACACTGCGATCATGTTCGTCCCCTCGGAATCGCTCTACGCAGACCTCTACGAGCATTTTGAGGACGTCATCCAGCGCGCGCACAGATCCAGGGTGATCATCGCCTCGCCCAACATCATGATGCTCGTCGTCCAGACCCTGCAGGCGGTGTTCAAAGATGTCCGAATGCGCGAGCAGACCGGGCTCATCAAGGGCGAGGTTTCGGCCATACTCGAGGATGTCGGGCGTCTTCAGGACCGGGTGCTCGACCTTCAAAAGCATTTCGGTCAAGCCTCTACGGATATCGACAAGATCCTGATTTCCTCCGACAAAATCTCGAAGAGAGGGCTGAAGATCGAACAGATGGATCTCCAGGCCCCTGAGGCCCTCACACCCCCGGTACCGCGACTCGCGGCCGGGGAATAGTCAAGGCGCAAGCCCATGATCACGGCACGGTGGATCGATTGCGACGGCGCTTCCCTAGAGCATCTCAAACTGTCGGAGACCGGGAGCGGCATCCATATCGAAAGCGTGATCATCGCGCGGCGAGAAGGCGAATCTTTCGCGCTGTCCTACCGCATCAGCTGCCGTCCCGATTGGAGCGTGGTCAGCGTGGATGCACGGATCATCGGCAGCGAGCTGTCGGTTTCGCTGCGGAGCGATGGCGCCGGAAACTGGACCACCGGGACGAGAACGCCGCTGTCCGCTCTGGCGGGCGCCATCGACGCGGACCTGAGTGCAACGCCATTCACGAACAGCTTGCCCATTCGACGGCTGGGTCTCGCCCGCGGTGAGGCTGCGGTGATCCGAGCGGCTTACGTGAGCGTTCCGGATCTCACAGTGTCGCTCGATGAGCAGCGCTATACCAGGATCGGTGATCTGTCCTGGCGCTATGAAGCCGTCGACGGAAGCTTCGCCCGGGAGATCGAGGTGGACGCCTTCGGATTGGTGACACACTATCCGGGGCTGTTTCGCAGGATCGGCTGAACCTGTGCCATTTGGCCCAACACTCGTCATGCCTGTAAGGTCACTGATTGCGAATCGGTAGATTTCGGCTTGAGGGACAGAGGCACCATGAGTGTCGGCCAGTTGGCAGGTGAAGGTTGGCGGGACCGCTGGCGGCGAACGCTGAGCGTCTATCTCGAGCCGCGTGTCCTGACCATCATGTTCCTGGGGTTCTCTTCCGGCCTGCCCTTGGCTCTATCCGGCTCGACGCTCGCGATTTGGATGACCGATAGGGGTGTTGATCTGGCTGCCATCGGCTTGTTCTCGCTTGTCGGCCTGCCCTACACTATCAAGTTTCTCTGGGCGCCCATCGTGGATGCGTGGAACGTCCCTGTTCTGTCGCGTCTGCTGGGCCGACGGCGCGGCTGGCTGATCCTGTCGCAGATCGTGCTGATGGCCGCCATCTTGTTTCTCGGCGCTCAGGATCCTGTTGCCGCTCCCGTTCTCGTCGCTCTGGGCGCGGTGATCCTGGCAGCCGCGTCCGCCACCCAGGATACGGTGATCGATGCCTTCCGTGTGGAAAGCCTGGACGAAGACCAGCAGGCGCCCGGCATGGCGGTTTTCGTGCCCGCCTATCGTGTGGGCATGCTGGTCGCCACAGCCTTCGTTCTCATCCTGGTCGAGTGGCTCGAGCGGAGCGGCATTTCTTCCGACATCGTCTGGTTCTACGGCTATGCCGCCATGGCGGCTCTCGTCTGCGTCGGCATCGGAGCCTCGTTGATGGCCACCGAGCCTCCTGCGTCGAAGGAAGCCGCGGCTGCGGAGGCGGCAGCATCCGAAGCAGAGCAGGGCCATCCCATCCTGAAGCTCTGGAGCGCCGCCTATGGTGCCTTCACGGATTTCCTGTCGAAGCCGTATGTCGTCGCCATCCTGCTCTTCGTGCTTCTGTTCAAGTTCTGCGATGCCTTTGCCGGGGTCATGACGGGGCCGTTCGTCATCCGCATCGGCTTCGACAAGGCGGATTACGCCACGATCGTGAAGGGCGTCGGATTATTCGCCGTCCTCGCTGGCGGATTTGCCGGAGGCTTTCTCGCTCGCGCGCTGCCTATGGTGACCTGCTTGTGGATCGCCGGCTTCCTGCAGATGGGGTCGAATCTGGTCTTCTCATGGCTTGCCTGGGTGGGCAATGATCTCACCGCCCTGGCCGTGGCCATTTCGGTCGAGAATTTCACCGGCGGGATCGGGACGGTGATCTTCGTCGCCTATCTCTCCAGTCTCTGCACCAGTCCACTGCATACGGCGACGCAATATGCTCTGCTTTCCGCTCTGTCCGCTGTCGGCAGGACGGTCCTTGCTTCGGTCTCCGGCTTCATTGCAGAGGCCACCGGATGGGTGTTGTTCTTCATGCTGACAGCGGTTGCCGCCTTGCCCGCCCTGGCTCTTTTGGCTTGGCTGCAGAGCAAAGGGCACTTTGAGGGACTGGGACGAAAGCCTGAGGCAGAAGACCGCTGACAGGGTGCGCCCGTCGGCTATTTCGCGCTCTCCAGTTTGGCCCTCTCGCCGGATATGGCCGCCAGCAAGTGGCGGGTGATCGTTGCCCGGCGGGCGCTGTTGGTGATCTTCGCACCGGTCAAGTCGGTGACATAGAACACGTCGACCGCGCGTTCTCCGAAAGTTGCGATCTGCGCGGAGCCGATGTTCAGGTTGAGGCGGAAGAGGCTCTCGGTGAGGTCATAGAGAAAGCCCAGCCGGTCCAATCCGTTGACTTCGATGACCGTGAAGCGGTTGGAGGAGTCATTGTTGATGATCACCTGCGGCTCGACCTTGAAGGCGCTGTAGCGGCCCCGGCCTTTCGTATTGCGGGCGATCTGTTCGGCGAGGTTGACCTTGCCGGCCAGGGCACGCTCGATCATGGAGGTGACTTTTTCGGCTCGCCTCTGCTCGTCCTCCTCTTCGACAAATTCCCTTTGGATCAGGAGCGTGTCGAGGGCCATGCCGTCAGTGGTGGTGAAGATCTGGGCGCTGACGATGTTGGCGCCGGCGACGGCGCAGGCGCCCGTCAGCAAGGCCAGGAGGCGGGGGTGATCGGGCGCGAAGACGGTCAGTTCGGTGATTGCGGTGAAGGCGTCGGTGCGCACATGGGTCGCTACTGACTTTCCTGAAGCCTCCGCGCTGCGGATGAGATTGGCATGAACCACATGATGCTCGGCATCCACGTTCAGCCAATAGGCGTCGTAATGGCGATCGATATAGTGCCGGCGCTCGCGGTCGGGCCAATCGGCGATGGCGCCGCTGAAGATCCGGTGCGATTCCGCCAGCCGGTCCGCCCTGCTGATGCTTGCATGGCCGCCGGTCAGGATCGGTTCCGTCTCGAAATAGAGGGTGCGGAGGAGCTGTCCCTTCCATCCGGTCCATACGCCCGGTCCCACGGCGCGGATGTCCACCACGGTCAGCAGCAGCAGCAGTTTCAGCCGTTCCGGGCTCTGCACGATGGCGGCAAAGTCGAGGATGGTCTTGAAATCATTGAGGTCGCGCATCTGCGCGTAATCGCTCATGGCCAGATGATTGCGGATCAGCCAGGCCACCGTCTCGGTCTCGGCCGCCGTCAGGCCCAAGCGCGGGCAGAGCTGCTTGGCAATGCGCTCGCCGGCAGAGGAGTGCGCCTCGCGACGTCCCTTCGCGACATCGTGCAAGAAGACCGCGACGTAGAGCACGCGCCGGTTCTGGATGTTGCGGATGATGTCGTGGGACAGGGGGTGGTCGCTGCCGAGAGCGCCACGCTCGATTTCGGAGAGGATGCCGACGGCGCGGATCAGATGCTCGTCGACGGTGTAGTGATGATACATATTGAACTGCATCAGCGCCACGATGCGGCCGAATTCGGGGATGAAGCGCCCCAAGACGCCCGCCTCGTTCAGCTTGCGCAGGATCGTCTCGGGATCGCGAGGCGAGGTCAGCATCTCCATGAACAGCTCGTTCGCCCCCGGATCCTTGCGGACGTCCTCGTCGATGAGGCTCAGGGAGCGGCGGACGAGCTTCAGGGCATCGGGGTGGATCAGGACGTTGTGCTTTTCCGCCAACTGGAACAGGCGGAGGAGATTGATCGGATCCCTGGCGAAGACCGTCTCATCGGTCACGTTGATCCGACCCACATCGAGCTTGAAATCGGCGTTGTCGCCGAAGGGGCTTGCGCTGCGAGGGCGCAGCTTCTGCAGCATGCGGCTCATGGTGGGGATCTTCTTGACCTGTTGGGCCTCCAGCACCGAGCAAAAGATCCGGGTGAGGTCACCCACGTCCTTGGCCACCAGGAAATAGTGCTTCATGAAGCGCTCGACGCTCTTTAGTCGTCCGCGGGCGTGATAGCCGAGGCGCTCCGCAAGTTCGGCCTGATGGTCGAAGGTCAGGCGGTCGCCGGCTCTTCCGGTCATGAAATGAAGATGGCACCGGACGGCCCAGAGAAAGTCCTCGCGAGCTCGGAAGCGGCGGGCTTCCGAGCGGGTGAAGACGCCCGCACTGACCAAGCCGGAGGGCGAGCCGGTGCCATAGAGGAACTTCGCGATCCAGAACAGAGTGTGCAGGTCCCGAAGACCGCCCTTGCCATCCTTGACGTCAGGCTCGACCAGATAGCGGGAATTGCCCGCCCGAGCGTGGCGGGCATCGCGCTCGGCGAGTTTGGCGGTGATGAAGGCGGCGGCTCCACCCGCCACGATCTCCTTGCGGTAGCGGCCCTCGAGCTCCTCGAATAGCGAGCGATCGCCCCAGATGAAGCGCGCCTCGAGGATGGCTGTCATGATCGTCGTGTCATTGCGCGACAGGCGCAGGCACTCATCGATGCTGCGGGTCGCGTGGCCGACCTTGAGGCCCAGGTCCCACAGAACGTAGAGCATGTATTCTATGACGCTCTCGCCCCATGCCGTCTGCTTGTATGGCAGCAGGAACAGAAGGTCGATGTCGGAGGCCGGGGCCAGCGTTCCGCGGCCATAGCCTCCCACCGCCACGACCGAGATCCGCTCGGCGGATGACGGATTGCGGGCGCGATAGATGTGGATGGCCGTGAAGTCGTAGAGGGCGCAGATCACCTCGTCCTGCACATAGGCCAGGTTGCGGGCGCAGATCGTTCCCCGGCCATCCTCCATGAGGCGCCGCTCGGCTTCCCGGCGCCCTTGCTGCAAAGCCTGTTTCAACGCCGAAAGCAGCGCCCGGCGCATTGCCGCGTCATCGCCCTCGTGCTGGCGGTACAGCTCGGTCAGCTCGCGGCGCAGCCGGACGCCATCGATCAACGCATCGGCGTCGGCGACACGCAGCTTCAATTCCATCGGCTCCTGCCGGGGCTGCTGAGCAAGCTTGTCCATGGGCGGCTATATAGGCCTCAAGTCCTCATCATGCACGGGCCTTCAGCTGCCCAGCTTCGCCTTCAGCTCATAGAGCAGATCGAGCGCTTCCCGTGGCGTGAGATCATCGGGATGCACCTCGCGCATCAGAGACTCGATTGCGCTGTCGCGAAAACCGCCATTTGCTGGCGGCTGGGCCGCCCGAGCCACGGAAAATAGAGGCAAGTCGTCGATGACCCCGCGTCGTGTCGTTGCCCGCTCGCTCTTCTCAAGCAGTTTCAGCACCTCGGCGGCACGCTCGATGACCCGCGCTGGCAGGCCGGCGAGCTTGGCCACCTGAATGCCATAGGAGCGGTCGGCAGCTCCAGGGCCCACCTCATGAAGAAAGACCAGCTCGCCCTGGAACTCGCGGACTTTCATGGTGGCGTTTGCAAGCCTCGGCAGGCGTTCGGATAAGGCGGTGAGTTCATGAAAATGGGTCGCAAACAGCGCACGACAGCGATTGATCTCGTGCAGATGCTCCACACAGGCCCAGGCAATCGACAATCCATCGAAGGTCGCCGTGCCGCGACCGATCTCGTCCAGGATGACCAGGGAGCGCGCTCCCGCCTGGTTCAGGATCGTCGCCGTCTCGACCATTTCCACCATGAAGGTCGAACGCCCGCGCGCGAGGTCATCGGCGGCGCCGACGCGGCTGAAAAGCCTATCCACGATGCCGACATGGGCAGATGCCGCCGGTACGTAGGAGCCCATCTGCGCCATGATCGCGATCAGGGCGTTCTGGCGCAGGAAGGTGGACTTGCCCGCCATGTTCGGTCCGGTCACCAACCAGATGTGACGGCCTTCCTCATCCGCGGTCAGGGTGCAGTCGTTGGGGATGAAGGAGCCTTCGGCCAAGACCTGGAGCGCGCGTTCGACCACGGGATGGCGCCCTCCTTCGATCTGGAAGGCGCGCGACTGGTCAACTCGAGGACGGACATAGCGTTCATCCTCGGCCAACTGCGCCAAAGCGGTCGCAACGTCGATCTCAGCCAAGGCGCCGGCCATGATCGCAATCATTTCTGCGTTCTGATGGATCAGAGCGAGGAGTTCGTCGAGTACCTTCAACTCTATGGCCACGGCACGATCTCCGGCCATGGAGATCTGCGACTCCAGGTCAGCGAGTTCGACCGTGGTGAAGCGCATTGCATTCGCCAGCGTCTGACGATGCACGAAGCGCGCATTGAGCGGCGGTATCATGAGCTTTTCGCCGTGCTGGGCGGTCACCTCAATGAAAAAGCCGAGCACGTTGTTGTGGCGGATCTTGAGCGCGCGTATCCCGGTCGAGTCGGCATAGTCACCCTGCAGGCCGGCAATGACCTTCCGGCTCTCATCGCGGAGCCGGAGTTGCTCATCGAGCGCATCGATAAGACCGCGACGCACGAAACCGCCGTCACGGGCCTGGAGGGGCAGGTCGTCGGCGAGCGTCTCGGTCAGGCGACGGGCCAGGGAGCCGTCGTCCTGTTCCATCGTCTGGACCAGAGCCGACAATCCGGCGGGCTGCGACACAAGGCCGGTGTCCCGGGTCAGCAACGTCCGCAGTGTGGCACAGGCCATCAACCCCGAGCCTATGGATGCGAGGTCTCTCGGTCCTCCACGACCGACCATCACGCGAGACAGGGCTCGGCCAAAATCAGGTGCCGCTTTCAAGGCGGCCCGGATGTCGGCGCGCATTTCATCGAGATCGAGGAAATATCCAATCGTATCGAGGCGATCGTTGATGGCGATGGAATCGGTCAATGGGGCAGCCAAACGATCGCCGAGCAGACGGCCGCCGGCATTCGTCACGGTCCGATCGATGGCAGACAGCAAGCTGCCACGACGGTCTCCCGACGTGGTCCGCACCAGCTCCAGATTGATCCTCGTGGCCGCATCTATGAGCATGGAGTCGGATTGCTCGCAGCGGCGCGGTGCGCGGATAAGCGGGATCTTGCCGACTTGTGTCAGGGCGACGTAATCCAGCAGCGCGCCGCAGGCAGAGATCTCCGCCCGCGAAAAGGCGCCGAAGGATTCCAACGCTCCCACCGCAAAGTGAGCCTTCAACCGCTTTTCCGCATTCATGCTGTCGAAGCGAGACGTCGGTAATGGGGTGAGAGCCGCTTTCTGACCTCTGAGCATGGAAGCCAGCCGAGGTTCCGCCAACACATTCTCCGCAACAACGATTTCGCCCGGATCGAGCCGGGCAATCTCGGCAAGCAGCGTTTCGGCATCGAGTGCACAAGTGGAAAAGTCGCCGGTCGAGATGTCCAGCCAAGCCAATCCCAGCTCTCCGCCGGAGCGGATGCGTGCAAGCGCGGCAAGATAATTGTGCCGCTTCGACTCGAGGAGACTGTCCTCGGTCAGGGTGCCCGGTGTGACCAGTCGAATCACTTCCCGACGAACGACTGACTTGGCACCGCGCTTCTTCGCTTCAGCGGGGTCTTCAGTCTGCTCGCATACTGCGACTCTGTGACCGGCCCGAATCAGGCGCTCGAGATAATCCTCAGCCGCATGGACGGGCACACCGCACATGGGGATGTCTTCGCCGAGATGTTTCCCCCGCTTCGTCAACGCGATGCCAAGTGTGTCCGACGCTTTCACGGCATCGTCGAAAAACATTTCGTAGAAATCACCCATCCGGAAAAACAGCAGACAATCCCGGTGCTGAGCCTTGATGTCGGTGTATTGCGCCATCATCGGAGTGATCGCCTTCGCGTCCACACTGTCTGCAGCCGCGTCTGCAGCGGCTGGCTCGATTCCTTCCCGAACTTCTGTGACGGCGTCTCTCATGGCGCGGAAATTACCAGAGGGGATGGCGCACTGTCTCGACGCCGATCGGTGTTGCCTGTGTATAACAGCGCGTTGCATGGGAGATTGATGGAAGACGAATGCCCAATAGGGGCTTGAGACGAGGAAACTGTCAGTCTAGGTTCGCCTCCCCACTAAACTAGAGAACAACGGGCAGGGCAGAACGATGGCAGGTGAGCATGGATCGGGCGGGCGGCAGCCCAAGGTTTCCGACGCCGAGGCCCTACTGTTCCATCAGCGCGGCAAGCCGGGTAAGCTCGAGGTCGTCGCGACGAAGCCGATGGCCACTCAGCGTGACCTCAGCCTCGCCTACTCGCCCGGCGTTGCCGTGCCGGTGCGGCGGATCGCAGAACAGCCCGATACCGTCTACGACTACACGGCAAAGGGAAACATGGTGGCCGTCATCTCTAATGGCACCGCCATCCTGGGACTGGGTGATTTGGGTGCCCTGGCAGCAAAGCCTGTCATGGAAGGGAAGGCCGTCCTTTTTAAGCGTTTCGCCGATGTCGATTCGATCGATCTCGAGGTCGACACCAAGGATGTCGACGCATTCGTGAATTGCGTCCGCTATCTGGGTCCGGCCTTCGGAGGCATCAACCTCGAGGACATCAAGGCACCGGATTGCTTCATCATCGAGCAGCGCCTCCGCGAGTTGATGGACATTCCGGTCTTTCATGACGATCAGCACGGCACCGCGATCATCGCGACGGCAGGCTTGATCAACGCGCTGCATTTGACCGGGCGCGAGCTCAAGACTGTGAAAGTCGTCATCAATGGGGCGGGTGCGGCGGCCATCGCCTGCGTGGAACTGATCAAGGCCATGGGCTTGCCCGCCCAAAACGCCATTCTCTGCGACTCGAAAGGTGTGGTCTATCAGGGGCGCACGGACGGCATGAATCAATGGAAGTCGGCTCATGCGTCGGTCACCGATGCCCGCACGCTGGCTGATGCCGTCGCTGGATCGGATGTGTTCCTCGGTCTCTCGGTGCAGGGCGCACTGACGCAGAAAATGGTGGCCAGCATGGCTGATCGGCCAATCATCTTCGCGATGGCCAATCCGGATCCGGAGATCACGCCAGAGGAAGTCGCCGAGGTCCGAGACGATGCCATCATGGCAACCGGTCGCTCTGACTACGCCAACCAGATCAACAACGTGCTTGGCTTCCCTTACATATTCCGTGGCGCACTGGACGTTCGCGCCCGCACCATCAATGAAGAGATGAAGATTGCGGCTGCGGAGGCCCTCGCTCGGTTGGCACGGGAGGACGTGCCCGACGAAGTTGCCGCCGCCTATCACGGACAGAGACCCAAATATGGGCCGACCTATCTCATTCCGGTGCCCTTCGACCCCCGGCTGATCAGCACGATTCCCAAAGCCGTCGCGCGAGCCGCGATGGAATCCGGTGTTGCGCGCAAGCACATCGTCGATCTCGACGCCTATGCGGCGGACCTGTCGGCACGCCTCGATCCAATCGCCGGTTCGCTGCAAGGGATCTTCGAGCAGGTGCGCCAACGCTCGCGGCGCGTCGTGTTTGCCGAAGGCGAGGAAGAGCGGATGATCCGCGCCGCCAACGCCTTCGCGAATGCCGGGTTGGGCCAGGCGATCCTGGTCGGTCGAGATGCCCAGATTGAGCAGTCGGTCAAGATTCTCGGGATCGAGTTGCACGAGCATGTGAGCATTCTCAATGCCAGGCTCTCCGATCGGAATGCGGAATATGCCAGCTATATCTACGCGCGCAGGCAACGCAGCGGCTTTCTGATGCGTGACTGCCAGCGGTTAGTGAACAACGACCGGAATGTCTTCGCCGCCTGTATGGTTGCTCTCGGCGATGCGGATGCCATGGTTACGGGGATCACACGGCATTATGCCGTGGCGCTCGAAGACGTTCAGCATGCCATCGACATCCGCGAGAATCGGAGGCTTGTGGGCGTCTCCATGGCGCTCTGCCGCGGGCGTACAGTCTTTGTTGCCGATACGACCGGCCATGACATGCCCACGGCGGAGGAGTTGGCCGACATCGCGGAGGAAGCTGCCGGGGTTGCCCGCCGCTTCGGTTACGAGCCACGGGTCGCGCTGCTGAGCCAGTCGACCTTTGGGCATTTGGCCAGCGAGCGGGCGCTGGAAGCCCAGCGGGCCATTCAGATCCTGGACGAGCGCGGCGTCGACTTCGAGTATGACGGCGAGATGCAGGCGGACGTCGCGCTGAGTCGCGAGACAATGGCACTCTATCCCTTTTGCAATCTCACCGGTCCGGCGAACGTGCTGGTCATGCCGGCGTCCGATTCGGCGAGCATCTCGACGAAGATGCTCCAACAGCTGGGTGGCGTGGTGCTTGTCGGCCCCCTTCTGGTGGGCCTCCAGAAATCCGTCCAGATCGCGCCGCTCAATGCAACTGCGAATGACCTCGTGAACATGGCTGCAATCGCGGCGTTCGACCTCAATACATGAAACAGAGCATTTTCACGGTTTCCGAGAGGGTTTTTTAACCCTATCACGACGCCGTGAAAAGCCAGGCAAACAGCCGGTTTGCTGAACAAATCGTAAAAATTTGACTACAGCTTTATCGATCGATACGGGAATACGGCGAAATTGCACCTATAAGTAGGAAATCTCGTTGCCGATCTGCAACAGGCCTATCGATTCCCTCGCGCTTCCCTGCTCAGACGAACATTTTCTGCCGACATTCCCTGCTCGTAGGTATAGGGTCCTGTCAGTAAGTTCTTCGGGAGAGAGGAAGACATTATGCGTAACTATTTGTATGCAGGGGTTGCGGCCACTGCAATGATCCTGGGCGCTCAGGCCGCCTCGGCAGCTGACCTTTACACGCCTCCGCCGCCAGAAGTGGTGATCGCTCCGGCTCCGGTCGGTGGTTGGTATGTCGGCGTGTTCGGCGGTGCCGCTTTCCCGCTCAGCACGAAGACCAAGGCCGGCGCAGCGTTTTACGACAGTGCCACTGACACGTTCGATGCGGCTGGCTTCAACGGCAAGACCGAGTACGACACCGGCTGGCTGGTCGGCGGCAACGTCGGTTACGAGATGGGCAATGGCCTCCGCGGCGAAGTTGAACTGTCCTACTTGCAGGCCAACAACGACAGGCTGAAGGGCAATGCCTTCCTCGACATCGATGATAGCGACTTCATCATCGAGAACAACGGTGGCTTCAAGGCCAATGCCAAGGACCACACTGACGTCCTCTTCGTGCTGGCCAATATGTGGTACGATTTCAACATGGGCATGCCCTTCAAGCCGTATCTCGGCGGCGGCGTCGGTGTTGGCTTCGTCAATCAGCACCTGAAGGTTGGTAACGATTCGCTCATCGACGACAGCGACACGAACTTTGCCTTCCAGGCGGGCGCCGGCTTCAAGTGGGCCCTGTCGGATGCAGTCGACCTCGACGTCGGCTATCGCTTCAAGGGCGTCCTTGATGTGAAGCTCGAAGACAAGGGCGGCGTTGGCATCAATGGCGACGCTTATGCCTACAAGGCGCAGACCAAGGACGATCTCTACTACCACACCGTCCAGGCCGGCATCAGCTTCAAGTTCGGCGGCTACTGAGATCTCCTCAAGGGATCTCTGAGGAACGCGGCGCCTTCGGGCGCCGCGTTTTTTCGTGTGTCTAACGCTCAGAAGAAGAACCAGGCGCCGAGCTGCCCGCGCCAGGCGTCGCGGGTCAGATCCGTCCCCCGATTGTCGGTGGTAAATTCCCGCCGACCCCACATCACTTCGGCGCCGAGCCGCAGCTGCTCCACGGGCTGCCAGATAATGTTGGCATGAGCCGACATGACGTCGACATTCGCGTTCTCGACACGTGAGGCCGCGATTTCCTTGTCGTTCTGATCAGAATAGCCCCAGCCGAGATTGATCGAGGTGGCATCCGTCACATTGACAGTGATGCCGGCGAAAAGGCCGAGTTGCTCGACCAATTCGATGTTCCCGTCCTTCACATAGGCACCGAAGGATGGGCCAAGCAGGTAGCTCCCCAGGCCCCTTCCATACATGGCGCCGGCCGAGAGCAAGGCAAACTCGGTCAGCTGGATGTTTGCCGCCCCCTGCACGCCCCATCCGAGGGCATCGTCGCCGCCGCGACCTCCATTCGACTCGGCGTGATAATTGCGGAGCAGCCCGGAGACCACCAGCTGGTGACCGCCGGGGATGTCATACTGCATGCGGACATTGAGATCCGGCAGGTTGTCCGACGTGCCGGGCGCCTTGGTGCCCGCCTTGGCTCCAGCCGATATCAGATCGCCCCTTTCGGCCGTGGGGTTCTCCAGCGACATCGCGGCCAGAGCCGGGCCATCCCTCCATGTGAACCGCACCTGGTCGTTGCGCGTCCGGCCGATCAGACCGACATCGCCGTTGAAATCGACGGTCGTGATGCCGGTGAAGGGGGACATGAAGTTCTGCCAGTAGCGGCCGGCCCCCAGCGTGAAATGCGGCGTCAGATCCCATTCGCCCCAGGCATGACGCAGTCGAAACTCGGCTGGGCCCTCGGATCCGCCCGCCATGAAGTCGCCCTCGATCAGCGTCCTGATCTGACCGATGCGCGTGTCCGATCCCGACTTGATATTGAAGCGGCTTTGTCGGGCGTGCAGGCGGGTGTGGGTGGAGTTCTTGACAGAGGCGATTCGGGTGTAGCTGAAAAAGTCACCCAGATCCTGATCGAAGTCATAGATGACATCGCCCTTCACGTATCCGGATATGGTGACTTCGTGGGTGGGGGCTGGCCGATCTCCGGCTGGAGTGAGGGCCAATGTGAAGCCGCCCGTCTCAGGTGCCGGCTCGCCGGCTCGGTTCGTCTTCCATTCTGACGATCGCCCAGGTCCGCGAAGGACCGTGACCATCGCGGCGTCGGGATCGCGGGGTTGCGGGGACGGCGAAGCAAGGTGCTGAATTCGGTTCTGGAGCTGGTCGAGCTCCGCCTTCAGCGACGAGAGCTCATCCGCCTGGGCAGAAGCCAGAGAGATCGCCAGGGGGACACCGGCCAAAAGAAGCCGCTTGAAATCGACGCGACACATACAAACAAACTCCAAAAACTAATAGGTGCATAAAATCAAACTGCACGTATTACGTTTATCGGAGCGTGACAACAGCCGCTCGTAGTCAGCGAGCGACGACAGAGCTTTGTTGTCCGAAAGTCACACGGAGGGAGAGCTAGTTCGCGTCCATCTTCAGCGCGGCGATGAAGGCTTCCTGCGGAATATCAACCTTGCCAAACTGCCGCATCCGCTTCTTGCCCGCTTTCTGCTTGTCGAGCAGCTTCCGCTTGCGGGTTATGTCGCCGCCATAGCACTTGGCGGTCACATCCTTGCGGAGCGCAGAGATCGTCTCGCGGGCCACCACCTTGCCGCCGATGGCGGCCTGGATCGGGATCTTGAACAGATGCTGGGGGATCAGCTCCTTCAGCTTTTCACACATGACCCGGCCACGCTGCTCGGCGCGCCCGCGATGCACAACCATGGACAGGGCGTCGACCGGCTCGGCGTTCACCAGGATCGACATCTTGACCAACTGGCCCTCTTCGTAGCCCTGGATATGATAATCGAAGCTGGCATAGCCGCGACTCACGGATTTGAGGCGGTCATAGAAATCGAACACGACCTCGTTCAGCGGCAACTCGTAGACCAGCATGGCGCGAGCGCCTGCATATGTCAGCTGCTTCTGGCGGCCACGACGATCCTCGCAGAGCTTAAGCACGGCGCCGAGATGTTCGTCGGGAACCAGGATCGTCGCTTCGATCCAAGGTTCTTCGATCTTGGCGATCTTCATCACGTCCGGCATGTCCGCCGGGTTGTGCAGATCGATCACCGTGCCGTCGGTCATATGCATGTGATAGACCACCGACGGCGCGGTGGTGATCATCTCGATGTCGAATTCGCGCTCGATCCTTTCCTGGATGATCTCCAGGTGCAACAGGCCGAGAAAGCCGCAGCGGAAGCCGAAGCCCAACGCCGCTGACGTTTCCATCTCGTAGGAGAAGGAAGCGTCGTTCAGCGCCAGCTTGCCCATGGCGTCGCGCAAATTCTCGAAATCGGAAGAGTCGACTGGAAAGAAGCCGCAGAAGACGACGGGCTGCGCAGGACGGAAGCCCTTCACCGGGTGCTCCGTCTGCCGCTTCTCATCGGTCACGGTGTCACCCACGCGGGTGTCGGCCACCTGCTTGATCGCTGCTGTAAAAAAGCCGAGCTCGCCAGGACCCAGCTTGTCCACGATCTCCTGCTTCGGCCGGAAGAAACCGACGCGCTCCACCAAATAGGAGCCGCCGGTCTTCATCAAGCGGATGCGCTGGCCCTTCTTCAACTCACCGTCCAGGATGCGCACCAGAACCACGACGCCCAGATAGGGATCGTACCAGCTGTCGACGAGCAAGGCCTTCAGAGGGGCCGCCAAGTCGCCCTTCGGTGCTGGCAGGCGCTTGACGATTGCTTCGAGCACATCGGGGATCCCCAGTCCAGTCTTCGCGGAGATCTCGACAGCCTCGGACGCGTCGATTCCGATCACATCCTCGATTTGTTGACGGATCCTGTCCGGCTCAGCGGCGGGAAGATCGATCTTGTTGAGAATCGGGACGATCTCGTGGTTCACCTCGAGCGCCTGATAAACATTGGCCAGGGTCTGAGCCTCGACACCCTGGCTCGCATCGACGACGAGGAGAGAGCCCTCGCAGGCCGCCAGAGACCTGTTGACCTCATAGGCGAAGTCCACATGACCTGGGGTATCGATCAGGTTCAGAACATAGTGCTCGCCATTTTTCGTGGTGTAATCGAGGCGGACGGTCTGGGCCTTGATGGTGATGCCGCGCTCTTTCTCGATATCCATCGAGTCGAGCACCTGCTCACGTCCCGCCATCTCACGATCGGTCAGGCCGCCGCAAAACTGGATAAGCCGGTCGGCAAGCGTCGACTTGCCGTGATCGATGTGGGCGATAATGGCAAAGTTACGGATATGGGCGAGATCGGTCATGGATGGGCTAGATAACACTCCACGGGGGCCGGTCAAGCGCCGTGAGGCCGCGGAGGCAGTCACACCGGCCTCGGGGGACCATTATTTCAATCCGTTTACGGAAAACCTGACTGAGGGCCTTGGATTTAAGCCAAGGATCAGAGGTTTCAGTCATCCGGCGAATGATTCAAGCGCCTTGAGAAGCGGCAGCCAGTGTTCCTGCTCCGCCAGGGCGGTTTTCGTATTCACGTCAAACACAGTCAAACCCTGCTCGGCCAGGCGGGGATAGACGCTCCGGTCGGGAATGCGGGCGGCGATCATATAGCCATTGCCGATCATCATCCGCTCCAAGCGCTTTGCCTGCTGGGTCGACGCGCGAAATCGGTTTGCCACCAGCAGCGTCTGCTTTTTTCCGCTTTTGACCTTTTTGACCTGCTCGATCTCATCCAAGAAGCTCAAAGTCGCCCGTTCGTCATAGATTGACGGTTGCAACGGAACGACGATCGCATCCGCCTCCCGGATGACCTCCCGGACCTTCTCGCTCTTCAGGGATGCCGGGCAGTCGATGACAAGACGCTGTACCTTCTTGGACACCTCACCAAAGTCGTCGCGCCAGTCGATGACATCGATGGATGCAGCGCTCTCCGGCCGCAACTCACTAAAAATCATGGAACTCTTCTGCCGATCATAATCCGCCAAGGCTGTCACCAACCCTGACACTGCGTAGGCAGCAGCGAGGTGGGTGGCGATTGTGGTCTTGCCGCATCCGCCCTTGATGTTCATGACGGCGATGGAAAAAGTCATTTGGCGTGGGATCCGTTACGAACGGGAAAGCCCTCACGTTCGAAGCTGCGAAACGCTTTGGCAGCTTCCACGATGAAACCATCCTCGGCTGTCAAATGCCATTGGTGAAGAATGTCCAGCGCGGCCTTTAGGTGCTTGCGCTTTTTTGAAGGGGCCTCTTCGATCAACCGCTTCAGGAAGTCCTCCGCTACACTCAGATCGTTCAGGCGCCCGAGTTCACCCTGAATGGCGCTGATATTGTCCCGGTACTGCTCCACCTCGGCTTCGTCCAAGTTCAAGGTCGTGAGAAGCGGCTCTGCAGTGTAGCGCAGTTTCTTCGCCGAGATGCGAGCCTTATGCCAGTCCGCCACGTGAACCGAACCCCGCGCGGCCCGGCCCATCTTCAGGAGCTTCTTATGGAGCTTGCGAAGGCGCGGCGCTGCAAATGCATGAACCGGACGGTTCTCCAGGAGCGCATCCAAGGGTGTCGTCCGCTTCATCCACTTGCCGGCCTCGATCCACCCATACAGGCTAATGATCATCCGCGCCATTTCAGTGCTGTCCAGAGCCGATATGACTTTGTCCAAGGCGGACTGGCGATACCGGTGAGCAGCTTTGGTAACCTCCTCCGCCAAACGTGGCTTCATCCCCGTTTCGACGAGGAGCGGCAGGGTCTCTGCGAGGAAAACATCCGTTTCGCGCACAGCGCCCGTTAGGTTGAAAAACGCCTTCACTGCGGCAAGCTCGGCGTCGGCCTCGCGCGTGCGCAAAACCGGCTTGAAGGCGGAAACGGTCGAGCGGAAGCGGCGCAAACCTACCCTGATCTGATGGATGCCCTCAGGCACGCCTGCCCGAACGGCCGAGATATTTTGAAGGAAGTGCGAAAAATTGTGATGCAGCATCAAGCGAATGGCACTCGGCAACGGCATGTCGGAAGCGAGAGCGAGCTTTGACGAATAATAGGCTTGTGGTGCTTCGGCCGTCGCCAGCCGGTAACCGCGGGCGGCCTTGCCGCTGTCGATGAAGCCTGCAGGGACCTGCTCCAGGAACTCAAGGCAGGCACGAACATAGGCGGCGACATCCGCAGTCTTCAGTTCGATCTCGACCTCGGAAATCGGGGTCGCGCCGTCGCGGCCGAGAATCTCACCTTGGTCATAGGCAAACTCAGCCGCGCCATCCGTCCCCCCGCGATGGCGCCGCCGCATGAACTTCGTCGTAAAGATCGGCTGTAGAGTGGTCAGATCCAGCTTGCTGGCGATGCCGTCAGGAAGCACGAGGGACAGATGAGTGAGGTTCGGTTTCGCGTCGTCGATTTCGACTTCATGCTCCGCCCGGCTCAGCGCGGAGTTCCCATCCTCCCCCGCCAATTTTACGGTCTGGAGCAGTTGGTCACCGTCGCGCCGGACGCGCATTTGAATGCCTTTGGCACGAAAAGCAAAATCCGGGGTGTCGAAATAGGTGGATTCGACGAGTATCGGAGAATCCTTGGCGAACAGCTTCTCGACCGCTGCCATCCCTTCGGGGTGAACCGCCAGTTTGATCTCAGTTTCCGTACTCAAGCTCACGACCTTTAGGCGCCGAAACGGAAACGTTCCAGCTTGGAGGCTGGCGGAGCGTATCAGAAGCGAAGCTCGGGGCAACAGCCGATCAGCATCGGTCCTTATTATGACAATTGGATAACAACGACCGCTGGATGTTCATCCGCCCTGCAGTTCCGCTTCGAGGCGCGTCGTCACGTGAGCGCGGGGTCGCGTGAGGCGCGCAAGGAGATCGTAGAGAACCGGCGTCAGGAAGAGCGTCAGGGCGGATGCCAAGCCAAACCCTCCGACAATCACGGTGCCGATCGCGATGCGGCTTTCGGCGCCGGCTCCTGTTGCGACGGCGAGCGGGACGGCGCCGAGAACGGTGGCAATGACGGTCATGAGGATTGGCCGCAGGCGCACGACCGAGGCTTCCATGACGGCCTCGCGGACAGATTTTCCTTCGTCCCGAAGCTGATTCGCGAATTCCACGATGAGGATTCCGTTCTTCGCCATCAGGCCTACCAGCAGGACCAATCCCACTTGGCTGTAGACATTGAGCGATCCTCCGGTGAGCCAGATGGTCAGGAATGCTCCGGTGACCGCAAGAGGAACCGAGAGCAGGATGGTAATGGGGTGGATGAAGCTCTCGAACTGGGCTGCGAGCACGAGATAGACAATCAGGATCGCCAGCAGAAACGTCAGGTTTGCTCCGCTAGACGTCTCCAGATATTCCTTGGACTGTCCTGAGAAGCTCAGCCTCGCGGTGACCGGCAGCACCTCCTCTGCCGTCTGCTGCAACGACGTGATCGCCTGGCCCAAATCGTAGCCGTCGGCCAGGGACGCGGAGAGGGTGATCGACGGCAGCCGGTCATAGCGTCCGAGGCTCGGGGAGGCGGCCGTCTCGTTCAGGGTGACGAAACCGCTCAACGGAACGAGAGCGCCCGAGCCAGTCCGGATGAAGGCGCCGGTCAGGTCGGTGGGATTTGTGCGATCCTCGTCATTGGCCTGGACGATCACGGGGTACTCCCGCCCACGGTCGATATAGCGGGTCACCTCCTGGGAGGCGAAAAGAGCCTGGAGGGTCTGGGAGATCAAACCGATATCGATGCCGAGGTCACGAGCGCGCTCCCGGTCGATGGAGAGGCCGAACTCGGGCTGGTTCTCTTCGTAGTTGATTTGAACATTCTCAAGGCCCGGATTCGTTCGGGCGCGCTCGAGCATGGTGTTCGCCCATTCCTTGACGCTCTCGAAGTCCGGGCCGCCGATAACCACCTGCAACGGGTTGCTGGACCCGCGAATGCCCAGTCCGGCCGGCGATATGGGGAACGCGCGGACATCGGTGATCTTGCGCAATTCGGGGATCAGGGAGCGGGTTATCTGCTGTTGGCTCCGGTCGCGCTCGCTCCAATCCGCCAGGCGGACGACCACGAAGGCGGTGCTCGGATCATTGTTGCGGCCCACGGAAGTGGAGACCGCCGTTGCCTCACCGCTGTCGACCAGGGGCTGGACGATCGCCTCCACCCTCTTCGTCGCCGCGTCCGTATACTCCTTGCTCGACCCCTGGGGAGCCGTGATCATGATGAAGAAGACGCCGCGATCTTCCGGTGCCGTCAGCTCCTTCGGCAACTGGGTGT
This sequence comes from Rhodoligotrophos appendicifer, assembly GCF_007474605.1. Lineage (NCBI taxonomy): Bacteria > Pseudomonadati > Pseudomonadota > Alphaproteobacteria > Hyphomicrobiales > Rhodoligotrophaceae > Rhodoligotrophos > Rhodoligotrophos appendicifer. The sequence continues at coordinate 165,992 of NZ_VHKL01000001.1, read as the reverse complement.
ACAGATAGGCGGAGGAGGCTGCGATGAGCAGGCTCACTCCGATGATCACCGCCGGCATGCGCAACGCCCATCGCAGGCTGGCGCCATAGGCCCGGTTCACCTTCTCGGTCACATGGTCAACATAGCGCTCCAGCCGGCCATGCTGGTTCGCCTGGGGCAATATGTTCGCGCACAGCATCGGGCACAGGGACAAAGCCACGACCATGGACACGCCGACGGCCACAGACAGGACGATGCCGAATTCCGAGAAGAGGCGGCCCACGGTGCCGCTCAGGAGGGAAATCGGAATGAAGACGGCGACCAGGGTCAGGGAGGTCGCGACAACCGCGAAGGTCACCTGTTTGGCGCCGCGGATGCTGGCGACGAGGCGGCTTTCGCCCTCCTCCATGCGCCGGCGGATGTTCTCGAGCACGACGATCGCGTCGTCGACGACGATGCCGATAGCCAGCACGAGGGCAAAGAGGGTCAGGATGTTGATGGAGTAACCGAAGAGCGCGATGCCCCAGCAGGCGCCAAGCAGCGAGATCGGGATCGTGAGGGTGGGCACGAGGGTCGCGCGGAAAGAGGCGAGGAAGGCGTAGATCACCGCCACCACCAGGAGGACGGCGATGGTGAGGGCGACCATGACCTCGTGGATGGAGGCCTGGATGAAGACGGCGTCGTCGCTGCCGACATCGATCTTCATGCCCTCCGGCAAGGTCGGCGCCATGGCGTCGAGTTCGGCGCGGATGGCCGTCGAGATGCTCACCGTGTTCGCCTGGGACTGGCGAAGAACGCCGAGGGTGACGGCGGTCTGGCCCAGGCTGCGGACGATGGTGTCGTCATCCTCGACGCCGCGCTCGACGGTGGCGACGTCACGCATGCGGATGGGATAGCCCTGGCTCGTCTTGATCACCACATTGCCGAATTCCTCCGGCGTGGACAGGCGCGTGTCGGTGCGCACCTGGAAGCGGCGGGTGGTGGAGACGATCTCGCCGGCGGGCAATTCGACGTTGTTCGTTTGGAGCGCCGTCACGATCTCCGGCACCGTCACCTCGCGCGCGGCCATGGCACGGCGGTCGAGCCAGAGCCGGATCGCGTAGGTGCGCTCACCCATGATCTCCACGTCCGACACGCCATCCACCGCTGCGAGGCGATCGGTGATGAAACGGTCGGCATAATCGGTCAGATCGGCGGCATCCATCTGGCTGCTGGTCAAGCTCAGACGCATGACCGGACTATCGTCGCTGTCGCTCTTCGTGATGCGCGGCTCGTCGGCGTCCACGGGCAGGTCGTTGACCACACGGGCGACCGCGGCGCGGACATCGTTGGCGGCATCGTCGATGTTTCGAGACGTGTCGAATTCCAGCACGGTGCGGGCCCGCCCGCGGCTCGAGCTCGACGTGATACTCCGGATGCCGGAGATCCCGGAGATCGCGCCTTCGACCACCGTGGTGATCTGGGTATCCGTCACTTCGGGGGCTGCGCCGGTATACTCCGTCGTCACCGTCACAATGGCCGTGTCGACGTCGGGAAGTTCCCGCACGGGCAGGGTCAGCAGCGTCGCCGTGCCGAACAGCACGATAATGAGGCTGAGGACGATGGCAAAGACGGGCCGCCTTATGAAAAGCTCCGAGATGTTCACGACCCCGCCCTCGTACGGACTTCGGCGACATTCTTGTTCATGACCTCGACGCTCACCCCATCCGTCAGGGTCTGGGTGCCGCTGCTGATCACGGATTGGCCGGGCTGCAGCCCTTCCACGACTTCGACAAGCCCGCCGTGACGGGCGCCGAGCTGCACCGCCTTCCGGACCGCCTTTCCGTCATTCAGGGTGAAGACATATGTCTCGCGGCCTGCCGTCAGCACGGCTTCCTCGGGCAAGGCGGATGCGGTGCGTTGATCGAGCACCAGGCGAATATTCACGAACATGCCTTGCTTCAGGGCGAGATCTGGATTGGGAATGACCGCCCTCATGGCGAAGGCGCGCGAGGATGGATTGATGCGCGTGTCGATTTCCTTCACCGTCCCCTCGAAGCTGCGGCCCGGATAAGCGTCGCTCGTCGCGGTCATCACCTGACCGACGCTGACGCGGGGGAGCATCTTTTCCGGGACGGAGAACTCGACCTCAACTCCCGACAGATCGTCGAGGGTGGTCAGCACGGTGGTCGTGTCGATCCAGGCACCAATATCGGTCTGGTTGAGGCCGATCACACCATCGAACGGTGCGGTGATCCGCCGGTCGGCGAGAGCATGTTCCGCCCGGTCCACCGCCGCCTGGGCCCTCAGATAGGCCGCCTGCGTCTGTTCGAGCGTGGCCTGAGTAGCAACCCTGTTCTTCATCAAGCTCTGGGTGCGCTCATAGGCATGGAGGGCCTCGGACAGGGCCGCCTTAGCCTCCTCGACGGCCGTGCGCTGATTGCGATCGTCAAGGCGCAACAAAAGGTCCCCCGCCTGCACTTTCTGACCCGAACGGAACAGGATCTCCTCAACCCTGCCCGCAACCTCCGGGACGATGTTGACGGACTGCCTCGCCCGCAGCGAGCCGATGGCCTCGATGGCGTCTGAGAAGGTCGAGGTTTCGATCTTGGTGACCTGCACCGGGACGTTGGGGCGGCGAGCGGGAGCGCGGGCCTCGCGTTTGGGAGCAGTCACCCCAAGGGTCTCGAGGCCAGGGATGCCGAACGACTTGCCGCCCACGCCCAAACCGACTCCGGCGCCGAGGCTCAGAGCGATGATCAAGGCCATGGAAAGCTTACTCATAGGTCGTATCCTCGATCAAAAATTCAGCCCAAAGCCCGACGCGGCAGCGCCATGATCGCCCGCAGTCCACCCTTCAGACGATTTTCCAAGGTAATGGTTCCGCCATGCGCGAGGACGATGGATCGTGCAATGGCGAGCCCAAGCCCAGCGCCGCCGGTGTCTCGGCTGCGGGAACTCTCCAGGCGTATGAATGGCTCGAAGACCTCGGTCATCTTGTCCTCAGGAATGCCAGGGCCGTCGTCATCGACGGTGATCGTGACGATCTCCGGCGTCGCATCCACGCTGACATGCGCATTGCCGCCGTAACGCAGGGCGTTCTCGATGAGATTTGTCAGCGCCCGCTTCAGGTTGGCGGAACGACAAGTGAATGGAACTGGAGCCGTACTCTCGAAGTCGACCGCCTTGCCCAGGTCTGCCATGTCGTCCACGACGCTTTCGACCAGCGCGGACACGTCGACGAGCCGCCCCGGCTCGTCGACGGACTCGTCACGGGCGAAGGACAGCGTCGATTCCGTCATGCGCTTCATGTCATCGAGCGTCTCGATCATCCGTGTGCGAGTGTCATCGTCCTCGACGAACTCAGCGCGGACGCGCAATGCTGTGATCGGAGTTCTCAGGTCGTGGCTGATGGCGGCCAGCATGCGGGTGCGGTCGTCGATGAAGCGGGTGAGGCGCGCGCTCATCTCGTTGAAGGCTGTTGTAAGTCGTTGAATTTCGTCGGGTCCGGAGACTTCAAGTTCGTAAATGGGTTCACCGCGCCCAAAACTGTCCGCCGCGGAAACCAAGTTGCGCAGTGGACGGGTGATGCTGCGGACGATGAGAGCGATGATCAGCAAGATCGCTGCGGCCATGATGGCTGATGATGCGACGGGCAGCAGCGCCCATGCCACCGGCCTGCCGCGCATCGGCAACTGAACATTCAACCAACGGCCGTCGTTGAGCGGCACGTCGATCTGCAGGACCGGTTCCTTATCAGAATCATCGTTGCCTGACCGCCCGAGGATGGCCCCGCCTGCCGCGTCCAGCCATCGGAGGAACGCTGGGGTCTCCCGTTCGTCGTCGCGAGATCGGATGCGAATGGCAGAGACCCTCTCACCGCCGACATAGACGCCAAGCCGCTGCACAAGGTCTCGATCCCCAGCATCCAGCGGCTGGGTATCCGGTGAAGGGGTGTTCGAGATGCGGTAGGTCTGCCAACGTGAGCTCACTGCAGAGGTGACACGTTCGGCCGCGGCCGGTGTCTGGTCGATCAGGTTCGCCACTGAAGCGACCCGAGCGAAGAACTCTTCGCGCCAGGCTTCCCGAACGGCGTCGTCGCGCTCGCCGAAAAACATGACCACGGTCAATCCCTGAGACAGAATGAGAGCCGCGAACAAAAGCGACATGAGCTGCCCGGCTATGCTCTTCGGAAGCCAGCGGCTCATGGCAGTTCCTCGACGTCAGCTGCGAAAACATAGCCTCCGCCCCAGACCGTCTTGATGATGGAAGGGTTCTTTGGATCTTCTTCGATCTTGCGACGGAGTCGGCTCACTTGGTTGTCGATACTGCGGTCGAAGACTTGCGCAGCCCGGCCAGCGGTCAAGTCGAGAAGCTGGTCTCGGGAAAGAACCACGTGAGGACGCTGGATAAAGGTTTGGAGCAAGCGAAACTCAGCGGTGCTGAGGGCAATGGCGGCGCCACCGTCCTGCAGAATCTCCTGGCGTGCCGAGTCGAGAATCCACTGATTGAATCGGGTGCGACGCGGATCGATGCGATCACGGGGCCGCGCTCCGGAATGCGAGCGACGGAGAACAGCGCGGATCCTTGCGAGCAACTCGCGCGGATTGAACGGCTTTGTCACGTAATCGTCGGCTCCAAGTTCGAGTCCGACAACACGATCCGTATCTTCGGCCATCGCCGTGAGCATGATCACGGGGATCTCGCTCGTCTCGCGTAGAAAGCGGCAAAGCGAAAGTCCATCCTCACCAGGCATCATGACATCGAGGACAACGAGATCCACGGCCCCCGTCTTCAACACGGCACGCATCTCCGCCCCTCCGTCGGCGGGGGTCACTCGCAAACCGTTGCGCGCAAGATACTTGCTGACGGCATCGCGGATATCGCGATGGTCGTCGACCACAAGAATGTGCGGAGAAGGTTCCATCTGGGCCAGCATTTCGTTCACCTCTCCTATATGTCCCGGGGCATCGGCCAGTGCTCGTGCAAAAATGTATCGAAGTATGTCAGTCTCCAGGGATGACACAGCTTGAGACAATATCGCGGTCAACCGGCGAAAATCTGCGACAAATGACTGCTAGAACCGGCTCATCAACAATCGAGACGAGGATCTATCATGACCCGGCGTTCAAAATTACTGACCAGTTGTGTTGCACTGATTGCGCTTGGCGCATCAGCCTTGGTCACCACAGCGCAGGCTGATGAAAATTGCGGAGGAGAGCGCTGGGGCAAGCGCTGGGAAGAGGGCAAGCGGTGGGAGCAGCGGAAATGGGACCGGTTCCGTCATGGCGACTCCGGGCCACGAGGTGACCGTGGTCATCGCGGGCCGCATCATGGTGGGCCGCATCCTGGTGGCTTCGTCAAGATGATCATGGAGCGCTACGACACCGATGATGATGGTCGCATCAAGGTCGAGGAAATGATTACCATCCGGACCGACGAGATGAAGAAGTTCGACAAGAATGTGGACGGAAAGCTGGATCTCGCGGAATACGAGGCTCTGTGGCTCGACCGGATGCGTGAGCGGATGGTTCGCTCCTTCCAGCGCTACGATCGAGACGGCGATGCGTTGGTGACGATCGAGGAATACAACAAGTTCGCCACCGATATGGCCAAGCGCCTGGATCGGAACAAGGATGGTGTCATCGAGCGAATGGATCGTCGCGGAGGTCGTGCCGGAACGCGGGGAAATGACCGCTGCGAGTCGGGACCGGCAAAAATGAACGATCGCGCCTCCCCGAATGATGATCGGGCCTCGCCAAGGGACAGCGACCAAACGTCTGGTGATTCCGACGACGATACAGGTGGATCAGAGGACTGAGAGAGCCGGCTGTAAGTCTTTGCATATCAGCCTAAAACCCGCCGCGATTTCCTGTCATCGATGAAATCGCGGCGTCATCATCAACCAAGGACCATGTCCATGTTCAATTTGATCAAGGCTACGGCAATCGCCACCACCCTCGGCGTTGGCATGGCTTCTGGAGGGATGGCGCAGGCGGGAGGTTTGGCAACTCCTGCCCTTGGCTCCGCCTCGGTGAGCGTTGCGACACAAAGCGATGTTCATCTGGCGGGGGGACGGTATTGGAAGCGTGGCCATTATGCGGATCGGCGTTGGCACCGTGGTTACCGACGTGGTCCTGGCGGCGCAGCCGTCGCGCTGGGGGCTGTGGGTTTGGCCGCGGGGCTTGCAGCCACGGCGAACGCCTATCCCTATGGCTATGGTCCGCCCGTTGTCTACATGGCGCCCGGTTATCCGGCGCCGGCCTACGGCCCGCCGGGCTACGGCGCGCCGGTTTATGGTGACCCGGCATATGGTCCGGATGTCGTCTATGCCGATCCCGAAGATGGCCTGTCCTATGATGACGGGTCGGATGCGGAAGCCTATGCGCCGCAAGGCTACGGCGAGGATGTCGAGCAGGGTGCGGCTTCGGCCTATTCGCCGCCGCCGCCGCCCGTGCAGCCGCGACGGCAGCAGCAGTCCGCCCAGGTCGCCTATGCTGGTTCAGCTTCAGGGGCCACTTCAGGTGGGACGCCGGCACCCTGGACGAAGCCATGGTACAGCTATTGCTACGACAAGTTCAAAAGCTTCAACGCCGAGACGGGCTATTATACGTCCTATGCGGGTGAGCAGAAATTCTGCCGCTAGAAAAAAGGCCCGGCGAGATGCCGGGCCTTTGCTTTCTCAGATTGTCGCCTCGATCGAAAAGCCGAGTTTCAGTGTCACTTGGTAATGAGCGACCTTGCCGTTCTCGACATGGCCGCGGGTTTCGGTGACAACAAACCAGCGCAGATGCTTCACGCTGTCACCAGCCTGGGAGATCGCATTGCTGATGGCGGCTTCAATCGTGTCCGGGGCCGAACCGACGAGTTCGATGATTTTGTAGACATGGTCGCTCACGAGGATCTCCGTCTTTTTGTTTGTAAGCCGTCAGGTTGACGGCGCTACCATGTGCGAAACGCAGATAACCCGTCTTGTGTTTCCTGCTTTTTCCAGAAGATCTGCACGGCATAAAGATGATTGCCGAACTGCACCGCCCCGATGCTCACTTCAGCATATGAGTTCGAGAGCATGTTCCGCCGGTGGCCGGTGCTGTCGATCCACTGCTGGAAGAGCCGCTTGGCCTTCGCGTTGTCGACAGATCCTGGCAACCTGTCACGTGCAGCATTCTCCCCTACGCTGTGGGTATCGCCCACGAATGCGGCCACGCGCTGATTGAACCGATAGCCGCTCGCCGATTCATGACCGACGAAGTTTCCTTTGAGCATGTCCAGCGCCTGGGCGCGGGCGGCGACGTTTGCCTGCTTGCTGTAGTTGAGAGACTTGCGGCCCTGCGACTTGCGGTAGCTGTTCAGGAGGTCTGCCAAGTAGACTTCCAGCTCGGGTCGGAAGGAGGCTCCCGTCGGTGGATTTTTCACCAGGCCTTCCGCGTAGGCTCGATAGCCCGGCGCCGAAAACGCGGGCTGAAAAGAAGGAAACAGGCACAGGCCGATGATCACGAAGATCCGTATCAATCTTCTCAACATGCTGAAATTCTGGAGCTTTCCACCGCCGATCGGAAATGACACGTAGTCGCGTGAGAACGTATCCATTTTTGATGTCTCATTTATCGCCCCTGCCAGCTCGGCTTTCGCTTTTCACTGAAGGCCCGAGCTCCTTCCATCATGTCTTCGCTCTCGTATAAGGCCTTGACACTAGGGAGTTTTTTCCCATTGAGCATATCAAAAACCTGTTGCGTAGGTAAATGACCGGTCTCGCGCATGGTCTCTTTGATGGCGGCGAAGACAAGCGGTGGCCCCTCCGCCAGGAGATCCGCTAACTCCCTGGCCCTGTTCATTCGGAGGCTGGGACAATGTCCTTCAGCAGGCCCCATTGCTTTGCTTCAGCCGTGTCCATCCAGCGGCCTGTGAGCAGCAAATCCATCGCAATATGATACGGAATGCGACGTTGTAATTTTATTGTTGCCGCATCCGCCAAAGTGCCCGCATTGATTTCGGGAAGAGCGAAGCGCGCATGATCGGCTGCAATGATCAAATCGGCTGCCAGAGCCAGTTCGAAGCCTCCTCCGACCGCGATTCCGTTCACCGCCGCGATGACAGGCTTGTTCAAATTCGGGAGTTCCTGGAGGCCTGCAAACCCTCCTACGCCGAAGTTGAAATCTGCATGGCCGGATTCGGCGACGGCCTTTAAGTCCCAGCCAGCACTAAAGAATTTCTCTCCGGCGCCGGTCACGATGGCGACCCTGAGTTCGGGGTCGTCGCGGAAGGCGGCAAATGTTTCGCCCATCAAGCGGCTGGTTGCTGCGTCAATGGCATTCGCCTTGGGCCGATCAAGCGTCACCTCAAGCACCCGCCCGCGCCGCAGACTTCGTATAGGTCCTTGTTCCTGCATGGTTTATCTCACCTCGTGGCGTCGATGGGGCGAGCTCCTGCCCATCAAGGATATGCCAAAACAGCATAAGCCAACCGCTGCAATTGTCATCGCCAGCGGCATAGGACCCAGATGCACCGTACGTCCTACCAACACGCCCACCAACGCGCCAAAAGACATCTGAAGGAATCCCATCAGCGACGAAGCTGCACCTGCTCGTTCAGGAAAGGGCGTAATCGCACCCGCCATACATTGTGGTAATGTGAGGCCGACACCGCACATATAGATCGTTATGGGTATCAGGACGTGCCAAACGGCTGGGGGCTGCAGGCGCACGAGGATGATCATTGTCAGGCCGCCGACTGCCAACATGCAGGCCCCAATTGAGACCATCCGGTTCAATCCGATCCTGGTGCCAAATCGAGCGCCGAAAAGACTTCCACTAATATACCCCAAGACCGCGGTAGAAAATGAGAAGCTAAAATGAATTTCGTCGAGGCCATAGTGCTCCTGGAGAATAAAAGATGATCCGGAGATGAATGCAAAAAGTCCGCCGTAACACAGGCAAACCATCCCAACGAAGCGACGAAACTGAAAGTTATTCAGAAGGACGCCAAAGGAGCTCAGCATTCCTTTAATCGTCGCGGGTTGACGATTTGAGTGCGTCAACGTTTCGGGGAGAAAAAGAGCCACGATCAGCAGAACGAGTGAGGCGAGTATTGAGATTGCTCCGAAAACGGAGCGCCAGCCGAATAAGGGCTCCAATACGCCACCCAACAATGGCGCCAGGGCGGGAACAATCCCCATGATCGCTCCCATCAGGCTCAAGACCCTGCCTGCTTGCTCCGCACGATAGAGATCCCGGACTATTGCACGGGCGATGACAATAGCGGCGCATGCGGACACAGCCTGACCGAAGCGGGCGAGTATCAAAATCTCTATTGTATTCGCAAGCATGCATCCGGCGGACGCAATCCCGAAAAGGCTTAGTCCTATTAATAGGATAGGCCGGCGGCCAAATCGGTCGGAGAGGGGCCCGTAAATGATTTGTCCGACAGCAAATCCAACGAGGAAGACACTGAGAGTGAGTTGGACCGAGGCAGCATCTGTGTTCAACGAATGGGTGATGCTCGGCAAGGACGGCAAATACATATCCGTTGAGAGAGGGCCCATTGCCGTCAGAATGGCAAGAAGCGCTGTCATTGCCGGAGTCCCGGGATTTAGCTTCATTTGCGAGGAATCTACGTTCTGGAGGGAGCGGCAGTCCTAACAAGTTTGAAAGCAGGTGTCTCCAAAGAACATTGGTTCTGTAAAGCATGCCCTCCAACTAGGCTGAGGGGGTGTCAATACCGCTCTTTATTTCGGCCTTTCTTCTCCGGACATAGTCTTGCAACGCCTCCTCCACCGCAGCATCGAGAGGGGGTTTTTCATATTCGTGGAGAAGTTGCTTCCAAATCCGATTTGCTTGTTGGGTGGCTGTCAGACTGCCTTTGTCACGCCAGTTCTCGTAATTGTCGCCGTCCGAGATCATCGAGGAGTAGAAGGCGTCCTCATAACGCTGGAGCGTATGCTCAGTGCCAAAGAAGTGGCCGCCAGGGCCGACTTCCTGGATCGCATTCAGCCCCAGGCTTTCTTCGTCCATGACGGGAGGGGTGAGATAGGCTGCCATCATCTGGAGCATTTCTGCGTCGAGTATCAGTTTTTCAAACGAGGCCGTGAGACCTCCGCCAAGCCAACCGGCAGCGTGATTCACCATGTGAGCATGGCCCATGACGGCGCCCCAGAGAGACATCTGGCTCTCATAGGCTGCTTGAGCGTCCACCTCATTAGACGCTGTTACATTCGAGGACCTGAAGGGGAGGTTGTAGAAACGTGCAAGTTGACCAGAGATTTGGGCTGCCTGCGTGTATTCAGGCGTGCCGAAGGCTGGGGATCCAGTCCTCATGTCGACGTTGGTCGTGAAAGCCCCGTAAACCACTGGGGCGCCTGGCCGAACACATTGAGCCAGCGTTATGCAGGCGAGGGCTTCTGCGTTTTGTTGCGCCAGTGAACCAGTGATCGTTATTGGAGACATCGCTCCAGCCAGGGTAAATGGCGTGATCACGACAGCCTGCCCGTGCCTCGCCATTTCGATGAGGCCCTCGGCCATCGGTATGTCCAGGGTGAGGGGAGAGTTGGTGTTGATGATGCAAGTAAAAACAACATGATTGGTGAGATACTCGCGATCTATACCTAATGTAATCGCGATCATCTCGAGGCCGTCTTTGGCGCGAATTCTGCCGAGACCCCAAGGCTGCCAATTTTTATCAAGAAGGGTTATCTGGGCCAGATGCAGATCAAGGTGGCGGATATCCTCATGGACATCCATAGCTTCGAACGGACTTCCTCCTTCTTGGTGGAGAATGTTAAGGCTTTGAATTACCTTAAGAAAGTCACAGACTTCAGCATAGGTCCCGGCGCGGCGACCTCGATCCAGGTCCTGAACGAATGCGGGACCGCCGACGGCTGAAAAAAAGGTATTTATTCCTCCGACATGGACATTGCGGGACGGGTTCCTTGCTTCCAAAAGAAATTCCGATGGAGCGAGCCGCAGTTTCTCAAGGACCAAATGGCGATCGAGCTTCACCATGAAAGATTGTTCGTCTACCGATGCCCCCGCCTTGCGAAAATATTCACGGGCACGCGGTTCAAGTATTCGCATTCCGATGTTTTCTAATATTCGTAAAGATGCATCGTGGATGTGAGCGATATGATCTTTGCTCAGTATTTCCATAGGTGGATAGTTGAACTGGACCTGCCGGAACGGTGCCTGGCGGATCGTACCCGCGATTCTCGACGCTGTTCCCACCCCCTGAGAACGTTTGCCCCTGCGAGTCATGGCTTCCACCTCAGTTCAATTGAACGAACGTACAATAACGTGAGGTCGCGCGGCGTCAATGGGCGCTAGTGCGCTATAGGTCTCTGATCGAAATGATCTCGGATCCAGAGGTCGAGCATTTTACGCGCTTTTTCGGGAGGCAAGTTGGAGGGATTCAATCCCATCTCCAGCCAAATCCCATTGAGAAATATGATTAAACTCTCAGTGATGACTTCGATATTCGAAGAAAGAGATCGAGCCCGCGCAAGTTTTCTGAGAGGCTCAGATAGTATGACGATCTGGCGTTGGTGAGATTCGGTCATCGCCTTCTTTAATTCCGGCTCATTTTGAGAGAACGCCCATAAGGTGATGTATGCAGAAATAATATTCGAATTAACCCATTCCGGGGAAAGGTAGTTATTCAATATAAAATGTAATTCCGACTCGGGATCATTAAATTCGCTACTGTTAGAGGCCAAAAGCTCCGATTCAAATTTGCTCGTAATGTGCAAGTAGCAGCTCAGAAAAATCTCTTTAAAACTCGGAAAGAAATAGTTCAGTAGACCGGGGGAGACGCCGGCTTCACGGCAAATCTGCCTGACGCTCGTGCCGGAAGGGCCGTTCTTGGCCATGCATCGTATGGCGGCTTCCGTGAGTTGCTGCCGTCGATCCGCATGATTCAATCGCCGCTGCCTCGGCAGCTTCTGTTCTCCGGCCATCGTTCGTCCTCGTCAAAATTGGTTCCGGAATCTCAAATTCCCCTGTGGGTCGCCCCGTGGTATCTCCTGTTCTCAGCGGTAATTGTACGATTGACCAATTAAAGTTATTATCGTCTCTCCGGGGCATGTTAGACTGCTGAGCGTCGGAAAACGGGGCGAAATGATGGATGCACAATATGCCGTTCTGTTTGAGCCCGTCCAAATCGGACCGGTAACCGCTCCCAATCGATTTTACCAGGTGCCGCACGCCAGCGGCATGACCAACGCCCTGCCGCGAGTCAGAGCAGGATTTCGTGAAATGAAAGCCGAAGGTGGATGGGGCGTCGTCTGCACAGGCACCTGCGCCATTCATCAATCCTCCGACGACAGTCCTCTTCCCTATGGAAGGCTTTGGGATAACAACGACATACGCTCCAACGCACTCATGACGGAAGCCGTGCATCGGCATGGTGCACTGGCCGGAGTGGAACTGTGGCATGGAGGCGCGGCGACGATGAATCGGACAAGCCGACTTGCGCCTCTGTCGCCTTCCGGGACCGCTTGGCTTCCCACGCACCCCGGATTCATGTCGAATCTTCGTCCCAAAGTGATGGATCAGCAGGACATCAAGGATCTCATTCGGTGGCAAGCGGATGGCGCGAGACGAGCCAAAAGTGCGGGCTTCGACATCATCTATGTCTATGCAGGGATGGGTTACCTGCCGCATGAATTTCTCCTTCCCCAGTACAATCAGCGGACGGACGAATATGGGGGATCCGTGCACAACCGCGTGCGGCTGGTGCGGCAGTTGATCGAGGCGACCAAGGAAGCAGTGGGCGATCACTGTGCAGTCGCCATCCGGATCAGCCTGGAGGAATTGCGTGCAATACCAGGATCTTACCTAGAAAGTGAGGCTCATGAGGTCGTTGCCGAATTGAAGGATCTGCCCGACCTTTGGGACGTGAAGATGGACTCAAGTCCCACCGATTGCGGTGCTTCCCGGTTTACTCCAGAGGGAAGCCATGAGGCCATCATCAGTTTCGTGAAGACAATCACCGATAAGCCGGTCGTGGGCGTGGGTCGGTTCACGTCACCAGACACCATGGTGTCGCAGATCCGAAGAGGAGTGCTCGATCTCATCGGCGCAGCACGGCCATCGATCGCGGACCCCTTCCTTCCCCGTAAAATCGCAGAAGGCCGAGAGGATGAGATCCGCGAATGCATAGGGTGCAACATCTGCATCGCGAGCTGGCATGATGGCGTTCCCGTGCGTTGCACGCAAAATCCGACAGCGGGCGAGGAGTGGCGCCGCAATTGGCATCCAGAGCGCATGCGGCCGCAAGGCTCACAATCGCGCGTCCTGATCGTTGGTGGTGGTCCCGCGGGGCTCGAATGCGCACTATCCCTTGGTCGCAGAGGCTACGAGGTGACCGTCGCAGACAGCCGAGATGAACTTGGCGGCCGGCTCCTGTTCGAACGAAAGCTGCCGGGCCTATCGGAGTGGGGCAGAGTCGTCGATTTTCGGCTGGGACGTCTGCGGCAAATGCCCAATGTCTCCCTCTATGCGGGAAGCCATCTCAGCGCAGGCGACATCCTGGGCGGAGGCTTCGAGAGGGTCGTCGTGGCCACGGGCAGCACATGGACGACGGAGCTGTTCTCCTCCATGGAGCTTCCTTGTTCCCCGTTGGATAGCCCTCGCATCTACACTCCGGACGACGTTGCAGCAGGAGCAGACATCGAGGGCCCCGTCGTCGTTTTCGATTTTGATAATTATTACATGGGTAGTTGCGTCGCAGAGCTGCTGGCCATCAGAGGCCTTGAGACATCCTATGTCACTCCGTCGGGGCATGCTTCAGCCTGGACAATCATGTCCAACGAATTGCCCAGAGTTCATCAGGCGCTTGCGAGGAGAAGCGTAGCCATCATTACGCTTTCCACCGTATCGAGCTTCGACGGCGCCAAGCTGGAGCTCGCCAATGTCTTTACAGGCGAAGGCCGCGATATTGCGTGCAGATCCCTGGTCATCGTCGGAATGCGGCGTTCCAGGGATCAGCTCTTCCACGAGCTGATGCAGTCGAGAAACGGATTTGAACAGGCGGGTATCGTATCGGTCGACAGAGTCGGAGATGCGTATGCGCCGGGCGCCATCGCGCATGCTGTCTTTTTCGGTCACAAATATGCGGAGGAACTCGATACGGATAGCGATGGGCTCTACAGGCAGGATCATCCGATCACGTCCGAATCCGAATACGGCGACTTCAAAATACCGCATTCGAGCGAAAGGTTCGGCCCGAACGCATCAGGTCCTGCGCTGGAAGCAATTGCATAGTGGTCGCGACATGTTCTGAAATGTTACGGTCTCTTGTGGCGAAGGGGACATCGGCTTAAGGATGAGCCGTCACAAGGAGAGAGTTAGAGATGGGAATCGCATTGCTTGCCATTGGTGCGCTGGTCAGCCTCGGGGGATGGGGCGTCCTTTTGACCGGCTACGGCCTCGAAGGCCAGGCATCAGCAGCATTGTCGTACATGCCAAGTACGCCCAGCATCGATGTGGGGCGGGTGGCCCTGGTCCAGCAACTCATTCTGCTGGGATACCTGCTCATCACCCTCGGGGCGATCGCACTCGCCACATCCCGCATTTCACGATTGTTCTCCGAGCTTGATCATGACGTGCCGGCGGGAGCCGTGACCCATGCGCCGGTGGTGAAAGCGCCCGCAGCCGTCCAACCGAGTGCACCACTCCAGCCCGTGCATGTCGATGAAACGAGGCCGGATGAGCCCGACTCGGCGGCGGGGTTCGCGCAGGTCGTGCAGGAAGGCGAGGTCGAAGGACGCCATTTCATCGAATATGACAATGGGGTCGTGGATGTTCAGACCATTACTGGCTGGAGACGCTTCGATACCTTAGAAGAGGCCGTGGAACAACTGCGACGTGAGCGATAGGCGCTGGCGCACGCGCTCCCCACAGGGATTGCCCGATCGCGTCCCCGCACACTGATGCATCACAATCCTGAGATTTCGCCGCCTATCCTTTGCTATTTAAGCAATCAGCAACTGACATAGGCTTTGATTGGTGACATAAGGCCATTCCTTCTGGCCCGCTCAAGGCATCATCAAAGCCGCCCAGGTCATGGTCACCGAAAACCAGAGCTTGCCGGTACAGGATCGTCTGGTCCTGGTTCCCACGGCGTTACGCGCTCTCGTCCGCCGCAGCGAAATCTGGCTGGTCCTGCTTGCGTGCATCATCGGGGCTCTGTCAGGCGTTCTCGTCGCGGCGATGACCGCGGTCGCCCAATTCCTCCATCAAGTTCTGTTCGGCATCAGCGCGACGGAACATCTCAGCGGTGTCGACAGCCTGCCCAACAAGTGGTTCGTGGTGGTGCCTGCAGTGGGTGGGTTGCTGCTCATGGCTGTCACCTGGGCCTACCGTCGATACCGCAGCAACACGCCGGTCGATCCCATCGAAGCCAATGCCCTGCATGGCGGCAAGATGTCTCTGATCGACAGCTTCTACATCGCCCTTCAAACCATGATTTCGAACGGCTTCGGCGCATCCGTGGGCATGGAAGCGGGATATACGCAGGTCGGCTCAGGCACCGGCTCTGCCATTGGAGAGGCGTTCAGGTTACGGCGCAGTGATCTGCGATTGCTGGTCGGGTGCGGGGCGGCAGGTGCGATCGGCGCGGCTTTCGCCGCCCCTTTGGCGGGGGCCTTCTATGCCTTCGAACTCATTCTGGGGACCTACACGATTGCGGCCCTCGCCCCCATAGGGCTTGCCGCCATTACCGGCGTGGTCGTCAACTCGCTCCTGGTGGAGCCGGCCCATACGATCAGCGTCACTTCGCCAATCGGGCTCGGACAATCCGCGGTTACAACCCTGCTGCTGCTCGGACTCATCACGGCAGGTGTGGGCATCGCGATCATGCGCGGAGTGACCGCAGTCGAAGATCTCTTCAAGCTCAGCAAGATCCCTGTCTGGCTCCGGCCGGCGGTCGGCGGTCTGGCCATCGGGATGCTCGCCCTCATCACTCCCCGAATTCTGTCATCTGGGCACGGAGCACTCTCACTCGTCCTCGACGATTCCATGCCCACATTGCGGGCGCTGCTCATTCTCCTCGTCCTCAAGGCCGCCGCATCAGCCATTTCCCTGGGCTCCGGATTTCGCGGGGGGTTGTTTTTCGCGTCGCTGTTCCTGGGCGCGATCGTGGGCAAGGCTTATGTGGCGATCGTCGCCTTGATCGATCCGGCGCTGGCGCCTGACCCGCAGATCGCCGCGATCGTCGGCATGACCGGGCTCGCGGTGGCCATCATCGGCGCGCCTCTAACGATGGCATTCCTGGCCTTGGAGACCACCAACGACCTGCCTTTGACCATCGCGGTTCTTTGTACGGCAGTGGTTACATCCGTCGCAGTGAGAAAAACATTTGGATATTCTTTTGCCACCTGGCGATTTCATCTTCGCGGCGAGGCCATAAGAAGCGCCCATGACGTCGGCTGGATGTTCGATCTGACCGTGCGACGTCTCATGCGGCATGATGTGCGGACCATTCACGATGCCATCAGCATCCGCCAATTCCGGCAGGAATTCTCCCTTGGATCAACCCAGAGGGTCATCGTCGTCGATGACCAGGAACGCTATGTCGGCATTGTATTGGTCGCGGACGTTCATAGCCCAACCCTGCAAGACGACAAGAAGACGATCCAAGAACTTCTAAGGTATAAAGACCTGGCTCTTCTGCCTTGGATGAACATAAAAGAGGCTGCGCAGAAATTCGACGAAAGCGAGAGTGAAGCGCTCGCGGTGATCGACGGCAACGCAACCCGGAAGGTCGTCGGATTGCTCACGGAAGCACATACTCTGCGCAGATATACGGAAGAACTGGAAAAGGCCAGAAAGGACCTGGCTGGGGATAGATGATCCTGATCCTAGTACAGAATGTCTGCGATAAGGGGAAGGTGATCTGATGCGTACCACGCCGAAGTATCGGTAAAATACTTGCTCATGGCACTTTCTGGCCTAACATAAATGCGATCGAGCGGCATTATAGGGTAGATCGAGGGGAAAGTTCTTGTCTTCGTAAAGGTGGGAAGGAGGGGCGAAAGGGTGCGCCTGACGATCCCGCGGAAGTCATTAAAGTCTCCCAAGGCAACCGTGGTCTCGGTTCCCGTCCCTACAATCTCGGCGAGACGCTGCGCTTGAGAACGCCGCTCGGACGTTCTCAATCCCAAATGGACCGCGACCACGTGAATCGGCTTCCCCGGCGTCTGCACCCGGACAGACAGAGCGCATCTCGGTTCACGCTTGCCGACGGAAATGTCATGACATTCAATGTCTTGCATGGGCCATCGGCTAATCAGCACATGCCCGTAGTGGCCGTCGGGTGCGGTGATGGTCCGGGCTTCGGCGGCATGATTGCCGAGCGCTTCTTGCAAGAGAACATGCGGGACATTGTTCCGACCCCGCCGACGGCCGTCAACCTCTTGTAAAGCCACGATATCTGGGTCGTGCCGCTGGATCAGCTCGATGATGCGATCAAGATCGTAGCGCCGGTCAAAACCCACCGCGCCATGGATGTTCCACGTCATTATGCGTGCTATTCCAATGGTTTGGCTCAAGACGGCGACCAATTATTGAGACAGTGAGACATGTTTTCCGTTATGCGCGCGTTACAGAGGCTTTTGAGACACTTTTCGACGTGTCCCGGGTCCTGTCTGCGGCGTCAGTGACAAGGACGGAAACCGACGGCTGAGATATCGCGATCCGGCAAGGCCAAATCGCCATGGAATTTCGGCGGCCTTCGTGATTCCGATCCGCGGGCCGACGGTGATTTCGGACTTATCCCCGGCCATCCGCAGAGAAAAGGGTGGGGCATCGAGCGGCCATCCATTCTGCTCGAGGCTGACGGCAAGAGCCTGGCAGAGTCGGCCAGGGCCAGCGCAGAGTTGGCGAGGCACATCCGTACCGCGGCGGGCGATCATGACGGGGATGCCCATGGTGGGCTCGATGGCGCGGATCAGGACTGCTCCGGCATTGGCGCAGACAAAGTTCAGGCACCAGTGGATGCCATAGGAGCGATAGACATAGGCGTGGGCGGGAGGGCCGAACATGGTGGCGTTGCGGATGGTGGGGCCGGGAAAGCTGTGGGAGGCGGGGTCCTCGCGGTCGTAGGCCTCGGTTTCGACGATGATGCCGCCGATGCCGTCGACGGCGAAGCTGGCGCCGATGAGGTCGCGGGCCACGTCGGGGGCGGCGCGAGCGAAGAATTCACGAGAGGGTTCAGGCAGCATCGGCAGGCGTGCCCACGATCATGGCTTCAAGGGTCTCGAGGCGGTCGGCCTCCTCGGCGGGCTTATCCCAGCGGATGCGATGGACGCGCGGAAAACGCATGGCGACTCCGGATTTGTGGCGGGTGGAGACGTGCACCGAGTCGAAGGCGATCTCAAGCACGATGCCGGGCTTGACGGAGCGGACCGGCCCGAAGCGGTCAATCGTGTTGTTGCGAATCCAGCGGTCGAGGCGGAGGAGCTCCTCGTCGGTGAAGCCGGAATAGGCCTTGCCCACGGGGACCAATTCCTCGGAGCCGTCTTCCCCGTTGCGCCAGGCTCCGAAGGTGTAGTCGGAATAATAGGAGGAGCGCTTTCCGGAGCCGCGCTGGGCATACATCATGACGACGTCCACGGTGAGGGGCGCTCGCTTCCATTTCCACCAATGGCCCTTCGGACGGCCGGCGACATAGGGACTGGCGCGACGCTTCAGCATCAGGCCCTCGATCCCGGCTTCGCGGGCCGCCGACCAGAGGAGGTCGAGATCGGCAAAGCTGGCGAACTCAATCAGCTCGGAGACGTCGCTGCGGGACGGGGCGGCAAGGGCGTGCCAATCCTCAAGACGCGCGCGACGTTGCTCGATGGGCAAGGGACGAAGATCCTCGGTGCCTTCGATCAGTATGTCATAGAGCCGGACGTGAGCGGGGTAGCGCTCGACCATCTTCGGGGTGACGACCTTGCGGTTCAGCCGCTGCTGGAGGTCGTTAAAAGGGGCGATCTCGCCGTCGCGGACGACCAGCAACTCGCCGTCGAGAACCACGTGCCGGCCGCGGAAGGCGAAGGCGATATCCGGAAAGGCAGCGGAAATATCGTCGCCCGCGCGGGAGTAGAGACGGACCTCGTCGTCGCGCACGGCAATTTGGACGCGGATGCCGTCCCATTTCCATTCGGCGAAAAAATCCTTCGGATCGAGGTTCGGCCAATCCCCCTCCTCGATGGGGTGAGCCAGCATGAGGGGGCGGAAGACGGGCTTGGCACCTGGATCAGGACGATCTGCTGCGCCGCGGAGCCAGTCGAAGAGCTCGGTGTAAGGCGGCTCAACGGCATGCCAGACTTCTTCGATATCGGCGGGATCAACGCCGCCGAAGTCGGCAATGGCCGTCTTGGCGAGACGCGCGGACACGCCAACGCGGAGAGCCCCGGTGAGCAGCTTCAGCAAAGCCCAGCGGCCATTCGCATCCAGGGTGTCGAGCCAGCCGGCAATGAGGCTGGAAAGCTCCGTCTTGTCCGCCTTGGCGATCTGCTTAACGACTTCCGCCAGGGTCGGAGGCTCCCCAGCCGATTTCCGCTCGGGCCACAGCAGGGCCACGGTTTCTGCCGTGTCGCCGACATAGTCCCGGGACAGCCGGTACAGGACGGGGTCCACCCAGGGCTCGATTAGCTCGGTCAAGATGCGTCGGACGGGCAGGCGGAAGAAGAGGCCGTCGGTGAGCGCGGCAAGCGCCCATCCCCGGTCCGGATCCGGTGCTTCTTCGAAGTAGGCCTTCAGCAGCGCCAGCTTGGCATTGCGCGAAGGGGTGAAGACGAGGCGATTCAGGAGGGCCGAGAATGCTCTCATTCGTCCTCGTCCTCATAGCCGACAAGGGCCAAAGCGCGGCCCTTGCGGCCCATCTTGCCGATCTGATGAACCAAGGCGTCGTCACGGCCGTGGGTTACCCAGATCTCCGCGGCCTCGGTTTCCTCGATGGTGGTGACGAGTTCCTCCCAATCCGCGTGATCGGAGACCACCAAGGGCAGCTCGACGCCCCGCTGGCGTGCCCTGCCGCGGACACGCATCCAGCCCGACGCGAAGGCGGTGACCGGATCGGCCAGGCGGCGGGACCAGCGGTCGTTCAAGGCAGAGGGCGGAGCGACGATGAGCTCGCCGGGCAGTCCCTTCACCTCCGCTTCGGTCACGGGCAGAAGCTCTCCCAGAGGGACCCCGAGCCGTTCATAGAGATTGCACAGGCCTATCATGGCGCCATGGAGGTAAATGGGGCGGTCATAGCCTGCGGCGCGAACGAGGCTGATCATCCTCTGGGCCTTGCCCAGGCCATAGGCACCGAGAAGATGAGCTCGTTCGGGCGAGGCTTTCATGGCCGCGACAAGGCGTGCCGCCTCCCGGGCCGCAGGCTCATGGCGAAAGACGGGGAGACCGAACGTGGCCTCGGTCACGAAGAGATCACAGGTCACGACTTCGAAGGGCGCGCAGGTCGGGTCCGCCTCGCGCTTATAGTCCCCTGAGACGACAGCGCGGCATCCTTGCCACTCCATGACGACCTGGGCGCTGCCCAGAACGTGACCGGCAGGGACGAAGGAAACGGAAACGCCATTCATGTCGAGGGCGCGGCGGTAGGGGTGAGCCTGCAGAGTGCCGCCGGCCGCTTCGCCATAGCGGACCTTCATGATCTCGATGGTTTCGGGCGTTCCCAGGACGTTGCGATTGTTAGGACGGGCATGATCCGCGTGGCCGTGGGTGATGACGGCGCGGTCGACCGGACGATGGGGATCGACGAAGAAGTCTCCGGGCGCGCAATAGAGCCCCTGGTCGGTCGGGTAGAGCCAAGTCTGGACGGGCGGTTGCGGCATGGATGGGAAACTCAGGTGCCTAGGGCTTGGTTGCGGCGGGCCAGCGGGATGGGCTGGCCCTTATCTCGGGCCGCGGAGTGTTGGAGACAAGATGGCGTCCTTCGAGACGACCCTGCGGGCCTCCTCAGGATGAGGGTCTCTTTGGCTGTCATCCCGGGCTTGACCGGGGATCCCTGAGCCGCATGGGGTCCCGGGTCTGCACGGCACCGCTTCGCGCTGCAGTGCGCCCGGGATGACGGTGGGGGGGGAGGGAAGTGCTTCGGGCTCAAGGGCCGTAGCGGTGGAGGGCTGGGCCGTGCTGCTTCAGCCATCTCCGGGCTTCGGGGGTGGCGGGGCAGTGGCTTTCGACCAGAGACCAGAAGCGGTCGCCGTGGTTCATCTCCAGGAGGTGGGCAACTTCGTGGGCCGCGACATAGTCGAGGACGAAGGGTGGGGTGAGGATCAGGCGCCAGGAGTAGGACAGATTGCCGTCGGAGGAACAGGAGCCCCAACGGCTTCTCTGATCCCGCATGGTGATCCGCTTGAATGTCACTCCCATGCGGCCTGCATAATGAGTCGATTTCGACACGATGTCGGCCTTGGCCTGACGTTTCAGC
Organism: Rhodoligotrophos appendicifer; assembly: GCF_007474605.1. Taxonomy (NCBI): domain Bacteria; kingdom Pseudomonadati; phylum Pseudomonadota; class Alphaproteobacteria; order Hyphomicrobiales; family Rhodoligotrophaceae; genus Rhodoligotrophos; species Rhodoligotrophos appendicifer. The sequence goes on along the minus strand of NZ_VHKL01000001.1, from coordinate 144,623 downwards.
CAGTCTCCGATCCGGCGCGGAAGGTGAGCGGGTTCGCCGCGAACGAGCAGGCGGTGGTCGCCGTCTTCGACCTCGATGCGCACCACATCGCGGCCGGTCGTCGAATGAACGATCGTGTGCTCTTCGCCCCGCAGGGGAATGATCGAGCCGGGCGCGAAGGCGACCGATCCGGCACCGTCGCTCAGCCTTTGCATGATCCAGCTTCGCTGCTTGGATGCGAAATCCAGCGCCAGACGCTCACTGGTCCGCGGGGGAAGCGTCAGCACGATACCCGTGCGATCAGGACTGACGCGAAGGACGATGCGGCGCGCCCGTGCATTGCGCCGAAACGTAACCGGCACTTCCAGATCGTCGATGAGCAACCCGCGGGTGGCGGGCTTCAGGCCCATGCGCTTCATAATCAGGCGATGCTTCGTCCCACAAATTCAGCAATGCGCGGAGCAATCTGACCATTGAAGCGAGAGCCATTGAAGACGCCGTAATGGCCAACACCCTTCTGGAGATAATGCACCCGGCGGTCGTCGGGAATGTTCTTGCACAGCGTGTGAGCCGCTTCGGTCTGGCCCACGCCGGAGATATCGTCACGCTCGCCTTCCACCGTCATCAGAGCCGTCTTCGTGATGGTTTCGGGTCGCACCAAACGTCCACGATGCATGAACTCACCCTTCGGCAGCTCATGCCGGATGAAAACCTTCTCGACGGTCTGCAGATAGAATTCCGCTGTGAGATCCATGACCGAGAGATACTCATCATAGAAGTCGTCGTGCTTGTCTGCGGAATCCCCGTCACCCTGAACCAGATGCCAGAACAAGGCCCGATGGGCGTCGATGTGGCGGTCAAGGTTCATCGTCATGAAGCCGGTCAGCTGCATGAACCCGGGATAGACTTCGCGCATGAAGCCCGGATTACCGAGAGGCACAGTGCTGATCACGTTATTCCGGAACCAGTCGATGTCGTGCTGGGAGGCGAGTTTATTCACTTCCGTGGGGTTCCGGCGCGTGTCGATCGGCCCGCCCATCAGTATCATGGCTGCAGGAACGCAGGGATCCTTGTCTTCCGACATCAGCGAGACAGCTGCGAGCACGGGAACAGAGGGCTGGCACACGGCCATGATCGAGGTGCCCGCTCCCAGATGGTGGAGCATCTCGATGAGGTAATCGATGTAGTCGTCGAGATCGAACTTTCCGGCCACCAATGGGACGGTCCGGGCATCGACCCAGTCCGTAATGTAGACATCGTGGTCCTGCAGCATGGTCTCAACCGTGCCGCGCAGCAGGGTCGCGTAGTGCCCCGACATGGGCGCCACGATCAGGAGCTTGGGCTGATGGCGCTTTGCACCCTCCTTGGAGAAGTGAAGCAGCCCGCAAAAGGGCTTCTGAAGAACCGTCTCTTCCGTAACCGCCACGCGCTCGCCATCGACCCAGGCCGACTCGATGCCAAACAACGGCTTTCCGTAGCGCCGAGTCATGCGCTCAAAGACATCAAGGCCGGCGCTGATCGTGCGCCCGAGAACGCTCGAAGACAGTGGGTTGATCGGGGTGTCCCAAAATGCCCTGGTTGCATTCGCCGCGGCACGCCAGGGTGCTACAGCGACGTGGTTCATCTCATAGAGATAATAGAGCAAAGCAAAACCTTTCCCCTGCCGTGGCGGACCAAAAGCAGGTCATCCGTCATTCGATGTCAGGCATAGAAGCTTGAACCGAGGCGACGCCGATAGTTCTATCACGAACTCGTAAACTCAAGCCTTTCATATTCCGTTGCATTGCATGATCGCCAACGCTGCATCGCAACCGATCGAAAGCCTAGGGCAGATATGGGAATTTCAGTGGGCAAGGCAAGAAAAATGCCGATGATTGCTGCATTGCAAAAAAATCATAGGGCCTTCAAGCGCCGGATTTCTGCAGCTCTTCGGTGATTCCCTTGGCCATGGTCTCGGCGTCGGTGCCGTAGGAGAACACGCGGAGAAAGTCACCCTGCGGGCCCATCAGAAAGACCAGGCTGGTGTGGTCCATGAGGTATTCTGCGGTCGAGCCATCGTCCTTCACCTTGGAGGAGTAAATCCGATAGGCCTTGGTGGCCGTCGTCACATCCTCCGCCGATCCGGTCAGGCCGATCAGCCTCTCGCCGAAATTGGACACATAGAGCTTCATGTTCTCGACCGTGTCGCGCTCGGGATCCACGGTGATGAAGATCGGCTGAACCCGATCCGCCTGAGCCTTGTCCATCTGACCAATGGCCGAGGTCATGACCTGCAGTTCGGTGGGGCAGACATCCGGGCAGAATGTGTAGCCGAAATAAACGAGCATGTATTTGCCGCGGAAATCGGCGTCGCTGACGCGCTTGCCATCCTGGTCGGTGAGGGTGAAGGGACCCCCGACCAGGGCTTTGCCGGTGCTGGTGACCGTCGTGTTGGTGGCGGTGGGCATGTAGAGAAAGACGGCTGCGCCGACCAAGAGGGCAACGACGAAGCTCAAGAGGATGGCGAGAGACAGGCGTGACCGGATCATGATGTCTTCTTCCTGCCGCGGAGGGGCGGTGAAACGCAAGCGTCACTGACGCCGCATCCCACCATGGACGGCTTCATTCGCCCAAAGACAGCATCTGGCCACGAATGCGGGCGTCGCGATGGAACCAAGCAAATCCCGCGGCACCGATCAAGAAATACAGGGCGTTCAAGGCCAGGGCGGTGACCATGAGGTCGGTGCGCACGACATCGTGAAGGAGGAGGCTGCGCATGCTCTCGAAGACATAGGTCGGCGGCATGGCGAGAGAGATGGACTGCAGCCAGTCGGGAAGGGTCGCGAGCGGATAGTAGACGCAGGCCAGCGGCATGAAGAGGAACATCAAGCTCCAGGCGATGTTCTCTGCGCCCAGGCCATAGCGGAGGAGGAGGCCACAGACGAAGAGGCCGACGGCCCAGCTGGTGAGGATCAAATTGAAGAAGAAGACAATCAGCCAGGGGCCCATGGCGTAGAGGTTGAAATCGAAATAGGCGAGGGCCAAGAGAGAGACGGGCACGAGGCCGATCAGAATGCGGATGATGCTCATGGTCATGAGGGCGGCCACGAATTCGGCCGGACGCAAGGGGCTGACCATGAGGTGGCCGAGGTTGCGGGAATACATCTCCTCGAGAAAGGAGATGGTGAAGCCGAGCTGGCCGCGGAACAGGATATCCCAGAGGAAGACGGCGCCGAGGAAGATGCCGGCCGCCTGGGCCACGGCCCCTGTCTGCTGGGAGAGATAGACCTGGAGAAAGCCCCACATCAGGAGCTGGATGGTGGGCCAGTAGATCAGATCGAACAGGCGCGGCCAGGAGGCGCGCAGGAGATAGACATAGCGCAGGACGAGCGCGGTGACGCGGGACATGGAGAAGGTCACGGAATGGCGCAAGGGTGGCAGGTCGTTCATTCGGCGGCCATGCTGCTGGTGCCGCGGGCGACGTCGAGGAAGACTTCCTCCATGGTGTCGCGGCCGTAACGGCGGATGAGATCATCGGGGCTGCCCTGGTCGACGATGCGGCCCTGGCGGGTCATGAGGACATGATCGCACAGGCGCTCGACCTCGCCCATATTGTGAGACGCGAGCAGCAGGGTGGCTCCCTTGGCAGCGCAATATTCTTGGATATGGCCGCGCACCCAGTCGGCAGTATCGGGATCGAGAGAGGCCGTCGGCTCATCGAGGAGGAGAATGAGCGGCTCGTTCACCAGGGCCTTGGCGAGGCTGACACGGGTCTTCTGGCCGGCGGAGAGCTTGCCGGTGGGACGGTCGATAAAGCTGCCGAGGTCAAGGTCGTCGGCAAGCCGGCGGATGCGCGCCTTGATGTCGGCGACGCCGTAGAGCTTGCCGTAGATATAGAGGTTCTGGCGCACGGTCAGGCGCAAGGGCATCTCGACATAGGGGCTCTCGAAATTCATGTAGGGGAGGACCCGGTAGCGATCACGGATCACGTCGACCCCTAAGATCTCGATCGCGCCCGCGGTGGGGAGAACGATGCCCAGGAGCATGCCAATGGTGGTGGTCTTGCCCGCACCATTGCCGCCGAGGAGGCCGGTGATCGAGCCGCGGGGGATGGAAAAGCTCAGGCCATCCACCGCCGTGACGGCACCGTAGCGCTTGACAAGGTCGGTTACTTTGATGGCGGGGTAAGCGTTCGTCGGCACCGGTCATTCTCGCGGCGACCGGCGCCGCGGCCGGTCGGACAGTGGTTAATGTTTTGCGCGGGCGCACCATAGCGTGAATCGCCGAGGCTACAATCTCAGACATGGTAGGACAGCCATGCGCGGAAGGAGGCTCATGTGACCCTCAGCATGGCGGATACGGAGCAGGATCTCTTCCGCACGGATGGCGGCCGCTTGCGGTTGCAGACCCTGGTGCGGCTGCGGTGGCTGGCGGTGGCGGGGCAGTCGATCGCGGTGCTGGCGGTCAAGTTCTGGCTGGGCTTCGACCTGCCGCTGGGGCTCTGCCTCGCGGTCATCGCGCTCTCGGCCTGGCTCAATATCTGGCTGGGGTTGCGGTGGCGGGCCACTCTGAGGCTGTCGGACCGCTACGCGGCGTTGCTGCTGGCCTACGACATCGCGCAGCTCGCGGTGCTGCTCTATCTGACGGGAGGACTGCAGAACCCGTTCGCGTTCCTGTTCCTGGTACCGGTGACGGTCTCCGCCTCCAGCCTGCCGGTGGAGAGGACCGTGGCGCTGAGCGGGCTGTCGCTGGCGGCGGCGACCGTGCTGGCCTTCTCGCACATGCCGCTGCCTTGGCATGAAGGCCAACCGCTGGAGCTGCCCCGGCTCTATGTGGCGGGGATGTGGACTGCTGTCGTCTCCGGCACGGTGTTCGCCGCGATCTATTCACGGTTCATCGCGGAAGAGGCACGGCGGATGTCGGCGGCGCTGTCGGCGACGGAAATGGTCCTGGCGCGCGAACAGAAGCTGTCGGCGCTGGATGGGCTGGCGGCGGCTGCGGCGCATGAGCTGGGGACGCCTTTGGCGACGATCGCGCTGGTCGCGAAGGAGCTCAGGCGTGAAATGCCGGACGATGAGCGATTCCGAGAGGATCTGGAGCTGCTGTCGAGCCAGACGGAGCGGTGCCGAGGCATCCTGGCCAAGCTGGCCAACCAGGACGCCGAGGGCGATCACGTGTTCGACCGGCTGCGGCTCAAGGTGATGATCCAGGAATGCGCCGATCCGGTGACGGGCAGCGACGTCGAGGTCGCGGTGACCTGCGAGCCTGCGCCGGGCGTCGAAGGAGCCGCCGCCGAGGAGCCCATCTTCCCCCGCAATCCGGGGATCCGATACGGGCTCGGCAATCTTCTCGACAATGCCGTGGATTTCGCCACTTCGAGGGTCGAGATCGACGCGCGGTGGGACGATCAAAAGATCGTGCTAACTGTGCAAGACGACGGGCCGGGCTTTGCCCAGGACATCATCGACAAGATCGGGGAGCCCTATGTCACCAGCCGCCGCGGCGCGTTCGACGGCGAGACGGGGGGACATGACGGGATGGGGCTCGGCTTCTTCATCGCCAAGACATTGCTCGAGAGATCCGGCGCCACACTCGCCCTCGCCAACAAGCCCTCGCCGGACCATGGCGCCACGGTCAGGATCGAGTGGAGGCGCAACGACATCGACCTGAACAGGGCAGGAAAGAGAAGAAGTTCTTGAAAAAACCCGCTCGGGTAAGCAAATGGGACTCGCCTGTGACCAATTGTCGTCCAGTGCGTTATAGAGTTGCAGCACGATAACCGTGTTTGTGCGTTCCGGATCATCGGAGAGCTAAACACGCTTATACTCAGATCGAGATCTGGAAGCCTGCCGAAAGAGGCACGAAGAACATGGCCGAACAAATGATTGAAGAAGGGGCCGGCACCGATCGCACCCTGCTTATCGTCGATGATGACAAACCCTTCCTGACGCGTCTCGGACGCGCGATGGAGTCCCGCGGATTCGCCGTGGAGATTGCCGAAACGGTCGCCGACGGCGTGGATCGGGTGAAGAAGCTGCCCCCCGCCTATGCCGTCGTGGATATGCGGCTAGAGGATGGCAACGGTCTCGACGTCATCGAAGCCCTGCACAAGGCTCGCCCCGAGGCCAGAGCCATCGTGCTGACCGGATATGGGAACATCGCCACGGCCGTCAACGCCATCAAGCTGGGCGCGGTCGACTACCTCGCGAAACCCGCCGATGCGGATGACGTCTATCACGCCCTCGTCGCCGATGGCGAGCAGAAGGCGCCGCCGCCGGAGAACCCGATGTCGGCGGATCGCGTGAGATGGGAACACATCCAGCGCGTCTACGAGCTTTGCGGACGCAATGTGTCAGAGACGGCGCGACGTCTGAACATGCACCGCAGGACGCTGCAACGGATCCTCGCGAAACGCGCGCCTCGCTAGTCGTGCCTCACCGCTCATGAAGGTGCTCGCCCTCGATACGGCGCTGAATGCCTGCTCGGTCGCGGTCGTCGATGTCCAAAGCGGCGGTTTCCGCGTGATGGCGTCTGCCTCCTCGGCCATGGTTCGCGGGCATGCGGAGGCCCTGGTCCCGATGGTCGCCGAGACCATGGCGCAGGCGGAGCTGAGCTTCACTGAGCTGGACCGCATCGGCGTCACGATCGGCCCGGGGACGTTCACGGGAACTCGGATCGGGGTGGCGGCCGCACGCGGGTTCGGCCTGGCCAGCGCGAAGACGGTGGTGGGCGTCACGACGCTGCAGGCGGTGGCCTGCAACTGGCGAAGCGAGGGCATGCCGGTCGCGGTGTTCTTCGATGCCAGCCGCGGCGAGGTCTATGGCCAGGTCTTCACGGGATGCGACATGCTTCCTGTCGGCGAACCGCTCGTGTTGGGGATCCATGATGCTGCGCGGGTATTGCCTGACGGCGACGTCGCCCTGATCGGCTCGGGCGCGCATCTCGTGGCCAATGCTCTGCCGCATCGGCAGTTCTCGCTGCCGGAAGTCAACATTCTTCCCGATCCGGTCTGCGTGGCCGTGATTGCAGCGCGGTCGACATTACCGCCGCTGCCGCTCTATCTTCGTCCGCCTGATGCCAAACCTCAGGTCTCACTGGTGTCGCGGGCGGGACAGTGACTGTTGACGCGGAAGTCCGACTGGCGGGGGCGGGCGACGTGCCTGTGCTTGCTGCGATCCACGCCGCCTGTTTCGAGGATGGTTGGAGCCGCGCAGAAATCGCCAAGCTGCTCGCGATGCCTGGCTCCTACTGCCTGATGGCGATGCAGCAAGAGGAGGCTCTTGGGCTCGCGATCCTCCGACATGCCGCGGACGAAGCTGAAATTCTCAGCATCGGCGTGGTTCCCGAAGCGCGTCAGAGGGGATTGGGCCGAGGGATGATCGAAGCCGCGCTCGCGATCGCCGCAAGGTCGGCGATAAAGATGATGTTCATCGAAGTCGATGCAACAAACGAACCGGCACTGGCCCTTTATCGCGGCATGGGTTTCACCGAATGCGGCCGCCGGCGAGGCTATTACAGATATGCGGATGGCAGCCACCATGATGCGCTGAACATGCGCTGCGCGGTGGCCCCATCCGACCGGTCCTGACCGACGTTGCGCAGGGCGGTCCAAGTTTCTATACCAGGAGATGACAGCGAAAATCAGAGCGTCGGGCGCATGATTGAAGATCGGACCAGCATCGAGCAGCGTTGCCAGGACAAAGGCCTGCGCATGACCGACCAGCGGCGCACGATCGCCCGGGTGCTGGCGCAAGCCACCGACCATCCAGACGTCGAAGAGCTGCATCGCCGCGCCTCGGCGGTGGATGACCGGATTTCCCTGGCGACGGTCTACCGCACCGTGAAGCTGCTGGAAGACGAAGGAATTCTCGAACGCCATGACTTCCGGGACGGCCGTTCGCGCTACGAGCAGGCTTCCGAGGAACATCACGATCACCTGATCGATCTTCACAGCGGCGAGATCATCGAATTTCGCGACGAGGAAATCGAGCGGCTGCAGGTGCTCATCGCCCGGCGGCTCGGCTACAAGCTGGTGGATCACAGGCTCGAGCTTTTCGCCGTGCCGATCAAGCCCGAGGGAAAGAATTAGGGTCGCGGCTCTGGGGCTTTGGGAGGGGGCTTGGGATCCCGGCTCTGCGCTTCGCTTCGGCCGGGATGACGGTTGAGAGGGAGGGGGCAGGTCCTTGGGAGGCGGGTCTCTTCTGGCTGTCATCCCGGGCTTGACCCGGGATCCGTGAGCCGCATGGGGTCCCGGCTCTGCGCTTCGCTCCGGCCGGGATGACGGTTGAGGGGGGAAATGCTTCGGCTGGGGTGACGGTGGGGGACGTGCTTCGGTCGGGATGACGGTTTGGGTGGATGACGTCGAGCGGTTATCGAGGGCCTGGAACAGTGGGGGGGTTGGCTCCGGAGCGGGCGCGCGGGGGGCTGTCGTCGGATGATGCGAGGCTCGAGGCCCTGGGCAGCGGGTGGCTTGCCACGGGACGAGCGGCTTTCATCATCGGCGTTCTTACGATCGTGACGCCTCCCCTGATGCTGGTGCAACACATTCTGCTGCGGACATGGCTCGATGGCGCGCGCGGGCTCCCCCATCTCTATCACCGGTTCATCGCGCGGTTGATGGGGATGCGGGTGCGGGTGACAGGAGCCGCGCTGGAGGCCGGCCCCTGCTTGATTGCGGCCAATCATTCGTCGTGGGTCGACATCGTGGCCTTGAGCGCCGTCGCGCCGCTCTCCTTCGTGTCCAAGTCGGAGGTGGCAGGGTGGCCGATCTTTGGCAGTTTCGCCAGGCTGCAGCGAACCGTCTTCGTGGAGAGAGAACGGCGGAGCAGGACGCATCATTCGCGCGACGAAATACAGAAGCGGCTGGCCTTGGGAGACAGGCTCGTGCTGTTTCCGGAGGGAACCTCCTCGGACGGCAATCGCGTCCTGCCCTTCAAGAGCGCCTTGCTCGGCGCCGCCAACATGGTGATCGACGCGAAGCCGGTCGCGGTTCAGCCCGTGACCATCGCCTATACCGGTCGCTACGGGATTCCGCTGGACCGCTCCCTCAGGCCGGCCTTCACCTGGTATGGGGATATGGAACTCGCCCCGCATTTGTGGGCCCTGCTGAAGCTGGGGCCGTTCGAGGTCGACGTGGTGCTGCATGATGCCCTGGACATCGCCTCCTGCGACGGGCGCAAGGAACTCGCCATCACGGCAGAAAAGCGGGTGCGCGCCGGGCTGGTCGCGGCGCTGTGCGGACGCGATGCCGGAGGCATCAGGGTTGACGAAGGGCGCCCGACAGTCGAGATGAAGGGGTACAGCGTCCCCATCAACGACATTCCCGCAGAACAGGTGTCATGAAGCCGTCGCCGAAGAAAGTGTTCATCAAGACCTATGGGTGTCAGATGAACGTCTATGATTCCGAACGGATGGGCGACGTCCTCACGGGGATGGGCTACGACCAAACGGCAACGCCAGACGATGCGGATCTGGTGATCCTGAACACCTGTCATATCAGGGAGAAGGCTGCCGAGAAGGTCTATTCGGAGCTCGGCCGCTACCGCGCCCTCAAGCAGGAGCGGGGCAGAGCGGGAAAAGAAACGATCATCGGCGTCGCCGGCTGCGTGGCTCAGGCGGAAGGGGAGGAGATTGTCAGGCGGGCGCCCGCTGTGGATCTCGTCTTCGGCCCGCAAAGCTACCATCGGCTGCCGGACCTCATGTCCCGCTTCGCGTCGGGCAAGACGGCGGTGGTGGAGACGGAATTTCCTGCGGAAGACAAGTTCGATCACCTGAGGGCGCCGTCAACGGAGGCGGTCGCAAAGCGGGGCGTGACTGCATTCCTGACGGCGCAGGAAGGGTGCGACAAGTTCTGCACCTTCTGCGTGGTGCCCTATACGAGAGGGGCGGAAAGTTCGCGGCCGATCGACAAGATCCTCACGGATGCGAGACGGCTGGTGGACGGGGGCGTGCGCGAGATCACGCTGCTGGGCCAGAACATCAACGCCTATCACGGCGAGGGCCCGGATGGGCGGCGCTGGTCGCTCGGGCGGTTGCTGGAGGCGTTGTCGACCATCGAGGGACTGGAGAGGCTGCGATATACGACGAGCCATCCGCGCGACATGGACGACGAGCTGATCGCCGCCCATCGGGACAATCCCAAGGTGATGCCCTATCTGCACCTGCCCGTGCAGTCCGGCTCCGACCGGATCCTGACGGCGATGAACCGGCGCCACCGGGCGGAAGACTATCTCAAGATCATCGACAGAATTCGGATGGCCCGGCCGGACATCGCCTTGTCGTCAGACTTCATCGTCGGCTTTCCGGGAGAGACGGATGCCGATTTCGAGGCAACTTTGCAGCTGGTCGAGGCTGTGGGGTATGCGTCGGCGTTCTCGTTCAAGTACAGCCCGCGGCCGGGGACGCCCGCAGCAGAGCTCGATGAGCAGGTGCCGGAGACGCTCAAGTCGGAACGACTTGCCCGGCTGCAGGATTACCTCAATGCGCAGCAAAGAGCGTTTCACCTGGCCTGTATCGGGCGCGAGATGGATGTATTGATCGAGAAGCCGGGGCGTCGACCGGGACAGATGGCCGGACGGTCACCTTACCTGCAGGCGGTGCATATAGAACACGGTCCGAATAATATTGGCGAAGTGGTCCGAGTGTGCATCGACTCAGTTGGCGGCAACAGTCTTTCGGCACATATTGTACAGAGTGGTTCCGATTCTCCGGTTCACGCCTTGGCAACGGGTTAAAGGAGATCCAACACTTTGAGTCCTGTCCTCCAGGCGGATGACGACACTCTCGAAGGCGGGCGACGCGCTGTCGCCAAGGAAGATACGCTGATCTTGGCCTTCGATGACAACCGGCTCCTGGCAGAGCTGTTCGGGGAGCATGACGAGCACCTAGCGCTCATCGAAGAGCGTCTCGGCATAGAAGTCACCCCAAGAGGCAATCGAGTCGCTCTGCACGGGCCGGCAGCGGCCGCAGAGACTGCCCGGCAGGTGCTGCTTGCACTGTTCGAAAAATTGAGGCGAGGCGCTCGGGTGGATCTGGGTGAAGTGGAAGGTCAACTGAGGTTGACGCGGTCGCGCCTGCAGGCACCGGACGTGGCCGGAGACTTCAGCATCCGCACCAAGCGGAAGGTCATCAATCCGCGATCCGCGACACAGCGCGCCTACATGGCCGCGATGAAGAGCCATGAGCTCGTGTTCGGTTCGGGTCCAGCGGGAACCGGCAAGACCTATCTGGCGGTGGCGGCGGCCGCAGCGGCCTTGGCTGCCGGGGAGGTGGACCGGATCATTCTGTCACGGCCGGCGGTGGAGGCCGGCGAGCGGCTCGGGTTCCTGCCGGGGGACATGAAGGAAAAGGTCGATCCCTATCTGCGACCCCTCTACGACGCGCTTTACGACATGCTGCCGGCCAATCTGGTGGCCCGGGGCATGACGGACGGCACCATCGAGATCGCACCGCTGGCTTTCATGCGAGGGCGGACGCTGCAGCGGGCTTTCATCATCCTGGACGAGGCCCAGAACACGACTCCGCAACAGATGAAGATGTTCCTGACGCGCCTTGGCGAGCGGGGGCGGATGGTGGTGACGGGAGATCCGACCCAAGTGGACCTGCCACGCGGCGTGCGGTCCGGTCTCGTGGATGCGATCGGGCTGCTCGAGGGCGTGGAGGGCATCGCCCATGTGAAGTTCTCGCGCTCCGATATCGTGCGCCATCCGCTGGTCATGCGGATCGTGGACGCCTATGACAGAGACTCACGATCCACGTCGCGGCCGGAAGACCAAGACTGAGAATGACGTCAGACAGCATGGAGACGGGCGAGGACGGGCCTGGCCTGAGCATCGACATCCTCGTCGAGGACGAAAGATGGGGCGAGATCGCGGATCTCGAGGCGCTGACCTGCTCGGCCATCGAGGCGGCTTGCGCAGTGGCCGATCTGGAGGCCGACGAGGCCGAAGTCTGCGTCCTGTTCACCGACAATGAGGAGGTGCGGCGGCTGAATTCCGAGTTCCGCGGAAAAGACAAGCCGACCAACGTGCTTTCGTTTCCGGCGACGGGCGGACCGCTCGCCGAGGGGGCGCCGCTCATGTTCGGCGATATCGTCCTGGCGCGTGAGGTCGTCGCAGCAGAGGCTTTGGAGCAATCCAAGCCATTGGCAAACCATGTCACACATCTTATCGTACATGGCATGCTGCATCTTGCGGGCTTCGATCACGAGAACGACGCTGAAGCTGAAACGATGGAAGCGCTGGAGGTGGAAGCTCTTGCGCGCCTTGGCTTGCCCAATCCCTATGCCGCGGGACCTTCCATCGCCGCGCTCAACCCCTGATTTTTGACGATGGACGACGACCCTCACTCTAGACCCAACATATCGACATCGGTTTCCCTGCCGATGCCGCCGCCCGAGCGGACCGAGCGCAAGCCCCTCAGCCAGATCTGGACGCGGCTGAGGCAGGTCTTCGGATCGGGCGTGGACGACAGCCTGCACCAGAGCCTGGAGGGCGTCATCCAGCAACATGATGCCGGGCCCTCCAACGTGGTCGTGACGCCCGAAGCGCGGGCCATGCTGCTCAACATCCTGGAGTTCGGTGCTCTCAGGGTGGACGACGTCATGGTGTCGCGAGCGGATATCATTTCAATCGACGAGACGACCTCGCTGACCCAGGCGCTGCTGGTGTTCGCCGAGGCCAACCATTCGCGCATGCCCGTCTACAGGGAGACCCTGGACGAGCCGGTAGGCATGCTTCACATCAAGGACCTGATCGGCTGGATCATCGGGCAGGGAAAGCACGAGCAGGTGATCGATGGTGCACCGTCATCGGCACTGTCGCTGGCCAAGGTTCCGCTCGAGACGACGGTCAAGGAGACCGGCTGCCTGAGAGAAGTCCTCTTCGTGCCGCCGTCGATGCCGGCGGCCGACCTGTTGATCAAGATGCAGTCGACCCGCAGCCATATGGCCCTGGTGGTGGACGAGTATGGCGGGATCGGCGGATTGGTGACCATCGAAGATATCGTCGAGGAAATCGTCGGCGACATCGATGACGAGCATGACGACGAAGGGCCGCTCATCCAGCCTCTCGGGGAGGGCGTGTATTTCGCCGACGGCCGGATGGACATCGATGATCTCGAAGAGCTGCTGAAAGTGGACCTGCTGCCGGACAAGGACGACGAGGAAGTGGACACGGTGGGTGGGCTGCTCTTCTCCCTCGTGGGGCGGATGCCCGCGCCAGGAGAAATGATCGACCACAGCAGCGGCATTCGATTCGAGGTCGTCGACGGAGATCCAAGGCGGGTCAAGTCGGTGAAGATCCATGTGTCACCGCACCTGGCCCGTTCGCAGAATGGCGAGCGCGCCCCCTCGGCGCCGCAATAGTGGCCTTCAACACGGATCCTCAGATTGGCGTTGACTGAGCGCGCCCGCAGGGTATCGGTCCGGGCATGAACATCCTTGCCGCCCGGATCAGAGCTCTCACCGGATGGCGGAGCCTGGCGGCCGCGATGGCCGCCGGCGCCGCATCCGCCCTCGCCCAGCCGCCGCTGTACATCTTTCCCGGGCTGTTTCTCGGCGTCCCGGTCCTCGTCCTGCTGCTCGATGGCGCCTGCCTTCGCGGCGAAGGTCCAGTCAGCCGGCTGTGGAGCTGCTTCAAGACCGGCTGGTCCTTCGGGTTCGGATATTTTCTGCTGAGCTTCTACTGGGTGGCAGAGGCCTTTCTGGTCGAAGCGGAAACCTATGCCTGGATGATACCGTTCGCCGTCGTCCTCCTGCCAGCGGGCATGGCGCTCTATTGGGGTGCCGGAGCGGCCGCCGCCAGCTCACTCTGGCAGCGCGGTGCCGGCCGCATTCTCGCGCTGGCCGCCTGCCTCACCCTGACAGAGTGGCTCAGGGGCGTCCTCTTCACTGGGTTCCCCTGGAGCCTTCCCGGCTATGCGATGGGGATCCTTGACGGGCTCGCCCAGAGCGCCTCCGTGATGGGCGCCTACGGCCTCACCTTCCTCGTGCTGGTCCTGGCGGCGATCCCTGTGCTGGCTCTCGATCATGAGAGCGTAGACAGGCGCAGACGCATGTTACCCCTGGCCATCATTGTCGCCGTGCTGGGCGTTCTCTGGACAGGGGGCGCCATTCGCGTGGCTCAGGAGCCCGCAGACAGCTCCACCCATCTCCGGCTGAGGATCGTTCAGCCCAATATCGAGCAGGGGCAGAAGTGGGACCCCGAACATGCCCAAGAGGTGCTTTCGCTCTTCCTGAGACTCTCGAGTGAAAACACGAAGGAGAACCCGGCGGGGTTGGACAGCATCAATTATGTGATCTGGCCTGAAAGCGCGGTCCCTTACCTCGTCGCAGAGAGGGCCGATGTGCGCGGTGCCATCGGCGCCATTCTGCCACCGGACACGATGCTCTTTACCGGTGCACTGCGCCGGGAACCCGACCCCCAAGCGCCGGACAGCATGGGCATTTTCTATAACAGCCTCCTTGTCCTCAACGGGTCGGGCGCCGTCACGGCGCATTACGACAAGGCGCATCTGGTGCCTTTTGGAGAGTATCTGCCGTTCGAGACCTGGCTGAAACCCCTCGGCTTCCGGCGACTGGTGACCCTGCCGGAAGGCTTCCAGGCTGGAGAGGCGGCAGAAACTCTGAAGGCGGAGGCCGTTCTGCCGTTCAGTCCGCTGATCTGCTACGAGATCGTCTTCCCAGGCGCAGTCGTGGATGGAGCCGACAGGCCCGCCTGGCTGCTGAACGTCACCAATGACGCCTGGTTCGGCACATCCTTGGGCCCGCATCAGCATTTTGCACAAGCCCGGTTCCGGGCCATCGAGGAGGGCCTGCCGCTGATCCGTTCAGCCAATACCGGAATTTCAGCCATCGTTGATCCCTATGGCAGGATCGTGAAATTCCTGGGGCTTGGTGAACGCGGTGTCATCGATGGCGAACTTCCTACAGCACTGCCGCCAACCATCTATGCCGAGTTTGGTAACTGGATGATGTTGTTTCTGATCATTCCAGCTCTTCTGCTTTCAATTCGATTTAAACTCACTCAATTGAACACCAAGCGGGCCCATTCCCCGAACAATCAAGCCATATTGTAACGCAACCTTAGGCTGTCCCGAGAGTGGAAGTCGCCCCTCTCTAAAGCAAACACGCCGGTCATTGATCCCAGCGTTACACTTGACGGAGCAGGAATATTACACAAGCGTATGGTGCGGGTGACAATTACAGTGTATCGATTCTTCACAATTCGAGCGGGATCAGGCTGGGGGCACACGGTCTGAGGGGCAGAGTATGGTAAAGCGCAATCCAAATCCGATCGATGTTCACGTCGGAAGCCGCGTCCGCATGCGACGCATGCTGATCGGCATGAGCCAGGAAAAGCTCGGCGAGCAGCTGGGACTCACCTTTCAGCAAGTCCAAAAATACGAGAAGGGCTCGAACCGCGTCAGTGCGAGCCGCTTGTACCAGATGGGGCGCATCCTCGGTGTTCCCGTGCAGTATTTCTTCGAGGAACTGCCGCATTCGTCGGCGAATTCGGTTCCGGAGATGGGATTTGCGGAGAGTGCCGGTGAGCCCATCATCATGGACTTCCTGACGAGCTCCGAAGGGCTGCAACTCAACAAGGCCTTCACCCGCATCAAAGATCCAAGCGTGCGGCGAAAGGTCGTCGAGCTTGTCCGGACTCTCGCGGGCGAGGCCACAGATCGCGAGCAATAAGTCAGCACTTCCACCCCGGATGAGAAATGCTGATCTTGACCCTCCTCAAGTAAATTGACAGAAGAGCGCCACATGCGATTGTGGCAGAGGTGCGGGAAATTGAACAATTTCCAGAGCGCTGCAGTCCTTGGCCGCCTTTTAGGTGCCAAGGCCAACAGGGGGCTGAGTAGGTTCAGTGGCCAGAAAAAGCTATCTCTTTACAAGTGAGTCGGTCTCCGAGGGGCATCCGGATAAGATCTGCGACCGGATTTCGGATGCAGTCGTCGATACATTCCTCGCCGCCGATCCCTATTCCCGGGTCGCTTGCGAGACCCTGACGACCACGAACCGGGTCGTCTTGGCCGGTGAAGTCCGGGGACCAGAAACCATTACCAAGGACCATTTGATCGACGTCGCACGCGCTTGCATCCGCGACATTGGCTATGAGCAGGACGGGTTTCATTGGAAGAATGCGGATGTGCAGGTCTACCTCCATTCGCAGTCAGCCGATATCGCCGTTGGCGTCGATGCCGCCGGCAACAAGGACGAGGGCGCCGGCGACCAGGGCATCATGTTCGGCTATGCCTGCCGCGAGACCGATGTGCTGATGCCGGCACCGATCTATTTCGCCCATCAAATTCTTAAAAGCATGGCGGAAGCGCGTCATTCCGGTGCACAGCCAGACCTCGCGCCGGATGCCAAGAGCCAAGTCACCCTGCTTTACGAGAACGGGAAGCCCGTGCGGGCCACGTCGGTGGTCGTTTCGACGCAGCATTCAGAACGCGTCTCGGTTGAGCAGGTGCGGGAAATCGTGCGTCCCTACGTGCTGGACGTGCTCCCAGAGGGCTGGATGTGCGCGGATGAAGATTTCTACGTCAATCCGACGGGCCGTTTCGTCATCGGTGGACCCGATGGCGATGCCGGTCTGACGGGGCGGAAGATCATCGTCGACACCTATGGCGGTGCGGCGCCTCACGGCGGCGGCGCATTTTCGGGCAAGGATCCCACCAAGGTGGACCGTTCAGCGGCCTATGCGTGCAGATATCTGGCCAAGAACGTCGTCGCCTCGGGGCTTGCCGACCGATGCACCATCCAGATCTCCTATGCCATCGGCGTGTCGAAGCCACTGTCGCTTTACGTCGATACGCATGGAACGGGAGAAGTGGACGAGGCGAAGCTCGAGAAGGCTTTGGGCGAGATCATGAATCTTTCTCCACGGGGCATCCGCGAGCATCTGAAGCTCAACCGTCCGATTTACGCGCGGACCGCCGCCTACGGGCATTTCGGCCGCGAGCCGGAGGCCGATGGCGGATTTTCCTGGGAGAAGACCGATCTCGCAGAGGAATTGCGCCGGGCGCTGGCGTAAGGACAGTTTCGTTCGGCCCTGACCCCCGGGGGCGACCCCGGGGTTTTGCGTTTTCGAGCGTTCGACACGATCATCGCCTCAAACCAATATGAGACCATCGATCCTTGATTGAAGATTGCCCAGATCCCAAAGGATCGGATCGCGAAAGCGCTTCAGGGGAGCGACGCCGAGGGATGATCTATGGGCGGAGGCATGGGCATAAGCTCCGTGCCGCCCAAAGCGAGCTGATGGCCGAGTTGCTGCCCCGGCTGCGTGTTTCCCTTGATCATCTCGACGATCCCAGGAGCCTCTTTCCGAACCCGGTTCGGGAGATCTGGCTGGAGATCGGTTTCGGCGGAGGCGAGCACCTCGCCTGGCAGGCACGACAGCATCCGGATGTCGGCTTCATCGGTGTGGAGCCCTTCGTCAACGGCGTTGCCAAGCTGCTGACGGTGGCGGATGCCGAAGGGCTGCAGAATATCCGCGTCTATGATCAGGATGCCCGTGAGCTGCTTTCGGCACTGCCGGAGGCCAGCATCGGGCGTGCCTTCATCCTGTTTCCGGATCCCTGGCACAAGGTGCGGCACCACAAGCGACGAATCGTCAACCGCGACACGCTCGGAGATCTGGCGCGGATCATGACACCGGGGTCGGTCCTCAGAATCGGCAGCGACATTCCCGGCTATGTCCGTTGGATCATGATGCATGCCCGACAGGTGCCGAGATTCGCATGGACAGCCGAGAGCGCGACCGACTGGCGCGTGCGACCGGATGACTGGCCGATCACGCGTTATGAACAGAAAGCCGAACGCGAAGGGCGCCGCAGCGTCTATATGAGCTTCCGTCGACAGAATGCCGTACCCTAGACGCGCCGACGGGGTTGTCTTCCGATGCCAAAGCGCTATATTGCAGGCCAAGCATGGTCATTCTCATATGGCTGGCTCTGTTGGAGCTTGGCAATCGTGGGAGTGGGCCCGTCAAGGGTCCGCTTTTTTTGTTGTTGCATACACCTGATAAAGAGGATCAAACACCCGAGCTGGGACTCGAAGCCCGTCTCTCCCGAGAGGAAGGGCCGGCCCGGGTTGTGGCTGAACTCATCGATCCCGTACTCAGCGACATGGGATACCGGCTCGTCCGCGTGCGGATAACCGGCGAGAGCGGGCAGACGCTGCAGATCATGGCGGAGCGTCCGGACGGGACGATGACCATCGATGATTGCGAAGCGGTCAGCCGAGTTATCTCGCCGCTGCTCGACGTCGAGGATCCGATTTCCGGAGAGTATGTGCTAGAGGTCTCGTCACCAGGGATCGACCGTCCCCTGGTTCGGCTGAGCGATTTCGAGCGGTGGGCCGGATATGTGGCGAAGGTCGAACTCACCCGTATGGTGGATGGCCGGCGCCGATTTCGAGGCACGCTGAAGGGCATCACCGGCAGCAGCGTCAGCGTGCTGGTCGAAGATGCGAGTGAGAAGGTCGAAGTGGTGGTGCCGTTCGAGGACATCGCGGAGGCCAAGCTGGTGATGACGGACGAGTTGTTCCGACTGGCGTTGAAGCGCCAAGACGAACAGGGCGAAGAATATCTGGGTTGAACCGCGGCGCGGGGCGCCTCGGCGATGATCGGAGTGGTATGAATGGCTGAAACGGCGGTTAGCGCAAACAGGCTGGAGCTGCTCCAGATCGCGGATGCGGTTGCGCGCGAAAAGTCGATCGACAAGAGCGTCGTGCTGCAGGCGATGGAGGATGCGATCCAGCGGGCAGCGCGGTCTCGCTATGGCAGCGAAAACGACATTCGTGCCGAGATCGACCCGAAGAGCGGCGAAATGCGGTTGCAGCGGCTGCTCGAAGTCGTCGAAAGCGTCGAGAACGAACACACGCAGATCAGCCTTGCGGAGGCGAGCCGCAAAAACCCCGCAGCCCGGGTCGGCGACTTCATCGCGGAGGCGCTGCCGCCCATCGATTTCGGTCGAATCGCTGCGCAGAACGCCAAGCAGGTGATCGTGCAGAAGGTGCGCGAGGCCGAGCGGGAGAAGCAGTATAACGAATACAAGGACCGTGTCGGCGACATCATCCATGGGGTGGTGAAGCGCGTCGAATACGGCAATGTCATCGTCGATCTCGGACGCGGCGAGGCGATCCTGCGGCGGGACGAGACGCTGCCGCGCGAAACGGTGCGCAATGGCGACCGGATCCGAGCCTATATCTATGACGTCCGCCGCGAACAGCGGGGGCCTCAGATCTTTCTGTCGCGGACGCATCCCGACTTCATGGCGAAGCTCTTCGCGCAAGAAGTGCCTGAGGTCTATGACGGCATCGTCGAGATCGTCTCAGTGGCGCGCGACCCCGGCAGCCGCGCGAAGATCGCGGTGCGGTCGAAGGATTCATCCATCGATCCCGTGGGCGCCTGCGTCGGCATGCGCGGAAGCCGCGTCCAGGCGGTGGTGAACGAGCTGCAAGGCGAGAAGATCGACATCATTCCGTGGTCGCCGGATGCGGCAACCTTCATCGTCAACGGGCTGGCCCCGGCAGAAGTGACGAAGGTCGTGCTCGACGAAGAGGCGGAGCGGATCGAAGTGGTGGTGCCGGACGACCAGCTGTCGCTGGCCATCGGACGACGCGGCCAGAACGTGCGCCTGGCCTCCCAGCTGACCGGCTGGGACATCGACATCATGACCGAGGCCGAGGAATCGGAGCGGCGGCAGAAGGAATTCGCCGAACGCACCCAGATCTTCATGGAAGCCCTGGACGTGGACGAGATGATCGCCCAGCTCCTGGCCTCGGAGGGGTTTGACTCCATCGAGGAGGTTGCTTACGTGGCGGTAGAGGACATCGCCGAAATCGAAGGTTTCGACGAGGGGACCGCGGAAGAGCTGCAAATGCGGGCGCGGGAGCATCTCGACAAGCTTTCGGCGGAGCAGAATCAGCGGCGGGTGGAACTCGGCGTTTCCGACGAGCTCGCCGAGATCGAGGGTATGACGCCCGCGATGATGGTCGCGCTGGGCGAGAACGAGGTCAAGACGGTCGAGGATCTCGCCGGCTGCGCTACGGACGACCTCGTGGGTTGGACCGAGCGGCAGAAGGGCGAGACCGTCAAGCATGACGGCTATTTCAAGGGGATCGAGGTCAGCGGACCAGAGGCCGAAGCCATGATCATGGCGGCGCGCGTGAAGGTCGGCTGGATCACGGCCGAAGAGGCCGAGCCGGACGCGGAAGTCGAGGAACCGGTTGACGGGGCCGACGGCGACGCGGCGGAGGAGGCGAAAGCCTAAGGCCGGCTGAGGCAGGTTGCGATGGTCAAGTCGCGAGAGACGGCGGAGCCCATACGCACATGCATCGTGACCCGGGCGACATTGCCTCCAGACGCCATGGTGAGGTTCGTGCTCGCACCGGACGGTCAGGTGGTTCCGGACCTGAAGCGAGAGCTGCCAGGTCGGGGGGTATGGGTGACGGCGGAACGGGCGCTGGTCGCAGATGCGGTCAGCAAGCGTTTATTCGCACGGGGGTTCAAACAGGCCGCAAGGGCTGTTGACGATCTCGCCGACCTTGTTGGAGTATTGTTGGCGGATCGTGCGCTCGGACTACTGGGTTTCGCCAATCGAGCCGGTCTGGTGACGACCGGCTTCGAGAAAGTCGCCGAGCAGATCACGCGTCGACGCGTGGCGATTCTGGTCGAAGCGCGAGACGGGGCGGCGGATGGTCGGCGCAAGCTTGCCGACAAACTCGCGGCATCGGGTCAAAAGGAGGTGGAGACCGTAGAAGTCTTCACCGGAGAGCAATTGAGTTTGGCATTGGGCAGGGCAAATGTGATACATGCTGCGCTCGGCCAAGATAGACTGACAAAGGCGTTCCTGAAGGCAGCGCACAGGTACGGACATTATGTTTCTGCCACGGCGGATAGGTGGCGCTGCAGGACCGTTGAGGAATGACGGATACAAAAGACACTGACAATAATTCGATGGCTGGCGGCCGGACTTTGAGTCTGCGCCGCAACACTGTCGAGCAGGGACGCGTGAAGCAGAACTTCTCCCATGGCCGCACCAAGCAGGTGGTCGTGGAGAAGAAACGCAAGCGCATCGTAGGGCCCGGCACGCCCGGCGGCCGGCCGGAGCAGCCCGTCACGGCGGAAGCGCCGGCGCCACAGCCCAAGCCCGTCCCGGCTCCCGTCGAAGTCACGCCAGCGGCTCCCCAGGCACGGCCTGCACCTGCCGCTCAGCCCGAAACCACCCGTCGGCCCCCCCAGACCCCCTCGCGAGATAACCGTCCCGGAATCGTTCTGCGGACGCTCACCGAAGAGGAACGGGACGCCCGCACCCAGGCTCTGGCCGATGCCCGCGTCCGAGACGCGGAGGATCGGGCACGGGCAGAGGAACAGGCACGCCGACAAGCCGAGATCGACGAGATCGCGCGCCGTGAACGTGAGGCGGAAGAAAAACGCCTTGCGGAAGCCGAGGCGCTGCGCGCTGCGGAAGAGGCCCTGAAGCCGGCAGCCGAGAGAAGCGAGCCGGTCAAGGCGGAGCCCGAGCCGGCACCGGTGAAAGCTCCTGTGGCCGCGCCTGTCGCCGCTCCCGTGGCTGCCCCCAAAGTCGTCGACATCGACGAGGATGAGGAAGCGCGGGGCCGGTCGAAGGTCAAGCGCGAGGTCAAGGCACCGGTCCGTGCGAAAACCGACGCCGAGCGCCGGCGTGGACGGCTCACAATCGGCAACGCGCTTACCGGAGAAGAGGGCCGCGAACGCTCTCTCGCCGCGATGCGTCGCCGGCAAGAGCGGCAAAAGAAGCAGACCGGACTGTTCCAACAGTCGAGCGAGAAGATCGTTCGCGACGTGGTCATTCCGGAGGCCATCACCATCCAGGAACTCGCCAACCGCATGTCGGAGCGGGCCGTGGACGTGATCAAGCTCCTGATGCGTCAGGGGCAGATGTTCAAGATCAACGACATCATCGACACCGATTCGGCACAGCTCATCGCGGAAGAGATGGGTCACCGGGTCAAGCGGGTGTCGGAATCCGATGTCGAAGAAGGATTAATGGGTATCGACGATACCGCTGAGAACACCACTCCACGCGCACCCGTCGTGACGGTCATGGGCCATGTCGACCATGGCAAGACGTCTCTGCTGGATGCGATCCGTCACGAGAAGGTGGCCGCGGGCGAAGCCGGTGGCATCACCCAGCATATCGGCGCCTATCAGGTGGAGACACCGTCGGGTTCGGTGACCTTCATCGACACGCCGGGCCATGCGGCCTTCACCGCCATGCGTGCTCGCGGCGCCAAAGCGACGGATATCGTCGTGCTGGTGGTGGCGGCCGACGACGGCGTGATGCCCCAGACGATCGAGGCCATCAACCACGCCAAGGCGGCCGGTGTGCCGATGATCGTCGCGATCAACAAGATCGACAAACCGGACGCAGATCCCAACCGGGTCCGGACCGACCTGCTGCGTCACGAGGTGGTGGTCGAAAGCATGGGCGGTGACACGCTCGAAGTCGAAGTGTCGGCCATCAAAGGCACCAATCTCGACAAGTTGCTGGAAACGATCATCCTGCAGGCCGAAGTGCTCGAGCTCCGCGCCAATGTCGACCGCGCCGCAGACGGCGTCGTCGTCGAGGCACAACTCGACAAGGGCCGTGGACCGGTCGCCACAGTGCTGATTCAGCGTGGCACCCTGCATGTCGGCGACATCTTCGTCGCTGGTTCGGCCTGGGGGCGCGTGCGTGCCCTGATCAATGATCGCGGCCAGAACATCACTGCAGCCGGACCGTCCGTCCCCGTCGAGGTTCTCGGCATCGGGTCGACTCCGGAAGCGGGCGACCAGTTCGTCGTCGTCGATTCGGAGAGCCGCGCCCGGGAGATCACCGAGTATCGCGAGCGCAAGCGTCGCGAGCTCAAGGGTGCCGCACCGACTGCAAGAGCATCGCTCGAGCAGATGATGAGCCAGCTGCGCGAAGGCGCCCGCAAGGAAGTGCCGGTGCTCATCAAAGGCGACGTCCAGGGTTCTACCGAAGCGATCGTCCAGGCACTCGACAAGCTGGGAACCGACGAGGTCACGGCCCGTGTGCTGCTGTATGGGGTCGGTGGCATCACCGAGTCCGACATCACGCTGGCCTCCGCGTCCGGGGCGGTCGTGCTCGGCTTCAACGTGCGTGCCAATGCGCAAGCGCGGCAAGCCGCCGAGCAGGCAGGCATCGAGATCCGCTACTACAACGTCATCTACGATCTCGTGGACGATGTGAAGAGCGCCATGTCGGGACTGCTCGCACCGGAGCTTCGCGAGGAGTTCCTGGGAAATGCGGAGATCCTCGAGATCTTCAACATTTCCAAGGTGGGAAAGATCGCCGGTTGCCGGGTCACCGACGGCGTCGTCCAGCGCGGCGCGAAGGTGCGACTCATCCGGAACAACGTGGTCATCCACGAAGGTACACTTTCGACCCTGAAGCGGTTCAAGGACGAAGTGCGCGAGGTGGTGTCCGGCCAAGAATGCGGCATGGCCTTCGAGGGCTACCAGGACATGCGTCCGGGCGACGTCATCGAGTGCTATCGCGTCGAGGAGATCGCGCGCAGTCTCGCCTAGGGGTTTTCCCCGGCGGATATTGTCCGATCAAGCGGTTTGGTCCCGGAGCATCTCGTACATGACGCGCTCCGGGACCGGTTCGCTCGAAAATGATCTGGAACCACCATCATGATCACACATCGGAAGGGAACGCCCGGCCAAAGGCAGCTGCGGGTGGGAGAGCTCATCCGTCATGCCCTCGCGGACATCTTCGCGCGCGGCGAGGTCGATGATCCGACGCTCGATGGCGCCGTGACGGTGCTGGAGGTGTCGATGACCCCCGACCTGAAACATGCGACGGCATTCGTGGTCCCGTTCGGGACGCACAAGGCCGACAAGGTCATGCCCGCACTCGAACGCAGCCGCAAGCGGCTCCGCTCGGAAGTGGGTCGGCGGGTGGACTTAAAGTTCATGCCGGATCTGCATTTCAGGCGAGACACATCACTCGATTACGCCGCGAAGGTGGATGAGATCCTGCATCGGCCGGAAGTCGCGCGGGATCTGGACAAAGACGAGGATGATGAAGGCGACGACAAGAATTAGGCGGATGCGCCTCCCTTGTGCGCCTGGTCGAGGCTAGGAGACAGGTTCGCCTAGAGGCTTCGGCCCCGCCACATCCTCGGCGCAATGGGACCTTCCTCTCCCGCAAGGAGAGACCGTCGAAAGGCGGGGGCTCCATGACTTAACGAAAAAAGGACTGCTGAGACGATGGCGCGCAGGCGGAAGGGTGATGCGGTAAACGGTTGGATCCTGCTGGACAAGCCACAGGGCCTGACGTCGACGCAAGCAGTGGCGCGTGTAAAGCGCCTGTTCAATGCGCAGAAAGCCGGCCATGGGGGCACGCTGGATCCCCTGGCGACGGGCATGTTGCCAATCGCCCTGGGTGAAGCCACCAAAACCGTCTCCTATGTCGTCGAGGGATCAAAAGACTACCGCTTCACCGTGCGCTGGGGGCAAGAGACCAACACCGACGACACGGAAGGGCAGGTTACCGCAGAATCGACAATCCGGCCGACGCCGGAGGAGGTCGATGCGATCCTGGACCGCTTCATCGGCAGGATCATGCAGACGCCGCCCCAGTTCTCGGCCATCAAAATCGCGGGGGAGCGGGCCTATGACCTGGCTCGCAGCGGTGAAGAGGTTCTCATTCCGCCGCGCGAGGTCTTCGTGGCCGGCCTGGACCTCATCGAAGTCCTCGATGCCGATCATTTCGTCTTCGAAACAGAGTGCGGTCCCGGTACCTATGTGCGCGCTCTGGCCCGCGACATGGGACGGCTTCTGGGCTGCCATGGGCATGTGACCGAGCTGCGACGCATGCGTGTCGGCGCACTTGCAGAAGAGGATATGATTTCGCTGGAAGAACTTGAGGATTTGAGCGATAAGGACCCCGGCCGCGAGGCCCTTTTAGAAGTTCTCCGCCCTGTCGGGACCGCGCTGGACGACATCCCGGCCCTGGCCATCGGCAGTGCGGATGCGGCTCGCCTTCAAAGAGGCCAGCCGGTCGTCATGCGTGGCAGAGACGCCCCCGTCTTGAACGGAACACTTCTCGTCGAGCTCCATGGAAAGCCCGTGGCGCTGGTCGAGGTCCGTGACGGGGCTCTTCAGCCGAAGCGCGTGTTCAATCTGACCTGAACGACCAGGTCGCCCGAACGTACAGGAGAACCCCGATGTCGATTACAACCGAGCGCAAGCTCGAAGTCATCAAAGACAATGCCCTTTCCGCCAATGATACAGGGTCCGCCGACGTGCAGATCGCTGTCCTGACCGAGCGGATCAAGAACCTCACCGAGCACTTCCAGACGCACAAGAAGGATAATCATTCCCGCCGCGGCCTGTTGAAGATGGTCAGCCGCCGGCGCAAGCTGCTGGACTATGTGAAGGGCAAGGATGAAGGCCGTTACAAGGCCATCATCGAGAAGCTGGGCATCCGCCGCTAATCGGCGTTGCCGCTTACACCAGATTACGCGTTTCCCATGGACCGCCGGCAGGGGCCGACGGTCCTTAGCCCATAAGGGATGCCGCCAAAGGTCATCGATAAACGCTCGATGGGGTGGCGAAGGGCTGAAGGAAGGTTAGACATGTTCGATATACATACAGAAGAATTGGATTGGGGCGGACGCCCGCTGAAATTCGAAACCGGCCGCATCGCTCGCCAAGCCGACGGTGCCGTGCTGGTGACTTATGGCGATACCACGGTTTTGGCCACGGCTGTCGCCGAGCGGACCGCAAAGCCAGGGATCGACTTCTTTCCCCTGACCGTCAACTATCAGGAGAAGGCTTACGCCGCCGGCAAGATTCCCGGCGGCTTTTTCAAACGCGAAGCCCGTCCCTCGGAGAAGGAGACGCTGGTCTCGCGGCTGATCGACCGGCCGATCCGGCCGCTGTTCGTCCCCGGGTTCAAGAACGAGACCCAGGTGATCATCACCGTTCTCAGCCATGACATGGAGAACGACCCGGACATCGTCGCAGTGATCGCCGCTTCCGCAGCGCTCACCATCTCCGGCATTCCCTTCATGGGACCCATCGGTGCGGCGCGCGTCGGGTATGTGGATGGCGAGTACATGCTCAACCCGCCCCTGCACGACATGGCCGAGACGAAGCTCGACCTCGTGGTCGCGGGCACGCAGGACGCCGTCCTGATGGTCGAGTCGGAGGCTCATGAGCTCTCCGAAGAGATTATGCTTGGCGCCGTGATGTTCGGGCACCGGGGTTTCCAGCCGGTGATCGATGCGATCGTCCGTCTGGCCGAGCATGCCGCGCGCGAGCCGCGCGATGTCAGCCTGGCCGACAATTCGGCCATGTTCGAGCGGGTCAAGGGTGCTGCAGATTCCAAGCTGCGCGAGGCCTATCAGATCGTGGCCAAAGCTTCTCGCCAGGACGCGGTGAGCGAGGCAAAGGCCCAGGCGCTGGCCGCCTTGGCGCCGGCCGAAGGCGAACCCGCACTGGATTCGCAGGCTTTCGGCGAAGCTTTCAAGAGCCTCGAGAAGAAGATCGTCCGCAACAACATCCTCGATACCGGCAAACGGATCGATGGTCGGTCGCTGACGGATGTGCGGCAGATCGAGGCGGAAGTGGGCGTCATCCCGCGCGCCCATGGAACCGCGTTGTTCACGCGCGGCGAGACGCAGGCGCTGGTGGTGACCACGCTGGGCACCGGGGACGACGAGCAGTTCGTGGATGCCTTGGAGGGGACCTACAAGGAATCCTTCATGCTGCATTACAATTTCCCGCCCTATTCGGTGGGCGAGACGGGCCGCACCGGCTTTACCGGGCGACGCGAGATCGGACATGGCAAGCTGGCCTGGCGGGCGGTGCATCCGCTGCTGCCGCAGAAGGACCAGTTCCCCTACACGATCCGCGTCGTGTCGGAGATCACGGAATCCAACGGTTCGTCATCGATGGCCTCGGTCTGCGGCGCCTCACTGGCGCTGATGGATGCCGGCGTGCCTCTGAAGCGTCCGGTGGCGGGCATCGCCATGGGATTGATCAAGGAAGAGGACGGCCGCGTCGCGGTGCTGTCGGACATCCTCGGGGATGAAGACCATCTCGGCGACATGGACTTCAAGGTGGCCGGAACAGAGGAGGGCGTGACCTCGCTGCAGATGGACATCAAGATCTCCGGCATCACCGAAGACATCATGCGCACCGCGCTGTTTCAAGCGAAGGACGGACGCCTGCACATTCTGGGCGAGATGTCGAAGGCGCTGAACTCGGCGCGCGCAGGGCTCGGCGAGCATGCTCCGCGGATCGAAGTGATGAACATCCCGGTGGACAAGATCCGGGAAGTCATCGGCTCGGGCGGCAAGGTCATCCGCGAGATCGTGGAGAAGACCGGCGCGAAGGTCGACATCTCAGACGACGGAACGATCAAGATCGCATCCTCGAAGGGCGAGGCGATCGATGCGGCGATGAAGTGGATCAAGAGCATCGTGTCGGAGCCCGAGGTCGGCGAAGTCTATGACGGGAAGGTCGTGAAGGTCGTCGATTTCGGCGCGTTCGTGAATTTCTTCGGCGCAAAGGACGGCCTCGTGCACGTGTCCGAGCTGGCCCCTCACCGGGTCGAGAAGGTCTCGGACGTGGTGAAGGAAGGCCAAGCGGTCAAGGTCAAGCTCGTCGGCTTCGATCCCCGCGGCAAGGTCCGCCTGTCGATGAAGGTCGTGGACCAGGAGACGGGCGAAGACCTGTCGAAGAAGGAGAAGGCAGCGGAGTAAAGCTGCCAACTCATTCGGTGCGAATTCGAGGGCGTCCTGAAGTTAGGGCGCCCTTTTTCATTGCGGGGTCAGGGCGTTGGGAGTGACAGTCGCACGGGGTCCCGGCTCTTCGGCCGGGACGACGTGGGGGGGGGGGTGGCCGGGGTGACGGGGAAGAAGGGGCATGGGGTCCCGGGTCTGCACGGCACCGCTTCGCGCTGCAGTGCGCCCGGGATGACGTGCAGGAGGGGGCGGCCGGGATGACGGCGGCCGGGATGGTTGGATCGATGCTGGCTACTGGGCGGCTTCGCGTGCTGCGAGGGCGGCGGATTCTTCTTCCACGGCCTCGCGGATGATGTCGTCGGGGCGCGGCATCGATATGATGTTGTAGCCGGAGTCGACGTAATGGATCTCGCCGGTCACGCCGTTGGCCAGATCTGACAGCAGGTACAGCGCGGCGCCGCCGACTTCGTCGAGAGTGACGGTCCGGCGCAGGGGCGCGTGCTTCTTCTGATAGTTGTACATGACACGCGCATCGGCGATGCCGGAGCCGGCGAGGGTGCGCATGGGGCCCGCAGACAAGGCGTTCACGCGTACGTTCTGCGGGCCGAAGTCCGCCGCCAGATAGCGTACGCTCGCCTCCAGAGCCGCTTTGGCGACGCCCATGACGTTGTAATTCGGCATGACCCGGGTCGAGCCGCCATATGTCAATGTCAGGAGCGAGCCGCCCTTCGGCATCATGGGCGCGACGCGACGGGCGATCTCCGTGAACGAAAAGCAGGAGATCACCATGGTCCGGATGAAATTCTCCCGGGTCGTCTCCGCATAGAGGCCCTTCAATTCACTCTTGTCGGAATAGGCGATGGCATGGACGACGAAATCGACCGTCTCCCAGCGCTCCCCCAAATCCGTGAATGCCTTGTCCACCGTCGCCACATCCTCGACGTCGCATGGGATGAGGATGTCGCTCCCCAAGGATGCCGCCAAAGGACGAACGCGGCGCCCGAAAGCCTCACCCTGATAGGTGAAGGCGAGCTCCGCACCATGCTTGCGCAGCGCGTTGGCAATGCCGTAGGCGATGGAGTGGTCATTGGCTACACCCATGACCAGGCCCCGCTTGCCTGCCATAAGCCCGTGCGACCCCATATCATCACCCAATCTTGCCATTATTCATCAATTCCAATTCTTAGTGCTTCTTGAAGACCAAGGTTCCGTTTGTGCCGCCGAAACCAAAGGAATTCGACAGCACAACATTCAGATCGGCGCCATCGACGCGCTTCCGCATGATCGGCATGTCGGCGAATGCCGGATCCAGATCCTGAATGTTCGCGCTTTCCGCAATGAAGCTGTTGCTCATCATGAGGAGGCTGTAGATCGCCTCATGCACTCCGGCAGCCCCGAGAGAATGCCCGCTCAACGACTTGGTGGCAGAAATCGGCGGGCATTTGTCGCCCGCGCCAAAAATGCGGCGGATGGCATCGATCTCGGGACCGTCACCGGCCGGGGTCGATGTCGCGTGCGGATTGATGTAATCCACCTTCTCGCCCTTCAGTCCCTGAAGAGCGATGCGCATGCAGCGCTCCGCTCCCTCGCCCGAAGGGGCAACCATGTCATAGCCGTCGGAGGTGGCGCCGTAGCCCACGATCTCGGCGTAGATCTTCGCACCGCGTGCCTTGGCCCGCTCCAGCTCCTCAAGCACCAGCACGCCGCCACCGCCCGCAATGACAAAGCCATCGCGGCTCACATCATAGGCCCGCGAGGCGGTTGCCGGCGTCGCGTTGTATTTCGACGACATCGCGCCCATGGCATCGAAAAGGCTCGACAGGGTCCAGTCCAGCTCTTCGCAGCCACCGGCAAACATGACGTCCTGCTTGCCCCATTGGATCATCTCTGCGGCGTTGCCGATGCAATGGGTGGACGTCGCACAGGCAGACGAGATCGAATAGTTCACGCCTTTGATCTTGAACCAGGTGGCAAGTGTCGCCGACGCCGTGGACGACATCGCCTTCGGGACCGCGAAAGGCCCTATGCGCTTCGGCCCCTTTTCCCGCGTGATATCCGCGGCCTCAACGATAGCTCGCGTGGAAGGTCCACCGGAGCCCATGATGATGCCCGTGCGCTCGTTGGAGACCTCGCCCGGCTCAAGACCGGAATCGCCGATCGCCTGCTCCATGGCGACGTGGTTCCAAGCGGCTCCTTCGCCGAGGAAGCGCATGGCCCGACGGTCCACGACTTGGGCAGGGTCAAGGCGAGGAGCGCCGTGCACCTGACAGCGAAAGCCAAGCTCAGCATATCTATCGGCGCGGACGATCCCGGATTTCGCCTCGCGCAAGGAGGCCGTCACCTCCTCCGCATTGTTGCCGATGCTCGATACGATCCCGATGCCGGTTACGACGACGCGCCTCAAGGTCAGGTCCTTCCTCTCCCGAATTTCCGCTAGGCCTTAGCTGGCGTGAACAGGCCAACCTTCAAGTCCGTCGCCGCATAAAGGGGACGCCCATCCGCCTTCAGAATGCCGTCGGCGATGCCAAGAGTCAGCTTTCGCTGAACGACACGCTTCAGGTTCACGACATATTCAACCTTGGTGACGGAGGGCACCACCATATCGGTGAACTTCACTTCGCCGACACTGAGGGCACGACCCTTGCCGGGACTCCCCAGCCAGCCGAGGAAAAATCCAAGCAATTGCCAAAGGGCGTCCAGACCAAGGCAGCCCGGCATCACAGGGTCGCCCTGAAAGTGACAGGGAAAGAACCAAAGGTCCTTCCTGATGTCGAGCTCAGCCACGATCTGGCCCTTGTCATAGTCTCCGCCCTGCTCGGTGATCGACGATATACGGTCGAACATCAGCATCGGAGGAAGAGGAAGCTGCGCATTGCCCGGCCCGAACAATTCGCCCCGGGCGCAGGCAAGAAGCTCTTCATAGCGGTAGCTCGATTTGCGGTGAAGCATCCGTCGCAGCTCTGTCATTCAATGTTCGACACTCTCACGAGGCCGATGGCTAGCCAAGGCAGGCTGTTCACCAGCCAATCTCCTGCATTGCCGCTTCCTATCACACCAGTCGCGCTGCCGAAAGGCTTTCACCTCCTTATGGTGGGACGCCATACTATGCGACGGAATGCTGCTTGCCGCTGTGGCTCACAAATGGTAATTGCGAGACGTTCTCACTGCTGGACCGGCACGCCATTCGTGCCGAAGGGACCGAAGGTTAAGATGATGGAACCCGTTGCACAGGCCGGAGAGGCGATGGTCGTGGCAAAGCTGCGTCATTCCGGATTGAGGCCTACGCGGCAACGCGTTTCGCTCGCCCGGATCCTCTTCAGCGTCGGCGATCGCCATGTCACGGCCGAAGAGCTCCATGAAGAGGCAGTGTTCGCCCGGGTGCCCGTGTCCCTGGCCACCGTCTACAACACGTTGAACCAGTTCACCCGGGCCGGTCTGCTGCGCGAAGTCGCGGTGGAGGGTGCCAAGACCTATTTCGACACCAATACCTCAAACCATTATCATTTCTTCATCGAGAGCACGGGCACCCTGCTCGACATCGAAAGTGAAGACCTGCAGGTGGTCGGCATCCCGGAGGCTCCGGACGGAACCTCGATCACACGGATCGACGTGATCATTCGCCTTTCCGACGAAGGATAAGACGGTCCATCTTCGACACGGGCCGTAAATCTTCGCATCATCAAGGGTGCGACCCGGCGTTCCTCGCCAGATCAGGACGATCGCCTCAGGGATCGATCCTTTCGCCGGGATAGACGCCCCAGAGCGTATTCTGCTCAAGCCAGCCGCTATACCCGCTGATCTCCAGCTGACACCAAGTGCCTGAACAGCGACTCACATTCGCGAGCACACCCGACTCGACCTTCGCCACTGCACGACTACCGTTGTTCGGCTGTTGGTAAAGCAATGCCGAAGTCCCATGCTTCCAGGGCGAGACGACAGCGGTGCGCGTGCTCGACAGCAGGCTGTGATAGACCCAACCCTCCTCGCCGTCACTGTCCCGGATCCGGCGCCAGTTCTCAAACTCGGCGATGATCTCCACCGGCAGACTGCGACGCTCGTAGACCCAGGCGACCTGATGCTCGCTGCTGGGGCCCCGACGGACATTCACCTTATCCGATTTCAGGCTGACGAACCGCGGCACCGGCAGGCCACTGGGGCCGACATCCCGGCCAGCGGCGGCCGCCGCCTGCTGATCTTCGTTCGCAATTGCGTTACCGCGGGGGCCCAACGCGGCCCCGACGCAAGCCATCATCAGGATGAGCGAAACGAACGCGAGATTTCCCGCGTGAATTCGTTTCTGGAACATCAGCGAATCACCCAGTCTCTTCAATCCAATGTCCGGGCGCCAAAACCTTGAAATCGCTCCCAAAGCCGATTTCGCCCTCTTGTGGAGACGGGCTGGTCGAAAGGTCTGCTCCGATGCGTGCGGAGTTTACACAAGCCCGGTCCCGACTTAAAGAGTGTGCCTCAGCCTTATGGAGGGCTGAGCGGGAACGCCGCACCCCGTGCCGCGTCGAGGAGGGGCTTCAATGACGAAGCGTAAGCCGCTGGTAATTGTAACGCGCAAGCTGCCCGACGTGGTGGAGACGCGTATGCGCGAGCTCTTCAATACGCGGCTCAATCTCGACGACCATCCGGTGGGACATGCCGATCTCGTCGAGGCGGTGAAGACTGCCGACGTGCTGGTGCCCACCGTGACGGACCGGATCGACAAGGCCGTATTGTCGCAGGCAGGGCCTCAGCTGAAGCTGATCGCCAATTTCGGCACAGGGGTGGACAATATCGACGTGGAAACCGCGAACATGCGCGGAATCATCGTCACCAATACGCCCGGGGTGCTGACGGAAGACACCGCAGACATGACGATGGCGCTGATTCTCGCCGTCGCCCGGCGGTTGACCGAAGGCGCGGCCGTGATCGGCAGCGATACCGCCTGGACCGGCTGGTCGCCCACCTGGATGCTGGGGCATCGCATCTACGGAAAGCGGCTTGGCATCGTCGGCATGGGACGCATCGGCTCGGCGGTGGCGCGGCGGGCGAAGGCGTTCGGACTGCAGATCCACTATCACAATCGGCGACCGGTGAGCGCGCGGCTGGAAGAGGAGTTGGAGGCGACCTATTGGGAGAGCCTCGACCAGATGCTCGCCCGCATGGACGTGATCTCGGTGAACTGCCCCCATACGCCCGGCACCTACCATCTGCTGAATGCGCGGCGATTGCGGCTCATGAAGCCGAGCGCGATCATCGTCAACACCTCGCGCGGCGAGGTGATCGACGAGAATGCGCTGGCGCGGATGCTGGAGGCGGGCGAACTGGGCGGCGCCGGGCTTGACGTGTTCGAGCACGAGCCGGCAGTCAATCCTCGGCTGATCAAGAATCCGCGGGCGGTGCTGCTGCCCCATATGGGTTCGGCGACGATCGAGGGCCGTGTCGACATGGGCGAAAAGGTCATCATCAACATCAAGACCTTCATCGACGGGCATACGCCTCCCGATCGCGTGCTGCCCAACATGATCTGAGCCATCTCACTCCTGCCGGCCGTTTTGGCGCGGGTCACTTCCGGTGCTCACGGGCTCGGGCGCGGCATGGGGTCCCCGAGCCGAATGGGGTCCCGGCTCTGCGCTGCGCTCCGGCCAGGATGACGAGGGTGGGGCTTAGATCCTGGCTTCGTAGATGCGGGGGCCGAGGGCGTCGTACATCAGGAGCCGGCCGGCGAGGCTGTCGCCGATCCCCAGGATTTCCTTGATCACCTCGAGGGCCTGCATCGAGCCGATGATGCCCGTCAACGCGCCGATGATGCCGACCTCGTCGCAGCTGGGCATGGACCCGGGAGCGGGGGCCTCGGGGTAGAGGCTGCGATAGGTGGGGTAGGGCGAGCCATCGGGGCGGCGTTCATGAGGCTTGAAGGTGGTGATCTGGCCATCGAAGCGGCCGACGGCGGCGGAGACCAGAGGGATGCGGGCTTGCTCGCAGGCATCGGCGACGAGGCTGCGGGTCTCGAAATTGTCCGAGCCATCGGCGACGATGTGATAGTCCGTGACCAGCGCCAGAGCATTATCGGCCGTGAGCCTCTGCCGGTGGGAGCGAACGGCGACGCCGGGGTTCAGCCGGCGGATCGCGGCGGCTGCGCTTTCGGTCTTCGCACTGCCAAGTCCCGGGGTATCATGGATGATCTGGCGCTGCAGGTTGGACAGAGAAACGGTGTCATCGTCGACGATCCCCAGCGTCCCGATGCCGGCTGCGGCAAGGTAAAGCAGGACCGGGGCCCCCAGGCCGCCGGCGCCGATCACCAGAACCTGGGCCGATTTCAGCCGCTGCTGGCCGGGGCCGCCGACCTCCTTCAGCAGGATGTGTCGGGAATAGCGCTCCAACTCGTCATCGGTGAGCCTCATGCCCGCCCCGAGGATCCAAATCCGCCCGCTCCGCGACTGGTGTCGTCGAGGCTCGCGACCTCCCGCCAGGAGGCACGGGAGACGGGGCTCACGATCATCTGTGCAATGCGATCGCCGCGCTCGATGGTCAGCGGCTCCCGGCCGAGATTGATGAGCAGCACCTTGATCTCGCCACGGTAATCGGCGTCGATCGTGCCGGGGGTGTTGAGGCAGGTGACCCCGTGCTTCAGGGCCAGCCCGGAGCGCGGGCGGATCTGGGCCTCGTATCCCGGGGGCAGGGCGATCGCCAGGCCAGAGGGGACGAGGCTGCGCTCGCCCGGAGAGAGGGTGAGCGGTGCGGTGATGGCGGCCCGCAGATCCATGCCGGCGGCCTGGTCCGTTTCGTATGCCGGCAAGGGCAGGTCTGCGCCATGGTCGAGGCGGCGGACCGCAATGGCGACCGTCACGGTTCGACATCCGACAAGGCGCCGGCAATTCTTGCGACCAGGCGCTCCGCCACCCGGATCTTGGGCAGATTCGGCCAATCCTCCACCGAATCCGCCGTGACGAGGTGAACGGTGTTGTTCGCGCCCCCCATGATGCCCGTCCCCGGCGAGACATCATTGGCGACGATCCAGTCGCAGCCCTTCTTCGCCAGCTTCGTGCGCGCGTTATCGACCACATTCTCGGTTTCGGCAGCGAAGCCGACGACCAGGCGGGGGCGCCGATCGGAGGTGGCGAGGGTGCGGAGAATGTCGGGGTTCTCGATCAGGTCAAGGTGCGGCGTCTCGCCATTGTGCTTCTTGATCTTCTGCGCGGCCGCGTGATCGACGCGCCAGTCGGCAACCGCTGCGGCGAAAATGGCGACGTCGCAGGGGAGCTCGGCCTCGCAGGCGGCCAGCATCTCGCGGGCGGACTCGACCCGGTGGACGGTGACGCCGGCGGGAATCTCGAGATTGGTGGGGCCGGTCACGAGAACCGTCTCCGCCCCTGCACGATGACTCGCGGCGGCGAGGGCATAGCCCTGCTGGCCGGAGGAGCGGTTGGCGATGTAGCGCACGGGATCGATGGGCTCATGGGTCGGGCCAGCGGTGATCAGCACCTTCAGGCCGCGCAAAGGGCCACTCATTTCGGGTGCGAAATGATTTTCCGCCACTGCGATGATGGCTTCCGGCTCCGACATCCGGCCGTAGCCATACTCGCCGCAGGCCATGTCTCCTTGCTCCGGTCCGACGGTGAGGATGCCGTCGGCACGCAGCTGGGCCAGATTGCGACGGGTGGCGGGATGGTCCCACATGCGGACGTTCATTGCCGGAGCGATGAGCACGGGGGCATCGGTGGCGAGCAGTGTGGTGGTCGCCAGATCGTCCGCCTGGCCGGTGGCCATCTTGGCCATGAGGTCTGCCGTGGCAGGGGCGACGACGATCAGATCGGCGGAGCGGGAGAGCTGGATGTGCCCCATCTCGGCTTCGTCGGTCAGGCTGAACAGGTCGGTGAAGACCTTGCTTTCCGTCAGGCTGGCGACGGACAGAGGCGTGACGAACTCGGCGCCCGCCCTGGTGAGGATCGCGCGCACCGAGGCCCCCCGTTCCCGAAGGCGGCGGATCAGGGTCAGGGTCTTGTACGCCGCGATGCCGCCGCCGATGACGAGCAGGATGCGCTTTCCGTCGAGCATGAGATGGAAGTCCTACACAAATTGACTGACGGCGAGGGCCACGAGCGCAAGCGCGCCGATCCAGATCGCCATCCTGGTGGTCAGATCGTGACGGCTGCCTGCCGCTGCAAGAGATTCACTGGTCGTCCTGTCGAGCTTTATGCCGCCGGCGTCGGCCATGGCGGAGAGCATCCTCGCGGTGCGCTCGGCGTCGTTGAAAAGTTCGGGCAGGTTGCCGAAGACGCGTCCAAGAAGAGCGGCTCCTTCGGCTGCGTCGTGAAGATAGGCGCTGGGGCCGAGATGCTCCTCTGCCCAGCGGCGGACCACAGGCTCCGCAGTGTCCCACATGTTGAGTTGCGGGTTGAAGCTGCGCGCGACGCCCTCGACGACGACCATCGTCTTCTGCAAGAGCAGGAGCTGCGGCTGGGTGGCCATGTTGAACTGCTCGGTGACGGTGAACAGCTGGCCGAGCACCCGCGCCATGGAAATCTGATCGGCCTGCTTGCCCATGAGCGGTTCGCCGATCGCCCGCAGGGCCTGG
The DNA here is from genome assembly GCF_007474605.1 of Rhodoligotrophos appendicifer. NCBI lineage: Bacteria > Pseudomonadati > Pseudomonadota > Alphaproteobacteria > Hyphomicrobiales > Rhodoligotrophaceae > Rhodoligotrophos > Rhodoligotrophos appendicifer. Next base: position 108,342 of record NZ_VHKL01000001.1, on the reverse strand, counting down.
GCGAAGAGGTCGGTGGACTGGTCGGCAGGGACGTAGCCGGCCTCGAAATGGACCTCGGCCACGCGCCGATAGTTGCGATTGATGAAGCCCCACAAGATTTCGGCAAGGAAGCGGCGGTCCTTGAGGCTGAGGCGGCCCGTGATGCCGAAGTCGACGGCAACGAGAAGACCGTCATGATCTACGAAGAGGTTCCCCTGATGCATGTCGGCATGGAAGAACCCGTCCCGGATCGCGTGGCGCAAGAAGCTCTGGATGATGGTCTCGCCCAAGGCGACGAAGTCCACGCCCCGCTCCCGCAGCGCCGCGATGTCGCTCAGGGGCGTGCCGTCGATCCATTCGGTGGTCAGCACGCGCCGGCCGGTCCGCTCCCAGTCGATCCGGGGTACGCGGAAGCCCGGGTCCCCGACCGTGTTCTCGGCGATTTCGGAGATGGCGGCGGCCTCCATGCGGAGGTCCATCTCGAGCTTGACCGACTGGGCGAGGGTCTCGACGGTCTGGACGGGGCGGAGGCGTCGGGCCGGAGGGCTGTGGCGCTCGAGCCAACGCGCGGCGAAGAAGAAGGAATCGAGGTCGCGGGCGAAGCGGCCCTCGATTCCGGGGCGGAGCACCTTCACCGCGACCTCTCGGGTGGTCCCGTCGAACTCGCGGATGGTCGCCTTGTGGACCTGGGCAATGGAGGCCGCGGCGATGGGAGGGCCGATCTCCTCGAAGATCAGAGCGGGATCGGAGCCGAGGCTCTGGCGGATCTCCTGAAGTGCGCGCTTGCGGGAGAAGGGAGGGAGCCTATCCTGAAGCTCCGAGAGTTCGGCGGCCCGTTCAGTCCCTACGATGTCGGCGCGCGTGGCGAGGAACTGGCCCAGCTTGATGTAACTGGGGCCGAGCTCGACGATGGCCGGGGCGAGACCCTTGTGCCTGCTCTTCTTCTTGCGCGCGAGGCGGCGCATCAGCCTCAGTCCGGTGCGGGCGGGGGCAGGAAGGTCCGGCAGCTCGTCCATGCCTGCAAAGGCATCGTGGCGGGCAAGGACCCACATGGTGCCGAACAGGGTCATGATATGGCCGATGCGGGTCGCCATTCAGTTTGGCATCCCGGCTTACAAGCGCCAAGCGGAGTGAACCGCCACGATACCGCCGGAGTAATTGCGGTACTTCACCTGGGAGAAGCCACTGGCGGAGATCAGGACCTTAAACGCTTCCTGGTTCGGAAAGGTGCGGATGCTCTCGACGAGATAGCGATAGGGGGCGCCATCTCCCGTCACGACCTTGCCGATGGCGGGAATGGCCGTGAAGGAATAGGCGTCGTAGAGGGCGGAGATCCCGGGAATGTCGACTTCCGAGAACTCAAGGCAGAGGAAGCGGCCCCCCGGCTTCAAGACGCGATAGGCCTCGGCCAGCGCCTTGGAGATGTTGGTGACGTTGCGGATCCCGAAGGCAATCGTATAGGCATCGAAGGAGCGGTCGGGGAAAGGCAGGGCCTCGGCGTTGCCGACCGTGAAGCGAAGCTGCGCATCGGGCAGATGCTCGCGGGCACGCCGGCGCCCCTCGATCGCCATTTCGGGAGAGATGTCGGCGAGGGTGACGCGGCAGCCCGTTCCGCCGCGCTTCAAGATGCGCTGTGCGATGTCGCCGGTCCCGCCGGCCACGTCGAGCACATGATAGGGCCGAGCATTGGTCGGGGGGTTCAGCCAGGTGACCATGTCATCCTTCCAGAGGCGATGGAGGCCTCCAGACATCAGATCATTCATCACGTCGTAGCGATGGGCCACTTTGGCGAAGACATCATTGACCAGGCCCTGCTTGTCGGCAGCGGCGACGGTGCGGTAGCCAAAGGGGGCGGTGGGATCGGTTTGGTCGGTATCGCGGATCATGGGGCGGGACCATAGCGCAGGCAGGCGCACAAGGCTATTGGCACCGCCGACCGCGCTCGCGTATTGCTGCAATCTTGGTCAATTCAACGTGGAACGGTCTCGATGCCTGAACTGCCCGAGGTGGAGACCGTTCGTCGAGGGCTCACGGATGCCCTGGTGGGACACAGGATCACCCGGGTCTTGCTCCGCCGGCCGGATCTGAGATTTCCGCTGCCGCACGGCTTTGCCGAGAGGCTCCAGGGCGCCCGCGTGGAGGCTTTGGACCGCAGGGCGAAGTATATTCTCGGCCATACGGACCGGAACGAGGTGCTGATCATGCATCTGGGCATGTCAGGCCGGTTCACCGTGCTGCCGGCGGAGGGCGTGGCACAGCGGCCGGGGATCTTCTATCACCCGTCGACCGCAGGAGCAGGCAATGGCCCGCACGACCATGTCGTCTTCGAGACGGATGAAGGGACGCGCATCGTCTATGCGGATCCAAGGCGCTTCGGGTTCATGGACCTGGTGGCGGAGGCGGAGCTCAGCGAGCACTGGCTGCTGAAGGGCATCGGGATCGAACCGCTGGACGAGGGGTTCGACGCCGCCTATCTGGCGCGGAAGCTGGAGGGGAAGAAGGCGCCCCTCAAGGCCGCCCTGCTGGACCAGAGACTGGTCGCCGGACTGGGGAACATCTATGTCTGCGAGGCGCTGTTCAGGGCCAAGCTCTCGCCGCTCAGGCTGGCAGGCACGATTGCCAAGGACGGCAAAGCGACGGCGCGAACGCGGCTGCTCATCGACAGCATCAAAAGTGTACTCAGGGAAGCGATCAGCGCGGGGGGCTCGTCGCTGCGCGATTTTGCCCAGGCAGACGGCGAGCTCGGCTATTTCCAGCACAGTTTCGACGTCTATGACCGGGATGGAAAACCCTGCCGGCGAGAGGGATGCCGGGGCTTCGTCGAGCGCGTGGTCCAAAGCGGGCGGTCGACCTTTTACTGCGGCACCTGCCAACGCTAGGAGCCGTGTAGTAATCCTGTGCCGGCGGGATATCGCGCTTTCCTTCGTTCCACCCCGCTCATCCCGCCGGAGGTTCAAGCGGTTTCCGATCGGTGGGTTGCGCATGAATGGATCTTCAGTAGAGTGGCGCCGCTTCCCAGGACGAGGACATCCGCATGGCTTATGACAACATCATCGTCGAAACCCGCGGCCGCGTAGGCGTCATCACGCTCAACCGGCCCAAGGCGCTGAACGCACTGAACTCAGCCCTGATGGGAGAGGTTTTCACAGCACTCAGCGGCTTCGATGGCGACGAGGAGATCGGCTGCGTGGTCTTGACCGGCAGCGAGAAGGCGTTCGCGGCCGGCGCCGACATCAAGGAGATGCAGTCGAAGTCCTACATGGATGCCTATCTCGGCGACTTTCTCACCTCCTGGGACCGGGTCTCGCAGGCGAGAAAGCCGATCATCGCGGCCGTTTCCGGCTACGCGCTGGGCGGTGGCTGCGAGCTCGCCATGATGTGCGACTTCATCATCGCTTCGGATACGGCGAAGTTCGGGCAGCCTGAGATCACTCTCGGGGTCATGCCAGGAGCGGGCGGCACGCAAAGGCTCACGCGGTTCGTCGGCAAGTCGAAGGCGATGGAGATGGTGCTGACCGGGCGGATGATGGACGCTGCGGAAGCCGAGCGGTCCGGCTTGGTCAGCCGGGTGGTTCCTGCGGGGGAGCTGATGGCCGAAGCCCTGAAGACGGCGGAGAAGATCGCCTCGTTCTCGCTGCCGATCGTGATGCTGGCAAAGGAGACGGTGAACAGGGCCTATGAGACGACGCTGACGGAGGGCGTCCGCTTCGAGCGGCGCGTTTTCCAATCCATGTTCGCGTCCGAGGACCAAAAAGAAGGCATGACGGCTTTCGTCGAAAAGCGGTCGCCCAACTTCAAGAACCGATAAGATGGAGGTCGGCGCGCATATTTTGGCGGCCGGCGAGTTGACGCTGGGCGGCTCAATGGGTATAAGCGCCGCCTGTGGAGAGCGCCGGGCCTGCGGGTTGGCGCTCCCCAACCCATTTACAGGATCAAGAGGTAGCTGTCGCCATGGCCAACACCCGTTCGGCTAAGAAGGCCATTCGCCAGACCGAGAGGCGCACCGAGGTCAATACCTCGCGTCGGAGCCGGGTTCGGACTTTCATCGTCAAAGTCGAGGAAGCCATCGCCAGCGGCGATGCCGCCGCAGCCGAGTTGGCCATGAAGAACGCGCAACCTGAAATTGTGCGCGGGGCCAAGAAGGGCGTGTTGCACAGGAACACCGCGTCCAGGAAGATTTCCCGCCTGACAAAAAGGGTCAAGGCCCTTTCCGCCTGACATCTAGCTGTCATGAATTTATGGGCGCGCTGGGTGACCGGCGCGCCCTTTATTTTACCCTAATAGTCCGTACACAGAATGATTGTGTTTTCCCGCGTCAGAACAAATGGTTACCGGGACCGAGTTTGACGGCTGCCGCGCCGAGCCCGTCACGATGCTGCACAAAAATCACAGAACGAGCAAAACGCAGAATTCTGCGGCTTTTTCGCAAATGTTCAGACGGCCGCGGATTCATTCGATGACTCAATAACTTGTTAAGATCCAGCAAGTGAGAGGGTTCGCGCCAGTATCAGCAAATATTAATCCGTGTACGGATGTATATCCCCTTGCCTGTTGTCATGACCGGCGGTGCCGTGTAATGTTTGCCGGCGCTTCAGAGGGGCGGTCAAATTTCAGGGCCTTGGCTCCTTTGGAAGTGGTGTCAACCTGTGGCGGAGGACATGCGGCAGCTTAGATTTAAGACTTTTTAGCCGTTTGTCCGCCACATCAAATGCGCGTTTTGGTTGTTGTGCCTTGGGTGCCCTTGCGGTTCTCGAGTGAGGATTTTTGTGCCATCTCGAAAGGTTAGTTTGATGCGGGACATTGGGTACAAGGGGGAGCGGAGCGATTTAAACTCTGCCGTCAATTTAAGGTCTGTCCTCGGGCATGCAGCTGTGATGGGGCGGAGGCCAGCGGTCTGCGGGGCGCGTCCCCTTCCAAGCCTATCCCTCATGCCAGCCGACACGAAACCAGAATTCCCTCTCGCCATGGACATGGCGATCGCCAGGGATCCACGCGGGTTCGCCGCGGCGCTTTAGCACGCAGCCAACATCTATTGCCGCAGGTGCCGAGACCATCGCGCCTGCATTGGTGAGATGTGCCACGACCCGGTGGCGCAACGGGGGTCTAGATGAAGAGTATCGGGTTGGTGCGGGTCGCGGGACGCGGGCGTGAAGAGGCCGTATGCGGCGTTCACGAACCGGCGACTGCGAAGCGTTTCGAAATTTACGCCGAAAAATATGTGCGCCCTGTCCTGGCTTACTCAGCACGGGGGTCTGTCGCGTCGGTAGGCGGCGAATATGAGGGGAACACGGGAGTGGCGTTCGAACGGGAGAATTCTGCCGAGTTGGCGACAGCTTGGAGACGCATAGCCGATCGACTGAAAGGCGAGTTGGGCGAAGACCTGTTCTCCAGCTGGTTCGCGAGAATGGATGTGGAGGGCCGGGATCCTGGACAGCTTCATGTCTCGGTGCCGACGCGGTTCCTGAAGAACTGGGTCCAGTCCCACTATCTCGACAAGCTGGTCAAGCTCGCGGCCGCCGAATTCAGCGACGTGCAGGAAGTGGTGATCAAAGTGCGCAGCCGGGGTGCTGCAAAGCCGGCGCGCCGAGAAGGGGCCGTCGACGTGGTGCGGCCGGAACCGGTCCGCGAGGCTCCACGGGTGGCGGAGACCCCGATGGCGAGCCGCGCCAGACCGCCGGCAAAGGACCCAACCGACAGAGGGACTCCCCTCGATCCCGCGCTCACGTTCGAAAGCTTCATCATGGGGCGGTCGAATGCCTTGGCACATGCCGCCGCGATGCGCGTGGCGGATGCTGCGGCGGATGCGCCAGTCAGTTTCAACCCGCTCTACATCCATTCGCTCTCGGGGTTGGGAAAGACGCATCTCCTGAATGCGATCGCCTGGCGGATCCGGACCGAACAGCCGTCACGCCGGGTCCAGTTCCTCAGCGCCGAACGGTTCATGTATCATTTCATCTCGGCCCTGCGCGCCCGCGATGTCATCCCGTTCAAGGACTTCTTCCAGTCGATCGACGTGCTGCTGATCGATGACTTCCAGTTCCTGCAGGGCAAGTCCATGCTGCAGGAATTCCTGCATACGTTCAATTCTCTGGTGGATGCGAAACGCCAGGTGATCGTGGCCGCCGATGTGCCGCCGACACAGCTCGACAGCATCGATGCGCGGATGCGGTCGCGGCTGGCGGGAGGGCTCGTGGTCGATATCCAGCCCCCAGAGCTCGGCCTGAAGAAGCAGATGCTGGCGATGCGCCTTCTGCATGCCGTGAAGCGCGATCCCAGCGTCGCCGTCCCGGAAGACGTGGTGGAATTCATCGCCAACAGGGTCAATGGCGGCGGACGGGAACTTGAAGGTGCACTCATCCGCGTGATCGCGCATCAGCAGGTGGTCCAGGAGACGATGTCGGTCGGTCTCGCCGCATCGGCGCTGCGCGACCTGGTGCAACCTGTGGACCTGCAACGCATCAAGATCGACGACATCATGCGCATCGTCGGCCGGCACTACAATGTGGCGAAGTCGGACCTGCTCTCGCCGCGCCGGGCGCGATCCATCGTGCGGCCACGGCAGGTGGGCATGTATCTGGCGAAGCGGCTCACGTCACGATCGCTGCCGGAGATCGGGCGGAGGTTCGGGGGGCGGGACCATTCGACCGTGCTCCATGCGGTGCGGAAGGTCGAAGAACTGCTGCAGAAGGACGAGCAGCTCCAGCGCGAGGTGGTCCTGCTGACGAAGTTGCTGGAGCAGCCCTAGGACGGTTACGACGCCCAAGCCCCCGGATTGATCCCGCAGTCACTCACCGGGGCTTGCCGCGACCGTAAATCCGGTACAAAGTCTACCGGGCAGATTGCCGAGACTCCTCCTTGTCCTCCAATAATCGGGAAATCTGGCGACAGCGGATCGTGATTCGCTGCGGCGGATGCGAAAGCCGCGGAAGGCAAGCGGAGTATGCAGAATTAGAAGAGCGGAGTTGCGACCATGAAGGTCACCATCGAACGGGCGGCCTTTCTCAAAGCGCTGAACCACGTGCAGAGCGTCGTGGAGCGTCGGAACACCATTCCGATCCTGTCGAATGTTCTCATCCATGCGAGCGAGGGAGAGGTTCGCCTCAGCGCCACCGACCTCGATGTAGAGGTGGTGGAGACCGTCTTGGCCGACGTGGCGCAAGCCGGGGCCACGACCGCGCCCGCGCATATGTTGTACGATATCGTGCGCAAACTGCCGGATGGCTCCCAGCTCGTCATCGAGCAGGGGCCGGACAATGGCCGCATCGCCGTGGTGGCGGGGCGCTCGCGCTTCGCGCTGCAGGCGCTGCCGCCGGAGGAGTTCCCGGATCTGACCGCCGGCGATTTCAGCAACAGCTTCACGCTGCAGGCCGCCGAACTCAAGAAGATGATCGAGCGGACCCGCTTCGCCATTTCGACGGAGGAGACCCGCTATTATCTCAACGGCATCTATCTGCATGCCATCGAGGGGGAGGGCGGTCCGAAACTGCGCGCGGTTGCGACCGACGGCCATCGATTGGCACAGTTCGAGCTGACCCTGCCTGCCGGCGCGGCCGCCATGCCGGGAGTGATCATCCCGCGGAAGACGGTGCTCGAGGTGCACAGGCTGCTCGACGACCAGAATGCGAGCGTCGAGATCTCCCTGTCGGCGTCGAAGATCCGCTTCGGTTTCGATGGCATCGTGCTGACCTCCAAGCTGATCGACGGGACGTTTCCCGATTACGAGCGGGTCATTCCAAAGCATAATGACAAGGTTCTCGAGATCGACACGAAGCTCTTCGCGCAGGCGGTCGACCGGGTGTCGACGATCTCGAGCGAAAAGGGCCGGGCGGTGAAGCTGCATATCAGCAGCGGACGCGTGGTGCTGACCGTCAACAATCCCGAAAGCGGATCAGCCGAGGAAGAGGTCGCCGCGGACTATGATTCCGAGGAACTCGACATCGGATTCAATGCCCGTTACCTGCTCGATATCGCCGGGCAGTTCGGCGGCGACAATGCGCGGATGCTGCTCGCCGATGCAGGTTCGCCGACCGTCATTCGGGACGCGGACGATGCCAGTGCGCTCTATGTGCTGATGCCGATGCGGGTCTGAGACCCGAGGCTGCTCCAAACCGGCTGAAATGCTTGCAAAACCGCGGTTCAACCCTCATATAGATGACGGGTGGCGGGGGCATATTTCGGCGGCCGCTCGGCTGGCTTGCCCGATGGAGACCATCGCATACTAAGAGTTCAATTGGAGCGCTGACGGTGTCGAAACCCCGCGCTCTGGCGCTCAACAGGCTGACGCTTACCGACTTCCGCAACTACGCGCATCTGAGACTGGATGTGGGCGCCGGATTGGTGGTGCTCACCGGGCCGAACGGCGCGGGCAAGACCAACCTCCTGGAAGCGCTCTCCCTCCTCTGCCCCGGCCGGGGGCTGCGGTCGGCCACGTATCCCGAGCTGTCCCGGCACGGGGGCGAAGGCGGTCAGTGGGCGATTGCGGCCCGGCTCGACGGACCGGAAGCCGAACTGCGGATCGGAACGGCCTGGCAGGGCGAGAGACCCGGCTTCAGCGAGGGGCGCGGGCAAGGCCGCCAGGTCAAGATCGACGGCCGCGAGCAGAGGGGATCCGGGGCGCTGGGAAATGCCGTGCGCATGGCGTGGATCACGCCCGCCATGGACCGGCTGTTCATGGGGCCCGCCTCCGACCGGCGACGCTTCCTCGACCGGCTGGTCATCGGCATCGACCCCGAGCATGCGAGCCGCGTGCAGGCCTTCGAGAAGCTGATGCGCGACCGGAACCGGCTGCTGGAACAACGGCAGGTCGACGGCGTCTGGCTCGACAGCATCGAGACCTCCATGGCCGAACATGCGGTGGCCATCGCAGCGTCACGGAGGAGCCTGGTGGATACACTCACCGCCGTGGCACAGGATCCGGCAGGGCGCGCCAGCATGGGTGCGTTCCCGTGGGGGCGATTTGCCATCGATGGGGCCCTGGAGAGCGAGATCACCGAGGAACCAGCGGTGAATGTCGAGGAGCGATATCGTAGACTGTTAAACGATTCGCGGAGAGTGGATGCGGGGGCAGGGCGGACGCTGAACGGACCTCATCGGAGCGATCTGATGGTGCGGCATGGTCCCAAGGATGTCGATGCCCGGCTCTGCTCGACGGGAGAACAGAAGGCGCTGTTGATCGGTATCGTCCTCGCGCATGCGCGGATCATCGCGGCCGGGTTCGGCGGCTATGCGCCGATCCTGCTGCTGGACGAAGTCGCGGCGCATCTCGATGAAGCCCGTCGGCAGGGTTTGTTCGATTGCCTTACCACGCTTGGGGTCCAAGCGTGGATGACCGGAACCGACGCAGCGCTTTTCGAGCCGCTGCGTGGGTCGGCGCAGTTCTTCGAAGTTCGCGAAGGTGCGCTGCTCGAGCTGGTCGATTAATTGTTCAGGATTGGTGAATTGACATGACGAACGCATCCAATGGCTCGGCTGACGATTACGGCGCAGAATCCATCAAGGTTCTCCGTGGGCTCGATGCGGTCCGAAAGCGGCCGGGCATGTATATCGGCGACACGGACGACGGCTCGGGCCTGCATCACATGGTCTATGAGGTCGTCGACAACGCCATCGACGAGGCGCTGGCAGGGTATTGCGACCATGTGGCGGTGACGCTGAACCCCGAGGGATCGGTGACCGTCTCGGACAATGGGCGTGGGATCCCGACGGCCATCCACTCCGAGGAGGGTATCTCGGCCGCCGAGGTGATCATGACCCAGCTGCATGCCGGGGGGAAATTCGACCAGAATTCCTACAAGGTGTCAGGTGGCCTGCACGGAGTGGGCGTCTCTGTGGTGAACGCGCTGTCGCAGTGGCTGAAGCTGACGATCTGGCGCGGCGGCTTCGAACATTCGATGACTTTCGCCCATGGCGTGGCGCAAAGCCCGCTGGCGGTGGTTGGACCCTCGGACCGGACCGGGACCCAGGTGGCGTTTCTGCCCAGCACGGACACGTTCACCATGGTCAATTTCGACTATGGGACACTGGAGCACCGGCTCCGCGAACTCGCCTTCCTGAATTCAGGGGTGCGGATCACCCTGACCGACCGGCGCGGCGTCGAGCCGAAGGTGCAGGACATGAATTATGACGGGGGTCTCCGGGCCTTCGTACGCTACCTGGACCGCGCCAAACAACCGCTGCTCGCGGAGCCTCTCCTGGTCCATTCGGAAAAAGACAATGTGGTGGTCGAGTGCGCCCTGTGGTGGAACGACAGCTATCACGAAAACACCCTGTGCTTCACCAACAACATCCCGCAGCGGGACGGGGGGACCCATCTTGCAGGCTTCCGTGGGGCGCTGACACGGGTGATCAACGGTTACGCGGCGTCGTCGGGCATCGCCAAGCGCGAGAAGGTCGCCATCACGGGAGACGATGCCCGGGAAGGCCTGACCTGCGTGCTGTCGGTAAAGGTGCCGGATCCAAAGTTCTCCTCGCAGACCAAGGACAAGCTGGTGTCCTCGGAGGTCCGGCCGGTGGTCGAAGGGGTGATCAGCGAGCAGCTCGGCACATGGTTCGAAGAGCATCCGGCCGAGGCCAAGCAGATCGTAGGCAAAGTCGTGGAAGCGGCGGCGGCGCGGGAGGCGGCCCGAAAGGCACGCGAGTTGACCCGGCGCAAAGGCGTGATGGACATTTCCAACCTGCCCGGCAAGCTGGCGGACTGCCAGGAACGAGATCCGGCGAAATCAGAGCTCTTCATCGTCGAGGGTGACTCCGCCGGTGGCTCCGCCAAGCAGGGGCGCAATCGCGAAAACCAAGCGGTGTTGCCATTGCGCGGCAAGATCCTCAATGTGGAGCGGGCGCGGTTCGACAAGATGCTGTCGTCGGAGCAGATCGGCACGCTGATCACCGCTCTGGGAACAGGGATCGGTCGCGACGATTTCTCGGTCGACAAGCTGCGCTACCACAAGATCATCATCATGACGGACGCCGACGTGGACGGCGCCCATATCCGTACATTGCTGCTGACGTTCTTCTACCGGCAGATGCCGGAGCTGATCGAGCGCGGGCATCTCTATATCGCTCAGCCGCCGCTGTTCAAGGTGAAGCGCGGGAGCTCGGAGCAGTATCTGAAGGACGAGAAGGCGCTGGAGCGCTATCTCATCGACGGAGGGATCAACGACGCGGTGCTGATCCTCGCCAATGGCGACGAGCGCGGCGGGGAGGATCTGAAGCAGATCGTCACCGAAGCCCTGGAGGTTCGCTCCATCCTCGACAGTTTGCACACGCGCTATCCGCGGTTCGTGGTGGAGCAGACGGCGATTGCGGGTGCGCTCGATCCCGAGACGATGAACGATGCCGTGCTGGCCCGAGATGCCGCCGATTACGTGGCGCGCCGGCTTGGAATGTTCTCGGAAGAGACCGAGCGGAACTGGGTGGGGGAGCCCATGCCCGATGGCGGACTGGAGTTCTCGCGCGAGATCCGCGGTGTGCGGGAGGTGCATACGATCGACGGCAAGCTGATCTCCTCTTCAGACGCGCTGCGACTCGCGAGGAAGTCGACACATCTCCAGGAGGTCTATGGGAAGGCGGCGAGGCTGGTGCGCAAGGGCGAGGAAACGCAGGTGCGCGGTCCGATGCAGTTGCTGGACGCCGTGTTCGCCGGCGGCCGCAAGGGCATCTCCATGCAACGCTACAAAGGGCTGGGTGAGATGAACCCGCAGCAGCTGTGGGAGACGACGCTGGACACCAACGAGCGGACCCTGCTGAAGGTGCATATCCGCGAGCTGGACGAGGCAGACGATCTGTTCGCGAAGCTGATGGGCGACCTGGTCGAACCGCGGCGCGACTTCATCCGGGACAACGCGCTGCAGGTCGCGAATCTCGACGTCTGACGCATGACTCTCGATACAAGGAAAGTTGATCCGTGGCTCGCAGGTGGGGAAAGACGGCTGACTGACAGCCATTAATACGACACCATTGAATAGCATTTTCGACCCGCGGGTGGGCATTAGCCCGGGATTAAGCCTATTCCGGATAGGGTCAGACTCAGGATCGGCTGACACACCGAGGCAGGGGTTCGAACGGCGTTCATGGGCGTTTTCCGATCACGGTCCCAAGCGGGCCGCACAGAGCGCGATCACCGCGAGCCCCAGCTGTTCGGCGGGGATGACAGGCGTCGCGGCCTCGACGGCGAGTCTCGAAATATGCGCGGGGGCCGGCGCAACGGACGTGATGGCGGCGGTGATGGCGGCAGTGGCGGCGGGAACGGCGGCGGCGGTCGCGGCCGGACGCCCCGGAAGAAGCGTTCATGGCTGTTGCGCTCCGTCTATTGGTCACTGACGCTGGCCATCTGGGGCGTGATCGCCATCGGCGGCATCTCCGCCTATTTCCTCCTGGCGCTGCCCAACGACACGCTGTTCAAGATCCCCCAGCGCGAGCCCGGCATGGTGCTGCTCTCGGATGACGGCCAGGTGCTGGCGCAACGGGGATCATTTCTCGGCGACGACATCCGCTTCGACGAACTGCCCGACTATGTGCCGCAGGCGGTGATGGCGATCGAAGACAGGCGTTTCTTCAGCCATTTCGGGATCGATCCGCTCGGCCTGATCCGGGCGGTGGCGACGAACTTCAAGGCCGGCGGCGTCGTGCAGGGCGGCTCGACCATCACCCAGCAGCTGGCGAAGAACCTGTTCCTGCAGCCCGACAGGACGATGCAGCGAAAGATCCAGGAGGCGATCCTGGCGCTGTGGCTGGAGCATAAGTTCACGAAGGAAGAGATCTTCCAGCTCTATCTGAACCGGGTCTATTTCGGCGGCGGCGCCTATGGGGTGGAGGCGGCGGCGCAGCATTATTTCGGCAAGTCGATCCGTGAGGTCTCGCTGGCCGAGGCGGCCATCCTGGCGGGCCTGTTGAAGGCGCCGGCGAATTACAATCCGATCAACAAGCCGAAGGCTGCGGAAGAGCGCGCCTATACGGTGCTCAATTCGATGGTGGAGGAGAAGTACATCTCCGCCGAGGAGGGGCAGAAAGCCATCAACAGCCCGGCCGAGGTGGTGGCCCGGGACTATCTGCCGGCGAGCTACTACATCGCCGACTGGGTGGCGGACATGGTGCCCAACCTGGTGGGGGAGTATACGGAAAGCCTCATCGTGGAGACGACGATCGATCCCACGCTCCAGGGCCTCGCGGAGGCCTCGGTGCGCAAGCATCTTGCCAATGAAGGCGCCAAGCAGAACGCACAGCAGGGGGCCATGGTGGTCATGGACGCCTCGGGCGGCATCAAGGCCATGGTCGGCGGCAAGTCCTACAAGAAGAGCCAGTACAACCGCGCCATCAAGGCGCAGCGTCAGCCGGGATCGGCATTCAAGCCCTTCGTCTATCTGGCGGCGATGGAACACGGATTCTCCCCCGACAGCGTGGTGGTGGACGGACCGGTGCGGTTCGGAACCTGGGCGCCGGAGAATTATTCACGAAAGTATTCGGGGCCGGTGACCCTGCGGACGGCGCTCGCCCGGTCGCTCAATACGGTCGCCGCCAAGCTCACCATGGAGGTGGGTCCGCAGACGGTGGCCGATACGGCGACGCGGCTCGGCATCAAATCGCCCTTGACGTCGAACGGCTCCATCGGGCTGGGGACGTCGGAGGTCAATCTCCTGGAGCTCACCGGGGCCTATGCGGCCTTTGCCAATGGCGGATATGAGGCGTTTCCGTTCGTCATCAACAGGATCCTGACGAAGAGCGGCACCGTGCTCTACGAGCGGGTGCCGGCGCAAACGGTGCAGGCGGTGGACGCGCGCGCCGTCGGCGAGATGAACGACATGATGCGCAGCGCCATCCATGACGGGACGGCCAAGCGGGCCATGCTGGACGGGCAGGATGCGGCGGGCAAGACGGGCACGACGCAGGATTTCCGCGATGCGTGGTTCATCGGCTATACCGCGCATCTGGTGGGCGGGGTCTGGGTCGGGAACGACGATAATTCGTCGACCAAGAAGGTTTCGGGAAGCGGATTGCCGGCGGCGATCTGGAAGGACGTGATGGGGCCGGCACACAAGGACCTGCCGTCACTGCCGCTGCCGGGCGCACCGTCCGAGCCCGTGGAGCAGGAGCCGTATTACACCCAGCCCCAGGTCGCCCGCTATCAGGGACCGTCGGTGGGGGAGGGCATCAAGAACTTCTTCGAGGGATTGTTCGGCGGCGGTCGGCCGAGCGGGGGCCGGGCCGCTGCGCCGCCCCCCTCAAACCGCGTCAGCGAAGATGACGGATGGAATCCCCGGGCCGTGAACCGCATGGACCGGCGGCAGCAGGATATTGGCGGGCGGTAGGTTTGGGCGGGGGGCTTCGTCGGGGGCACGGTCGCGCGCAGCGGCGCGTGAGGGGTTTCAGCGTGCGGGATGGGGTCCCGGCTCTTCGCTGCGCTTCGGCCGGGATGACGAGTGGGGGGCTTCGCTTCCGCCGGGATAATGACGAGTGGGGGGGCTTCGCTTCGGCGGGTCACGCGGCTATGAGGTCAGCCGACTTCGCTCAGTTTGTCGTAGGGGCCGGGGGCGCCGGGGCCTTCGCATAGGGGGTCGCGGAGATTGTGGAGGCGGAGGGCCGCGGCGCGGGCGAAGCGGAGGGTCACGGCCTTGCGTCGGGAGCCGGCCAGGCGGACCTCCGGGATGTCGCGGATGATTTCAGCACCGAAATTGTCGGCGACGATCAAGCCCGCCTCCATGGGCATGATGTCCGGGGTCATGGTCGCCGGAATGGCGAAATAGAGGCGGTCGCAGAAGTGCCAGTATTCCGGCCATTTGCGGTCGGTGCGAAAATCCACCAAGCTCGACTTGATCTCGATGATCCAGACGTCACCGCGCTCATTCACGGCCATGATGTCGGCCCGGCGGCCCGACGCCAGGGGCAGTTCAGTCACGGCTGCAAAACCAGAGGCGCGCAGAAGGCGGCACACACCGCGCTGGACGGTGGCGGCGGTTTCCGATTGGCGGCCATCGACGAGCGGCCATCGTGGCAGGGCGGGCGAAACATCCGGCATCCTCCATGGTTAGCGCGAGGGCGCGGCGGTGGCAAGCAGGTGACGCGGCGGCGCCGTCGCGATAGAGGAGGCCCGTGGAGAGGGAGCCGGCATGCCGCGTTACAGATTTACGGTGGAATATGACGGAGGGCCTTTCGCCGGCTGGCAAAGACAGCTGGGCAGTCCAACCGTGCAAGGCGCCCTGGAGGCCGCCCTTCTCAAGATGTGCGGCGAGACGGTCACCGTGTTCGGCTCCGGGCGGACCGATTCGGGGGTCCATGCCACGGGGCAGGTGGCGCATGTGGACCTGGCGCGGAGCTGGGCGGCGGAGCGACTGCGGGCGGGCCTGAATTTTCACCTGAAGCCGGATCCCATCTCGGTTCTGTCCGCCGAAGAGGCGGCAGAGGACTTCCACGCGCGCTTTTCGGCGCGGCGGAGACATTATTCGTATCGCATCATCAATCGCCGCAGCCCGCTCGCGTTGGATCGGGGACGGGCCTGGCTGGTGGCGCGTCCCTTGGACGAGGCGGCCATGAGGCGGGCGGCACAGGTGCTCACGGGGCGGCATGATTTCACAACGTTCCGGTCGGTGCATTGCCAGTCGGCCTCGCCGGTGAAGACGCTCGACGTTTTGGACGTGGAGCGCGTGGGCGAGGAGATCCGGATCACTGCGACGGCGCGCTCATTCCTGCACAACCAGGTCCGGTCGATGGTGGGGAGCCTGAAGCTCGTGGGGGAAGGCGCCTGGCAGGACGGGGACATGGAGCGGGCGTTGGATGCCCGGGACCGGGCGGCCTGCGGGGCGGTGGCTCCACCCTGGGGGCTCGCTCTGACCGCGGTGGAGTATGACTGAGGGATGCGGGGTGGGCGGGGGGTGCATGCGGCATGGGGGGGCATTCGGCATGGGGTCCCGGCTCTTCGCTTCGCTCCGGCCGGGATGACGGGGGAGGGGGGACGCTGCGGCCGGGATGACGGGGGAGGGGGGACGCTGCGGCCGGGATGACAGAGGGGGGTGCTCCGGCGGGGATGACCGTGAGGCGGTGTACGCTGTCGGTGGTTAGCTCTAGGTAACCAGGAAATCGATGGTCAGGCTTATGGCCACGTCGGCGGCCACGAAGGCTGCGGCGGCCTGGCCCGAGCTGCCGAGGGCGGTGCGGGCAATGTACCAGCGGTAATAGAGGCCGATGAGGTTGATGACGATCGTCCAGGCGATCATGCTGTTGGCGTTGAAGAGGCCATAGCGGAAGAGAAGGGCCGCCGGGATCATGGCCGTGACGATCAAGACCGAAGACCAGTTATAGGCGACCACCAGGGGCGTGAAGCGGTGCGGCTTTTCCATCAGCCGCGTTGCTGCCATCGCCAGAGCGACGAAGCCGGCCCATTCCAGAAGCAAGCCGACGAGCGCATGGGGATAAGACAAGGCCACCGGAGGATCAGCCTGGATCCCGTAGGTCGTTGCCATCAAGAAAAGGTAGAGCGGTGCCACGATGACGACCGCGGTGAAGGAGTGCCAGAGGCCCGTCCGATCGAGCTGGAAATCCTGGTAGCCGCCAGGGTCACGGTTCAGCAGGCGCCAAGCGCCGCGCAGGGCGGAAGAAAATTCTTCAGACGAAATCATCAACAGGAGGTTCCGGCACGGGGGCTGTTCGCCGGGAGGGCGAAGGCGGCCCGGCTTCAAGAGAAGTAGCGGTCCAGGATCAATCGGTAGATGTGACGCGTAGCCTCAAGCTCGACAATGGGAATGTGCTCGTCGGTCTGGTGGATGGTCTGGTTCACCGGTCCAAATTCGATGACCGGACAGTAATTCTTGATGAAGCGCGCATCTGAGGTGCCGCCACCTGTGGTGAGGGCTGGCTCAAGCCCCGTGGCCTCCCTGACCGCGGCAACGACGGTGTCAACCAGCGGCCCGGGCTGCGTGACGAAGCTGTCCGCATTGGAGGAGAATTCGATCCGATACTCGCCGCCCATGGCGGATCTCACCCTGTCGCAGCGATCGGTGATCCACCGCTCCAGAGACGCGCGGGTGTATTCGCTGTTGAAGCGGACGTTGAAGGCAGCGGTGACACGATCGGGAATGATGTTGGCCGCCGGATTGCCGGTATCGATCCCGGTGATGGCAAGCGTGGAAGGCTCGAAGGCGTCATTGCCCTGATCGAGCGCTTCGCTGGCGAGGGCGTCGAGCATGCGCACCAGCTTCGGTATGGGGTTGTCGGCCTTGTGCGGATAGGCAGCGTGGCCCTGGACTCCATAGACCGTCAGCTTCGCGTTCAGGCTGCCGCGGCGGCCGATCTTGATCGTATCGCCGAGACGCTCAGAGGAGCTGGGTTCACCGACCAGGCAGACGGTCGGGACGTGGCCGTTCGCCGCCATCCATTCAAGGACCTTGACGGTGCCGTTGATGGACGGGCCTTCCTCGTCGCCAGTGATGAGCAGACTTATGGAGCCGGGAAAGCCGGCCTCGTGATCCGCGGCGAAATCGGTTGCGGCGGCGCAAAAGGCGGCGACGGAGCCTTTCATGTCGACCGCACCGCGACCATAGAGGTTGCCGTCGCAGATCTCAGCGGCGAAGGGCGGATGGGTCCAGCGGCTCTCATCGCCAGGGGGGACAACATCAACATGACCGGCAAAGCAAAAATGCGGCGCGGTCGTTCCAAGACGGGCGAAAAGATTGTCGACGGCTGCCGTCTCCGGCGCCTGGAAAGGCAAACGCCAGCAGGTGAACCCGGCGCGCTCCAGCCATTCCTGCACGCGATCCAATGCTCCTTCCGAGCGGGGCGTCACGGAGGCTAAGCGGACCAAGGCCTGCAGAAGAGGAAGCGCGTCGGTCACCGGATCAGGTTCTCAGGAGCTCATTAATCGACGTCTTGGACCGGGTCCGCTCGTCGACGCGCTTGACGATGACGGCGCAATAGAGCCCGGGGCCCATGGAGCCGTCCGGAAGCGGCTTTGCGCCCGTGGTCCCGGAGACGACGACGGAATAAGGCGGGACCTTGCCGACATGAACCTCACCAGTCTCGCGGTCGATGATCTTGGTGGAGGCGCCGAGATAGACGCCCATGGCAAGCACCGAGCCCGTGCCGACGATGACGCCTTCGGCCACTTCAGCGCGGGCGCCGATGAAGCAATTGTCCTCGATGATGACGGGTGAGGCCTGAAGGGGCTCAAGCACGCCACCGATGCCGGCGCCCCCTGAGATATGGCACTTCTTGCCGATCTGGGCGCAGGATCCCACGGTCGCCCAGGTGTCGATCATGGTGCCGCTGTCGACATAGGCGCCGAGATTGACGAAGGAGGGCATGAGCACGACGTCGGGGGCGATATAGGCGGAGCGCCGCACAATGCAGTTGGGGACGGCGCGGAAGCCGGCCGCCTTGAATTCGGCCGCGCCCCAGCCATCGAATTTCGAGGGGACCTTGTCCCACCAGGTCGAGTCGCCGGGGCCGCCGGGAATGGGGGCCATGTCGTTGAGGCGGAAGGACAGGAGGACCGCCTTCTTGAGCCATTCATTGACGGTCCAGCCCTGAGCGCCCGGTTCGGCGACGCGGAGCTTGCCGGTGTCGAGCAAGTTCAATGCCGTGGCGACGGCGTCGCGGATCTCGCCGGTGGTTGCCGGGGACACGCTGTCGCGTGCGTCGAAAGCCCGTTCGATGACGGTTCTGATCTGATCGTGGCTCATAGAGGCTCCGAATGGGTCTGTCGCGGCGGAACACTAGCGTTCGAGCGGCCGCTGTCAACTGCGGCCGGAGGCGATGGAACGAGCAGGGGCGCAACCCGTCAATCGCTGAGGGGGCGAAACACAGAGCCAGGCGATGCCGGCCACTCGGAAACTCCATCATCAGGATCACAAAGCGCCAAACCGGTCGCATCAAAAAAGCACCTTCTCCTCCCATGTCCTTGCCCCCGGCGATCGTCGCCGTATTTTCAAAGGACTTGATTTATGCAGAGCCCGTATCTCCCCCGACTGTTCCCCGTGACTGCGACCCTGACGCAAGGCAGGCCCGATCATTGTACAGTGCCCCGCCCGGCGGATCCCTGCGCCAGCCGGGACGCGGCCCCAAGGGCGACGTGGGAAACTCTGGAGCGGGTGTTCGACGGCCAGGCGGAGGTGCGGGGCGCGAAGGTCGACGGGGAGACGCTGCACCGGGAGATCACCCTCGATCTGTCCGGGATGGACGGTGTCTTCAGTTTCAATCTGGGAACGATGACCCTGGAACGGGATGGCTCGCTCGGCGGGGAGCGGCTCGAACTCGCTCGACCGGACATCGAAATCGAGCATGTGGTTGCGGTGCGGGGCATGCGATCACTCGTCGGAGACAGCAAGAACAATTTTCTCTATGGCTCGGCGCACAGCGAGGACCTGATCGGCGGGCTCGGCCGGGACGGCTTCATCGGCGGCGGAGGACGGGACCGCTTCATCTTCACGTCGCTGGAGGATTCGAGCGCCGCTGCGGGGCCGGATTCCATCTATGGGTTCACGGCCGGTGTCGACAGGATCGTCATCCAGAGGACCGAGGCGATGAAGGATGTCGGCCTGAGCTGGGTGCAGGGCCAGGACTTCACCGGCGGTCGGCCGGAGATCGGCATTCTCGACCGGGGCTGCGGTTGGCTGCAGGTGTCGATCGACAATGATGGCGACCAGCGAAGCGATTTCGATCTCATGGTGGAGGCAGCCGAGCTGAGCGCGCGGGATTTCGACTTCGTGTAAGGGGGGCGGGTTTCGGCCGCATGGGGTTCTCGAGCCGCATGGGGTCCCGGGTCTGCACGGCACCGCTTCGCGCTGCAGTGCGCCCGGGATGACAGTTTGGGGAGGGGCACCGCTTCGCGCTGCAGTGCGCCCGGGATGACGGTTTGGGGAGGGGCACCGCTTCGCGCTGCAGTGCGCCCAGGATGACTCGGGTGGGGAGGGGGCGGCACGGGGTGAAAGTTCGGAGGGATCAGCGGGTACGCTGGTCGGCTATGGCGTGGATGAAGGTGGCGAGGTCGTTGGTGACGTGATCGATATGGGGGGAGGTTTCAGTGTGACCGTATTTCGCCGAGAGGAGGCGGCTGTCCTCGTTGTCCGGGGAGGTGACGAGGACCGTGGTCATGCCGAGCTCGTGGCACGGTTCCAAATTCCGCGAAATGTCCTCGAACATGGCAGCGCCGGCGGCCTCTATGGCATGGCTTTCCAGCATGAGGCTGTAGCTCGTCAGGTCCGGCTTGGGCAGATAATTGGCCGCCTCGATATCGAAGATGCCGTCGAAGCAGGCGATGATGCCGATGCGGTCCATCACGCGCTCGGCATGCGCCACGGTGCCATTGGTGAAGATGAACTTGCGGCCGGGCAGGCGCGTGAGCCCGGAGCAGAGCCGGTCGTCGGCGACGATGGCGGAGTGGTCGATGTCGTGAACGAAGGACAGGAAGTCCTTCGGCTGAACACCGTGCTCGGTCATCAGACCGCGAAGGGTCGTGCCGTGCTCGTAGAAGAAGCCCTTCTGGATCCGGCGCGCCTCGGTCTTGTCGACCGACAGCAGGTCCATGATGAAGGCCCCCATCTTCTCGTCGATCTGATCGAACAGCCGGGTGCTCGCCGGATAGAGCGTGTTGTCCAGATCAAAGATCCAGGTGTCGACGTGATCGAAGCCGCGCTTTGTCCTCTGGCCTGACATGCTGCTCAGTCCCGCTCGCCACGACTGATGCGGGTGCCGACGCCATGGGGCGTGAACAGCTCCAGCAGCACGATGTGCGGTACGCGACCATCGAGAATGACTGCGCCTTCGACGCCGTTCTCGACGACCGAGACGCAGGTCTCGATCTTGGGGATCATGCCGCCGGAGGCCGTTCCATCGGTCATGAAGCGGCGGGCGTCGGCAAGGCTCAGCTCCCGAATGAGCTTCTTGTCCTTATCGAGGACCCCTTCGACGTCGGTGAGGAGCAGAAGGCGCTTGGCGCGGGTGGCGACCGCGATGGCGCCGGCGAACGTGTCCGCATTGACGTTGTAGGTGTCACCCTCGACGGAGGTGCCGATGGGCGCGATGACCGGGATCGCCGAGCTGGCGGCGATGGTGTGAAGGATCTCCGGGTTGACGGTCTCGGGGTCACCGACGAACCCCAAATCGACGACGCGCTCGATATGTGAGTCGGGATCGCGCTTCGTCCGCGTGATGCGCCGGGCCAGGAGAAGGTTGCCATCCTTGCCCGAGATGCCGATGGCGCGGCCGCCCTCGTGCTGTATGTCGGCCACGACCTGCTTATTGATCGAGCCGGCGAGGATCATCTCGACGACTTCCATGGTGGCCTTGTCGGTGACGCGGAGGCCGTCCTCGAAGCTCGACTCGATCTTCAGGCGCTCAAGCATGCGGCCGATCTGCGGCCCGCCGCCGTGGACGACGATGGGATTGATGCCGCTGAGCTTCAGCTGGACAATGTCGCGGGCAAACTGGCGCGACAGGGTCTGGTCGCCCATCGCGTGGCCGCCATATTTCACGACGACCGTCTGCCCGTCATAGCGCTGCATGAAGGGCAACGCCTCGGACAGGATGTGAGCCTGATCTTCGCGGGTGATGTGGCTGGGCAGGCTGGTGCCTACAGGGTTTGGTCGTTCTCTCTGCATGGTAGCGTCCAGCTGCGATTTCGAAGATGGCCGTTGTAGCGGAAACTCACCGGGAACTGAAGAAAGTCTTGGTGGGCGACAAAGTTGCGTCAGGAGCGGAGGCGGTATCCGGTCTTGAAGATCCACCAGACGAAACCGAGGCATAGGAACAAGAAGAAGAGGGTCATGCCGATGCTGATGGAAATGTCGACGTCGGCGATCTCGTAGAAGCTCCAACGGAAGCCGGATACGAGGTAAACGACGGGGTTCAGCAGGGCAATGGTGTGCCATTCGGGAGGCAGCATGTTGATGGAGTAGAAGCTGCCGCCGAGAAAGGTGAGCGGAGTGATGACCAGCAGGGGAATGAGCTGGAGCTTCTCGAAATTCGTCGCCCAAATGCCGATGATGAAGCCGAAAAGGCTGAAGGTGATGGCGGTGAGCAAGAGGAAGGTGAGCATCCAGAAGGGATGGGCGATCTGAAGCGGCACGAAGAGATGCGCGGTCGCCAGAATGATGAGGCCGATGCCGATGGATTTCGTGGCGGCGGCGCCGACATAGCCGAGGACGATCTCGAAATATGAGATGGGGGCGGACATGATCTCGAAGATCGAGCCCACGAATTTCGGGAAGAAAATGCCGAAGGAGGCGTTGGTGATGCTCTGGGTGAGGAGCGAGAGCATGATCAGGCCGGGGACGATGAACGCGCCATAGCTCACGCCCTCGACCTCCTGGATGCGCGAGCCGATGGCCGCACCGAAGACGACGAAATAGAGGGAGGTCGAGATCACGGGCGACACGATGCTCTGGAACAGCGTGCGGAAGGTCCGCGCCATCTCATATTTGTAGATTGCGACGACGGCGGTGAGGTTCATGTTTCCGAATGCACCAAGCTGACGAAGATCTCCTCGAGGGAGCTCTGGGTCGTGTTGAGATCCTTGAAGGTGATGCCGGCCTGACTCAGATCCTGGAGGAGGGTCGTGATCCCGGTGCGGACACCCCGATTGTCGTAAGTGTAGGTCAATTCGCAGCCATTCTCGCTGAGGGACAAGTTGCGACCCTGGAGAGCCAGGGGAATGGCCGCCAGGGGCTCGTTCAGCTGGAGGCGGAGCTCCTTCTTGCCGAGCTTCTGCATGAGTTCCGTCTTGCCCTCGACCAGAATCAACTCGCCCTTGTTGATGACGCCGATGCGATCGGCCATTTCCTCGGCTTCGTCGATGTAATGGGTCGTCAGGATGATGGTGGTGCCCTTCTCCCGGAGGGATCTGACGAGGTTCCACATGTCCTTGCGCAGCTCGACGTCGACGCCGGCCGTCGGCTCGTCGAGGAACAGGATCTCGGGCTCATGGGACAGGGCCTTGGCGATCATGACGCGACGCTTCATGCCCCCGGAGAGGGTGATGATCTTGCTGTCGCGCTTGGACCAGAGGGAGAGATCCTTGAGGAGCTGGGTGATGAATACGGGGTTCTTCTTCTTGCCGAACAGAGCCCGGCTGAAGGAGACGGTGGCGAAGACGCTTTCGAAGGAATCGATCGTGAGTTCCTGAGGGACCAGTCCGATCATGCCGCGGACGGCACGGTAATCCTCAAGCGGGCGCCCATCGACGGCCACCGAGCCGCCGGTGGCGCCGACGAGACCGCAGATGATGGAGATCAGGGTGGTCTTGCCGGCCCCGTTGGGTCCCAGCAGGGCAAAGATCTCGCCACGGCGAATCTGCAGGTTGACGGATTTCAGCGCGTGGAAGCCGGTGGCATAGGTCTTGGACAGGTCGCGGATGTCGATGATCGGTTGCATGCAGGCGTGCTATCGGATTTCTGCGGCGGAGGCATGAAGCCTCGTCGGGGCGGCAAGTCCTAATGCATTCGGAAGGATTGGGCTAGGCTGTGTTGACGTTTGGCGCCATGTTGGCCGGCGATCGGCGGTTTTGCGGCCCATAATGCCTGGGGAGGCGCCGGCGCGGTGGGCTCTTTCGCCGCCGCGGGCGCAGGGCTAAGGTGGCGCGCCTTACAAGACAGGGGAATTTTCGTGACCGAACTAAAACTTCTGCCACCCGGGATCGTGGTCAACACAATGAAGGGCGACGTGGCCGAGCATCGGGCCGGTGCCTGGCTGACCTGGGACGGTTCGCTCGATCTCGACTGTGCGATCGTTGGGGTTCCCTATGACGGGGCCTCGGTGGTGCGGGCGGGATCGCGCCAGGGACCGAATGCCGTGCGCCAGGCCTTCATGTACTACACCACGTTTTCGAGCCGGGAACGCCAGGCGATGACGGGCCTCAGGGCTGCAGATATCGGCGATGTCGAAGTCGTGCTGACGGACATGAAGGAGACGTTCGCGCGCATCTCGAATACCACCAGGGCGCTGGTGGAGCGCAAGATCGTGCCGATCATGCTGGGCGGCGATCATTCGACCTCGTTCCCCAATCTGCGCGGCGTGATGGAGGCCATGGGGCCGGGAAAGCGCCTGGGGATCATCCATTTCGACGCGCATCACGATCTGCGGACGGCGCATCTCGGCGCCGAGTCGAGTGGGGTGCCCTTCCGGCGCACGCTGGAGCTGGAGGGAACGCTGCTCGATGGACGCAACCTGGTGCAGATCGGACTTGGCGAGTTCTGCAATGCGCCGGAGTTCGATGCGTATGCGGAGGAGAAGGGGATCAAGGTGATCTCCGCGCTGGAGGTTTATGAGCGCGGCATCGGACCTGTCATCGACGATGCCCTCGATATCGCCGGTCGCAACGTGGATGCGATCTATGTGTCGGTGGACATCGACTGCATCGACCAGACCCAGGCGCCCGGGACGGCCGCACCCAATTCCTTCGGGATGGATTCGCGTGACCTGCAGGTGGCCCTCCGGCGGATCGCCGCCAGTCCGAAATTCATCGGGGCGGACATCGTGGAGATCTCGCCCCCGTTCGATCCGCTGAACATCACGGGGAATACGGGGGCGGCCCTGGTGCTGAACCTGCTTTACGGATTGGCCAAGGGGCGCGGAGTGCTGGGGCGGTAGGGGGTTTGGATCCTGTGGCGGATCCTTCGAGACGGCCCTGCGGGCCTCCTCAGGATGAGGGTGTGGGGAGGGGCCTCCTCTCCTCTGGCTGTCATCCCGGGCTTGACCGGGATCCCCGAGCCGCATGGGGTCCCGGATCTGCGCTTCGCTTCGTCCGGGATGACGTCCTTCGAGACGCAGCCTTTGGCTGCTCCTCAGGATGAGGGGTTCTTGCTCTTGGGGGTCCCGGCTCTGCGCTTCGCTTGGCCGGGATGACGGGTGTGGGGTGGCGTCGTAACTGTCGGGGGAGATTTCGGTGCAGGGGTTGTGGCTTTACCTGGTGGTGTTTATCGGCGGTGGGATCGGCAGTGCGCTTCGGCACGGGGTGAACCGGGCCGCGGTGGCGCTGGTGGGGCCGATGTTTCCCGCCGGCACGATGTTCGTGAACATCGCGGGCTGCCTGACGATGGGGCTGCTGGCGGGGTGGCTGATGCTCAGCAGCCAAGGCACGCCTCAGTCGCTGCGGCTGTTCCTGATGACCGGTGTGCTCGGCGGGTTCACGACGTTCTCCGCTTTCGCACTGGATACGTCCATCCTCTATGAGCGCGGCGACTTCCTGCTGTGCGGACTCTATGTGGGGCTGTCGGTGGTGGTGTCGATCGCGGCCGTTTTCGCTGGTCTCGCCATCGCACGGGCGGTGCTGAGCTAAAGCCTCATCCTGGCCTCACTCTCACCAGGTCGTCCGAGGCTGCTTGACCGCGGGCAGCAATCTTGCCCAATGTCGAGACCCCAATATCGCCGGAGTGCCCATGATGGTGCAGGGATCCAATCGGTGGCGGCGGTTCGCGGAATGGGACGAGCGACCGCTGCGGCTCGACAAGTTCGCGGCGGAGGATGCGGCGAGCGGATTCTCGGCGTTCTCAAGTCCGAGCGATCCGAAGCCTTCGGTCGGCATCGTCGAAGGACAGGTGTCCTCCTTGGACGGGGTCCCGGCTGCCGATTTCGACATGATCGACCTGTTCATCGCGAAATATCATATCGACCCGGCGGTGGCTCCGGAGGCGATGGCGATCCCGTCGCCTCAGATCGCGCGGATGCTGGTGGACATGAACGTGCCGCGCGCCGAGCTCGTGCGGCTGGCCCATGGGATGACCCCGGCGAAGCTGGCCGAAGTCGTCGCCGAGCTTTCGGCGCTGGAGATCGCCTTCGCGTACTCCAAGATGCGGGCGCGGAAGACGCCAGGAAACCAGGCGCATGTGACGAATGCGAAGGACGATCCGCTGCAATTGGCGGCGGATGCGGCCGTGGCGGTGGCACTCGGTTTCGACGAGATCGAGACGACGATGCGGGTGTCCCGGAATGCCTGGTCGAATGCGGTCGCCTGCTGCGTGGGCGCGGCCGTGGGGCGATGGGGCGTGCTGTTCCAATGCTCCAGCGAGGAGGCCGAGGAGCTGAGGATCGGGATGGCGGGATTTTCCTCCTATGCCGAGACGGTGTCGGTGTACGGGACCGAGAGAGCGTTCATCGACGGGGACGACACGCCGTGGTCGAAGGCGTTCCTGGCGGCCGCCTATGCCTCGCGCGGGATCAAGATGCGCTGCACCTCGGGGGCGGGCTCGGAGCTCCTGATGGGGTTTCACGAAAGCAAGTCGCTGCTTTACCTCGAAGCGCGGTGCCTGTGCCTGCAGCGGGCAATGGGAGTGCAAGGCACCCAAAATGGCGGCATCGACGGGGCGCCGCTGACGGCGACCATGCCGGGCGGGTTCCGGGAGCTGATGGCGGAGAATCTCATCGCGGTGTGGCTCGATCTGGAATGCGCCTCGGGAAACGATGCACGCCCCACGGAATCGGAAATCCGGGTGGGGGCGAAGATCCTGCCCTATCTGATCGCGGGTTCGGACCTGATCTGCTCCGGCTTCGGATCGATCCTCAAATATGACAATTCGTTCAATCCTTCGCTGCTGAACGGGGAGGAGCTCGAGGATTATTTGGTGCTGCAGCGGGACTTCGAGGCGGATGGCGGACTGACGCCGATCGCGGAAGAGGCGACGCTCGACCTCAGGCGGCGGGCCACGGACGCCATCGCGGCCGTTTTCGAGGAGCTGGACCTCGCAAGCCCGTCCGCTGCGATGCTGGCCAGCGTGGTGGTGGCGTCGGGCTCGGACGAGACGGAGAGCTATCGGCCGGGCGAGGTGGCGGTGATTTCGGAGGCGATCAAGGCCCGTGCCCTCAGCGTGATCGACGTGATCCGGGCATTGGCGGCACGCGGCTTTCGCGAAGAGGCGGAGAACTTGCTGCAGCTCGTGAAGCTGAGGGTGTCGGGGGACTATCTGCAGACCTCGGCGGTGGTGCGGGGCGGCCGGGTGCTCAGCGCCATCAACGATCCCAATGACTATCAGGGTCCGGGGACCGGCTACCGTGTGAGCGAGGCGCGCCGGCAGGAGTTGAACGCGATCCGCGACGTGCTCGACCGGGAGACGGTGCTGAACCAGGAGGCGGAGGTTGCCCGGCGCTCGGCGCGGGAGCTTTCGCTGAAGGTGATGGGGCCGGCGGAGATCGGCACCGACGGGGCGGAAGTCGTGGTCGGGGTGTCGCCGGGCTTCGGGGTGAAGCTGTTCCGCACGGTGGGTGGGATCCCCCTGGCGGCGCTGATGACGGAGATGGTGGCCGGGATCGAAGAGGGGGGCGGACGCGCCCGCATCGTGCGCATGCGGCACACGGCGGACACCTCGTTCCTGGGGCTGAGTGCTGCGCGGCTGTCAGGGTCGGGGATCGGGATCGGCCTGCAGGCGAAGGGGACGGCCGTCATCCATCAGGCCGACCGGCTGCCGCACAACAATCTGGAACTGTTCTCCAATTCGCCGATCACCCAGCTCAGCCATTATCGACGGCTCGGCTACAATGCGGCGCAGTATGCCCAAGGGCTGGCGCCGGAGCCGGTGGTCGTGCCGACGCGGGGAGAAGCGATGGGGTCGCGGTATCATGCCAGGGTGGCTCTGATCTACGCGATCGAGACGGAGCTGACGGAGGACGGGGCCGCGCCGGAGGAGATCATGATGAGCTTTGGGCGGGTGCCGGCATGAGGGAAAAGCTGACGATCCGGGACTATCCCATCGCGGAAAAGCGGCCGGAGCTGCTGGAGGCGGAGGGCGGCAAGGCGATCGCGGATTTGAATTTGGAGGCGGTGGAGTCCGGCGCGGTGACCATGGAGGATCTGCGGATCACGCCGTTGGCCCTGGGCCTGCAGGCGGAGATCGCGCGGGATGCGGGGCGACCGACGCTGGCGGATAATTTCGAGCGTGCCGCCGAGCTGGTCGAGGTGCCGCAGGACTTCATCATGGAGGTGTACGAGCTGCTGCGACCGGGGCGGGCCGCGTCGAAGGCACCGTTGATGGACGCGGCGCGGGTGTTGCGCGAGGTCCACGGGGCGCGAAGAATGGCGGCGTTCGTGGAAGAGGCTGCGGAGGTCTACGAGCGGCGGGGGTTGTTCCGGTATCGGTTCTGAGGGGGGCATTCACCTCTCCCCTTGCGGGAGAGGTCGGCCGCCCCCTCATCCTCCCATGGCTGCCGCCATGGGCCCCTCCTTCTCCCGCGAGGGGAGAAGGGATATCGAATTCTCCCGCGAGGGGAGAAGGGATATCGAAGCGGAAGGATACAGATGAACTGGAAGACGGATTATCGATCGCTCTATTACCAGGATGCTCCGGAGCCCGAGGATCCGGACCTCGCCTGGGCCGAGACGGCGCTGCTCGTCATCGATGTGCAGAATACCTATCTGGAGCGGCCCGAGCGGGGGAGCCTTGGGCCGCGGGAGCAGGCGAATTACGATGCCTGGACACCCTTTCACGAACGGATGCGGGGACAGGTGATCCCGCGGACCGCGGAGCTGCTGGGGCTGTTCCGGGAGAAGAAGATCGAACGGGTGTTCGCGCGGATCGCGTGTCTGACGGCGGATGGACGCGATCGTTCGCTCTCGCAGAAGAAGCCGGGCTGGAACAATCTGCTGCTGCCGAAGGACGAGGCAGCCTCGCAGATCGTGCCGGCGCTGATGCCGCTGGGCGACGAGATCGTCGTCACGAAGACGACCGATAGCGCGTTGACGGGGACCAATCTGCGCCTGGTGCTGCATAATCTCGGGGTCAAGAACGTGGTCTGCTGCGGGATCTTCACCGATCAGTGCGTCTCCTCGACGGTGCGGTCGCTGGCGGATGAGAGCTTCAACGTGATCGTGGTGGAGGATTGCTGCGCCGCCGGCGACCACGCGCTGCACCTCAAGGAGCTCGAGATCATCAACATGATCTATTGCCATGTGATGTCGGCAGCGGAGCTGAAAGAGATCATGGGACTGGATTAGGGCGTGTTGAGATTCAGGCCATGTCGGCCTGCAAATGTCGGCTTTCTGCGCTTCCGGTGCTCATGTACCCTTAGGTACACTGCGCTCCGGTCCTCGAAAGCCACCATTTTCGACTCGTCCTGGCCGGAATCTCAACAGGCCCTCGTTCAACTTTTGCGGTTGTCGGGCGATCGCAAAGGTGATCATCATGATGAGGGGAGCACGGCACCATCTGTGGCGCAGCACGATGCCCAGAGGTTTGAGCCGTCAAACATTGGGGGTTCGCGATGTCACGCCAAGGACTGTCCCGCCGCAATTTCATGCAACAATCCGCCCTGTGGGCCGCCGCCTTCGCCGCGGTGACCAAAGGCGGCCTCTCTCCCGCCGCGGCCGCCCGCGAGAAGGAACTCAACATCCTGTGCTGGGAAGGCTACAACTCGGCCCAGGTGCTGGATCCGTTCCGCGAGCAGACCGGGGCCACGGTGAAAGCGGAGTCACTGACCAACGATCCGACGATGATCAACCGCCTGCGGGCCGGCGAGATCAATGTCTGGGACCTGATCAACGTGAACAATCCCTGGGCGCGCAAGATCATGTATCCGGAGAAGCTGATCACGCCGCTGGACAAGGCGAAGTTCGAGCCGTACTTCGACAAGATGCTGCCGCAGTTCAAGCCACCCTATAAGTGGGCGATGGACGAGAGCGGCAAGGAGCTGCTGGGCATGGCGCAGCGGTTCGGTCCCTACAGCTTCGTGGTGAACACCGACAAGGTGAGCCGAGAGACGGCGGAAGACCAAGGCTGGGATCTGTTCAACGACGCCGCCAATGCCGGCAAATACGGGATCCTCGAATCCGACGACTGGAACGTGTTCAACCTCTGCTGCATCGCCGGGTTCGACCCGTTCAAGACGCATACAGACGAGGAGGTGGCGACGTTCGGCGAGACCGCAAAGAAGGTGTTCAAGGGCGCGAAGGCCGTGGGCGACATCGCGACCATGAACCAGGCGCTGGTTTCCGGCGAGATCGACTTCCACATGACCGGCGGCACCTATTCCGCCTCGCCGGCACGGGCCGACGGCTACATGAACATCCGTGGCGTAACGCCGAAGAAGGGGCCCATGGAGGGGGGCAAGGGCGGCATCGCGTGGATCGAAATCACGTCGGTGGTGAACAATCCCAATGTCTCGCCGCTGGCGCCCGAGTTCCTGGCCTATGTCCAGGCGCCGGAGATGGCGCACAAGGTCGCCTTCGCGGAGGGGACGTTCAATCCCGTCGCGCAGATGGGTAATGAAGAGTGCTTCAAGCTGTTCACCAAGGACGAGCTGGAAGCGATCCAGTGGGACAGCCTGGACGAGGAGATGGCGCGCTCGGCGGAATACGACATCGTGCCGGATTACGACAAGCTGCTGGACATCATGACGGCGGCGAAGCGGGAGGCTTCGGGCGGTTGAGGGAACGCGTCGGCCGGCCATCTGGACGCATTCCCGCCGGGGTGCGGTTTGGGAGGCGGTGGCATAGAGTTGAGGTTTGAGGGTGTGCTTGGGCACGCTTTCCCCTGCGGTCCTGGATCCTCGGGTCAAGCCCGAGGATGACGAGGAAGAGGGCCCGCGGATGACGGTTTGGGGCGCCGAGGATGCGGTTTGGGGGGCGCCGCGGGGTGACGGTTTGGGTGTAACGAGGATGAGGGGTTGCGGGGGAGTGGGGCGGTGCCGCAAATCGCGTTGAGGTTTTGAGGGCGTGCTTGGGTACACTTCCCCTGCGGTCCTGGATCCTCGGGTCAAGCCCGAGGATGACGAGGAAGAGGGCCCGGGGATAACGGTTTAGGGGCATCGAGGATAGATGGTTTTGGGGCGCCGAGGGTGGCGGCGTGGGGGCACTGCGGAGTGGCGGGGTGACGGAGGGCACGTGCAGTCTGGCGTAGTTTTTTCATGAGCACATCACCCATTCTCAGCCTCCGCAGGGTCAGGAAGTCCTTCGGCAGCTTCACGGCGGTGGACGGAGTCGATCTGGACATCGGGGATGGGGAGTTCTTCACCATCGTCGGACCCTCCGGCTCGGGCAAGACCACGCTGCTCAGGATGCTGGCGGGGCTGGACACGCCGAGCGACGGGGACATCCTGCTGAAGGGCGTGCGCGTCAATGACGTGCCGGCGAACAAGCGGCCGACCTGCCTCGTGTTCCAGTCGCTTGCGCTGTTTCCGCACAAGTCGGTGGGCGACAATATCGGATTTTCACTGAAGATCCGGGGCATCGGTGCGGCGCAGCGCAAGGCGAGGGCACTTGAGTTGATGCGGCTCTTGCGGCTGCCAGAGACCTACTATTCCAAGAACGTCATGAAATGCTCCGGCGGCGAGCGGCAACGGGTGGCGCTGGCGCGGGCGCTGGCCTTCGATCCGGAGATCCTGTTCTTCGACGAGCCGCTGTCGGCGATCGACTACAAGCTGCGGAAGACGCTGGAGAAGGAGCTCAAGGACCTGCACAAGGAGACGGGGAAAACCTTCGTCTACATCACACACTCCCTCGAGGAAGCGATGGTGATGAGCGACCGGATCGGGGTGATGCGGGCGGGGAAGCTGGTGCAGGTGGGATCGCCCAACGAGATCTATACGGCGCCGACGACGCGGTTCGTGTCGGAGTTCATCGGCGACGTGAACGTGATTCCTGTGAAACGCGCGGCCGATGGAATGCTGGAGGCGCCGGCCCTGGGAGCGCGTTTCGCAGCACCGGCGAGCGGACCCTCGCTTGCCGAAGGGCATCTGGTCATCAGGCCGGAGTTTTTGCGGTTCCTGGGGTCGCGGGAGGAGGCGGCAAACAGCCTTTCGGGGCAGGTGTACAACGAGTACGCCCTGGGCTCACGCATCCAGTACCAGGTGCGGGTGGGGGAGCAGGTGTTCATCGTGGAAAGACTGCGACAGCAGCCGTTCGGGGGACAGATCGACGATGCGGTCATTATCGGCTGGGATCCCGCGGATGCCATCCTGGTGGGGGATTGATGATGAGCCTTCGAGGCTCGCTGGCGCTCGCACCTCAGGATGAGGGGAGGGATGATACCATCAGCTCAACAAAGAGGTCTCGTCCTGGAAGGCACGCGGGGCCAGTCTCGTGGGGATTGATGGATGTTGCGGCCGATCCTTCGAGGCTCGCTGGCGCTCGCGCCTCAGGATGAGGATTTTGGTTTGGTGTCTCCGGGCGATAGCAGGCAGATGAGGGACCGTTGCAAGACCCATGAGTGAGCGAACTCCCAGATGGTTTGGGCCGGGACCGCGGTCGGCAGTGCCGATCATTTTGCTGCTGCTCGCCGGGTTCGTGGCGCCGCTGCTGGCGGTGGTCGCGTTCAGCTTCATGCCGGAGCGAAGCTTCTCGATCTGGCAGGCGCCGACGCTGCAGAACTACGAGGTCATCTTCAACAGCACCAATTACATCTCCTTCCTGTGGTCGCTGGGGCTCGCGACGGTCACCGTCCTCATCCTGGCGGTGATCTGCTATCCGATCGCCTACGGGCTGACCTATGTGTTCGGAAAATGGGCCATGGTGCTCATGCTGCTGTTCACCATTCCGCTCTTCGTCTCCGAGAATGTGCGGCTCTATGGCTGGGTGCTGTTCCTGATCAAGAACGGCGTGCTGCTGGGGACGATGAAGAGCCTGTTCGGCGTGGATCTCAGCTCGATCCTGTTCACGAAGACCGCCATCATCATCGGCATGGTCTATGTCTATTTCCCGTTCATGCTGTTTCCGATGACGCTGGGCGTGAGCATGGTGCCCAATGAGGCACGAGATGCGGCCTATGATCTGGGGGCCAGCCGCTGGCAGGTGTTCAAGGAGATCGAGCTGCCGCTGGCGATGCCGGGGATCATGATCGGCTTCCTCCTCACTTTCGTGCTCGCCGTGGGGGCGATCGCAGAGGCCAAGGTCGTGGGCGGGCAACAGATCATCCCGATCACCCATGATATCGAGATCGCCTTCACCTATGCCCAGAACTGGCCCTTGGGGGCGGCGCTTTCGGTGCTGCTGATGATCGTGGTGGGAGCGCTGGTGCTGCTGGTGCTGCGACGGTTCGACCTCGACCGGGTGCTGGGGCGGCGATGAAGAGCGCAGGACAAAGGTCGCGGCATGCGCTGATCGTCGTCTGGACTCTGGCGGCGGTGGTGTTCCTCTATATTCCCACCGTCTGCATCGTCTTGGCATCGCTCACGGACAGCCGATATTTCGTGTTTCCGATCCCGCGCTGGGGTTTCGGCTGGTGGCAGAAGACGTTCGATTCGTTTCAGACGTGGCAGCTGCTGGACACGTCGGTGACGATCGCGTTGTGCGTCATGGTGATCTCGGTGGTGATCGCCTTTTTCGGGGCGTTGGCCTTTGCCCGCTACGATTGGACGGGGCGCTCGATCTATCAAAAACTGGTGCTGCTGCCGATTTTCTTTCCACAGGCGGTGCTGGGATTGGCGCTCTTGCTCTGGTTCAACGCGCTGGGGATGGAGCTGTCGTGGAAGTCGGCGATCTTCGCGCATCTGGTGTGGATCGTGCCGGTGGTCACCCTGGTGATCTCGATCCAGGTCTATAGTTTCGACCCGGCGCTGGAGGAGGCCGCCTTCGACCTCGGGGCGTCGCGGTGGCAGGTGTTCAAGGAGGTGACGCTGCCGGTGCTGTTCCCGGGCATCTTCTCGGGGTGCCTGTTCGCGTTCCTGCTGTCGTGGGGGAATTTTCCCTTGTCGCTCTATACGACCGGCGCGGACACGACGGTGCCGGAATTTCTCTATGCCAAGATGGTGGCGGGATATACGCCGGGCGTTCCGGTGCTGGGAACGGT
Organism: Rhodoligotrophos appendicifer; assembly: GCF_007474605.1. Classification (NCBI taxonomy): domain Bacteria; kingdom Pseudomonadati; phylum Pseudomonadota; class Alphaproteobacteria; order Hyphomicrobiales; family Rhodoligotrophaceae; genus Rhodoligotrophos; species Rhodoligotrophos appendicifer. The sequence goes on along the minus strand of NZ_VHKL01000001.1, from coordinate 74,680 downwards.
GTCGACGATCGGGGCCATCGTTCTTCTGCTGGGCGGTTATGCGCTGATCACCCTCATCCGGCATGCGCGGCAGGCACGGGAGGAATAGATGATCCTCGAGGGCAGGGTGGCGGTGGTCACGGGCGCCGGATCCGGCATCGGCCTCGGCGGAGCGGACATCATGGCGCGCGAGGGTGCCGCCGTTGTGGTTTCGGACCGGGACGGTGCCTCCGCCGCAGCGGCGGCCGAGGCGATCCGGGCGGCGGGCGGAGCAGCCGTGGCGGTGACGGCCGATGTCACCGACGACGCGCAGCTGCGGGCCCTGGTGGACGAGGCCCTGGGCCGGTTCGGGCGGATCGACATACTGCACAGCCACGCCGGCGTGCAGGTCGAGGGAACGCTGGAGCAGGTCGAATCCGGCGGCATGGACAGGTCGTGGCAGCTCAATGTGCGGGCGCATTTCGAGCTGGCGCGGCTGGTGATGCCGGTGATGCGGGCCCAGGGAAAGGGCTCGATCATCGTGACGTCATCCAATTCGGGCGTGCTTTATGATCGCGAGATGATCGCCTATGCGACGACCAAGCATGCGGTCGTGGCGATGTGCAAGCAGATCGCGCTGGATTACGGGAAACACAATGTGCGGGTGAATGCGCTCTGCCCCGGCTGGGTGGACACGCCATTCAACGACGCGTTCACCCGGCAGATGGGCGGGCGAGATGCGTTGCTGGATTATGTGGCGACGAAGATCCCCATGGGGCGGTTCGCCAGCGTGGAAGAGATCGCCGAGGCGGTCCTGTTCCTGGCCTCGGACCGGTCGTCGTTCATGACCGGTCAGGCGCTTGTGGTGGATGGGGGAGAGTGCCTGGGGTGAGGGCCCCAGGCTTGGGCGCCGAGCAAAGCCCTGAGGGGTTCCCGGCTCTGCGCTGCGCTTCGGCCGGGATGACGGTGACCTTAAACTGTCATCCCGGGCTTGACCCGGGATCCCGGGCGGCATGGGGTCCCGGCTCTGCGCTGCGCTTCGGCCGGGATGACGAAGAGAGGGCTACGCTTCGGCCGGGATGACGGGAGTGGGCGGCGGCATGGGGTCCCGGATCTGCGCTGCGCTTCGTCCGGGATGACGGGTTCGCTTCGCGATGCAGCCGTTACATGCCCGCCATGGCCCGCTTATAGGCGGGGCGATCGGTGACGCGGGCGACGTATGCGTCGAAGACCGGATCGCCCTTGAGGCCGGGGGCGCCAAACATGCCGGCCCAGTTGATCTGCGAGCCGATATAGACATCGGCGGCAGAGAAGAGGCTGCCGAGGAGATAGGGGCCGGGGGTGAGGGCGTCTTTCAGCGTGCTCAAGACGTCTTCGTAGGATCCATAGCCGATGGCCGCTTTGGGCTCGGCGTCCGGGCGCTTCAGCATCTTGTCCAGGATGGCGGGCTCAAGGCAGCCGGCGCCGAAGAAAAGCCAGCGGAAATACGTCCCCCGAGCCGCGTCGCCCATCGCAGGAGCCAGGCCGGCTTCGGGAAAGGCGTCGGCGAGATAGGCGATGATGGCTCCCGTCTCGGTGACGACCGTGCCGCGATGGACAATCGTGGGCAGCTTGCCCATGGGGTTGATGGCCAGGAACTCCGGCGTCTTATGCTCACCCTTCTCGAAATCCAAGATGATCGTCTTGTAGGGGGCGGCGGCCTCCTCCAGCATCCAATGGGCCATCTGCGCGCGCGAACGCGGGTTGTGGTAGAACGTGATTTCCTCAGACATTCTCGATCCTTGTTTCGGCTCTCGTGAAGCCATGTTCCGCCTGAAGCATGGCAAGAGTGTAGCTGTTTGAAACTTCCCCGCGGCGCAGGGCGTCCGCAGTGGTCCTGTCGACCACGATTCCCCGGCGCATGATGATGATGCGTTCGCAGAGATGGGCGACGACGGCGAGATCGTGACTGACCAGGATGTAGGTCAAACCATGGTCGCGCCGCAAAGCTTCCAGGAGATTGAGAATCTCGGCCTGGACTGACGCATCGAGGGCGGAGGTGGGCTCGTCGAGCAGGATGAGCTTCGGCCGCAAGATGAGCGCACGGGCAATGGCCACGCGCTGACGCTGACCGCCGGAAAGCTGGTGGGGATAGCGAAAGCGGAAGGCGGGGCCGAGGCCGACTTCCCGCAGGGCAGCCAGGATCCGGGTCTCAGGGTCAGGGATGCGGTGGATGGCAAGGGGTTCGGCGAGGATCTGGTCGACGGTGTGGCGGGGGTGGAGCGAGCCGTAGGGGTCCTGGAAGACCATTTGCACGGTGCGGAAGAAGGCCATGTCACGGGGTGTGGGCAGCGGGCGCCCGTCGAGGAGGATTCTTCCCTGAGACACAGGTGCGAGACCGCTGATGGCCCTGAGGATGGTGGACTTGCCCGAGCCCGATTCGCCGACGAGGCCAAGAGATTCCCCCTGGCTGAGCTCAAGGCTCGTGCTGTCGACCGCCGTAAATCGTTTCGAGCCGGTGCCGAAGGTGATGCTGATGTTGTCGAGGGTCAGGAAGGCCATGTCACTCGGCCCAAGCCGGATCACGGTGAAGCGTCGGGAGGGGATGCTGATCGCCGCTCAGCTTCGGCAGGCAGCCAATGAGGCCCCGGGTGTAGGGATGGCGTGCAGAATGGAGGTCCCTGGCGTCCAGGGTTTCCACCACTTTGCCGGCATACATGACGAGGACACGATCACAGAAGGAGGCGACAAGCTCCAGATCGTGACTGATGAAGATGAGGCCCATGCCGCGATTACTCACCAGAGCGTCGAGGATGCGGAGGACTTCGAGCTGGACCGTGACGTCGAGGGCGGAGGTGGGTTCGTCGGCGATCAGGAGGTCCGGGTCGGTGATCAACATCATGGCGATCATGACCCGCTGACCCATACCGCCGGAGAGCTCGTGGGGATAGAGGGACATGACCCGCGACGGGTCCTGAAGCTTGACGGCCTCCAGCATCGCGAGAGACTTGTCTCTCGCCTCCGCCGTGGCGGCGCGGGCATGGGCGCGATAGGCCTCGATCATCTGGCGGCCGACGGGCATGACGGGGTTCAAGGAGTATTTCGGATCCTGCATGACCATGGTCATGCGGCTGCCGCGCAGGTTGCGGAGCTGTCTGGGAGAGGCGGTGAGGAGATCGGTCCCGTCGAATGCGAGCTTGCTGGCGGTGACTTCACCAGGAGGCGGGGTCAGGCCCAAGATTGCGCGGCCCGCCTGGGACTTGCCAGAGCCAGACTCTCCCACGATACCGAGGCGCTCGCGGCCGAGGGTGAAGGATACGCCGCGCACCGCTTCGACGATGCCGCGGCGGAGATGAAAGCGGACGCGGAGGTCCTCGACTTCGAGGAGGGGCTTGCCGGTCATCGGGATGCCTTGGGATCGAGGACATCGCGCAAGCCGTCGCCGAGGAGGTTGAAGCCCAGGCTGACGATGAAGATGGCCAGGCCGGGCATGGCCGCGACCCACCATTGATCCATGATGAAGCGACGACCCGAGGCGATCATGGCGCCCCATTCGGGAGAGGGCGGCTGGGCGCCGAGCCCCAAGAAGCCGAGGCCTGCGGCGGTGAGGATGATGCCAGCCATATCCAATGTGACGCGGACGATGACGGAGGAGGAGCACAGGGGCACGACATGCTTCAGAATGATCCGCGCGGAGGAGCCGCCCTGGAGCCTGACTGCGTGGATGTAGTCATTGTTGCGGATGGTGAGGGTTTCGGCCCGGGCGATGCGGGCGTAGGGGGGCCAGACGGTGATGGCGATGGCAATGATGGCGTTCTCGATGCCTGGCCCCAAGGCCGCGACGAAGGCGAGGGCCAGAATGAGGCGCGGAAAGGCCAGGAAGACGTCCGTCAGCCGCATGAAGGCGGAATCGATCCAGCCGCCGAAATAGCCCGCGACGGTGCCGACGAAGAGGCCGATGGGCATGGCGATGACCGAGACGAGGGCCACCACCATGAGGGTCAGTCGCGAGCCGTAGATGATGCGGGAATAGATGTCGCGGGCCTGGTCATCGGTTCCAAGCCAGAACTCCGCGCTGGGCGGGAGCAGGCGCTGCGTGCGCAGGTCGCCCCCGACGGTCGGGGAATGGGTGGCGAGGAGATCGGCGAAGAGGGCAACGAAGATGAGGGCCAGGACGATGGCGAGGCCGATCACGGCGAGAGGGTTGCCGACGAAGGTGCGCCAGCCGAGGTAAAGCCTGCCCAGGCGCGCCTGGTTGCGGGAGGCGGGTTCCGGGGAGAGCAGCCAGGCCTTCCAGGTCGAGGCTCGAGTGGGTGCGAGATCGGTCATCGGGCACGAGTCCTCGGATCGAGCATGCGATAGAGCAGATCGGAGATCAGGTTCAGCGCGACGAAGGTGACGCCGATGATCAAGGTGGCGCCCAGGACGGCGTTCATGTCGGCGTTCTGCAGAGAGTTCGTGAGATAGGATCCCAGGCCGGGCCAGGCGAAGACGGTCTCGGTCAGAACGGATCCCTCGAGCAGCGTCGCGTAGGACAGGACGATGACGGTGACCAAGGGGACGGCGGCGTTGCGAAGCGCGTGTCCCCAGACGACGCGGCGTTCGGAGAGGCCTTTCACGCGTGCCGTGACGATGTACTCCTGAGAGAGCTCGTTCAGCATGAAGGAGCGGGTCATGCGGCTGATATAGGCGAGCGAGAAGTAGCCCAGCAGGCAGGCGGGCAAGGTGATGTGGGAGACGGCGTTCCAGAAGACGTCGAACTGGCCCTGCATCAGGCTGTCGACGAGGAGGAGGCCAGTGACGGGGGTGACCATATAGTCATAGGAGATGTCGAGGCGGCCGGGGCCGGCCACCCAGTCGAGCCTTGCGTAGAAGAGCAGAAGCGCCATGAGGCCGAGCCAGAAAATGGGGACGGAATAGCCGACCAGACCGATGACCCTGACGATATGATCAAGAAGGCTGCCGGCGCGGACGGCGGCGAAAACTCCCAAGGGAACGCCGATGAGGGTGCCAAGGATGGTGCCGAGAGTGGCGAGCTCGATGGTGGCGGGGAAGAAACGGATGATGTCCTGGAGGACAGAATTGGTGGTCAGGACCGAGCGGCCGAAATCGCCGGTGACGGCCTTCTGACAGTAGATCCAGAATTGCTGAATCAGGGGGAGATCAAGGCCGAGTTCCTGGCGGGCCCGGGCATAGACGGCGGCAGAGGCCCTGTCGCCGACCACCGCGAGCACGGGATCGATGGGGACCAGGCGGCCGATGACGAAGGTCATGGCCAGGAGGCCGAGCAAGGTGATGGCCAGCATCATGGCGAAGCGAAGGGCGCCCGCGCCGAAGCGGAAGGCGAGGGCGGTGGGTCGGGCGCTGCGGGTGAGGGCGGGTGTGGCTATCTGCGGTTCCTATGGCGGATCCTTCGAGACGGCCCTACGGGCCTCCTCAGGATGAGGCTTCGAGAGGCAGCCTGACGGCTGCTCCTCAGGATGAGGCTCTGGTTGGGATCCCGCGCTTGACCCGAGGATCCGGGACGGCTGGAGAAAGCCTGGCCCCTGGATCCTCGGGTCAAGCCCGAGGATGACGTCGTGGGGCGTGGGATGACAACGTGGGGCGTGGAATGACCCAGGAGCAGTCAAGGGCGGCAATCGGTGCTCACTCCTTCGTGATCGGTGCGACGAGGTTGGTATCGAAGGAGGGGCCGAGCACGTAATTCTTCACATTGTCGTTCACGGCGGCCACTTCGGTCTGCTGGAACATGATCACGAAGGGGCCGGTGTCGTTGACCTCCTTCTGCATCTTCTCGTAGAGGGCGGCGCGCTTGGCGGTGTCGCTCTCGAGGATCGCGGCATCGGTTTCCTTATTCAGTTCCGGTGTGGCCCACGCATTGCGCCAAGCCAGAGTTTTGGACGCGCCGTCATCGGCGTTGTCGGGATTGGAGGCAAAGGTCTGGGCGTTGGTGTGGGGGTCCTGATAGTCGGCGCCCCACTGGCCGATATAGAGATCATGCTGGCGGGCCCGATACTTCGTCAGGGTCTGCTTCCCGTCGCCGGGAATGATCTCCATCTTGATACCACCCTTGGCGAGCGATTGCTGGACGGCCTCGGCGATGCCCGTGACCGGCTGGGTGGAGCGAACGTCCATGGTGATCGCGAAGCCGTCGGGATAGCCGGCCTCGGTCAGCAGCGCCTTGGCCTTCTCCACGTCGAGCTTGAAGGCGTTGTCATTGACGGCGCCGAGGAAGCCCTTGGGTAGGAAGTTCTGATGGGTCTCGCCCAGGTTCTTCATGATCGTATCGGCGATGGCGTCATAATCGACCAGATACTTCATGGCCTGGCGGACCTGAGGCTTGGCCAGGATCTCGTTCTTCTGGTTCAGGCTGAAATAATAGAGGGTGCCTTTGGGCGCCTTCACGATCTGGATCTTGCCGTCCTTGCCGACAGCATCGATCTCCTCGGGCCCCAAGTTGCGGGCAACGTCGATATCGCCCTTCTCCAGGAGCAGACGCTGAGTCGCGGTTTCGGGGACATGGCGATAGATCACGCGCGCCAAGGCGGGAGCATCGCCCGAATAGTTCTCGTTGCGCTCCAAGACCACCGCCTCGTTGGCCCGCCAGTCGCGGATCTTGAAGGGGCCGGAGCCGGCATAGTGGGTCTTCAGCCATTCATAGCCGAAGTCTCCATCCTTCTCGTTCTCCATGGCGAGCTTCTGGTCGACGACGGAGGCGACGGTGGAGGTAAGGCAATAGAGGACGAAGGAGACGGCGTAGGGCTTGTCCATGGAGAAGACGAGCTCGCCGTCGCCATTGGCCTTGATCATCTCCTTCACATTGTCCTTGGTGATGCCGAACTGGTTGATGATGAAGGCCGGCGACTTGTCGAGGAGAACGGCGCGCTGGAGGGAGAAGGCGACATCGCCGGCGGTGATCGGGTTGCCTGAGGCGAATTTCCGGTCCGGGCGGATCTTGAAGGTGATGGACTTGCCATCGGCAGAGACGGTCCAGCTTTCGGCGACCTCGCCATGGAGCTTTGAGACGTCCTGGATATCGTAGCCGATCAGACGCTCATAAGTGTTGCCAGCGATCTCGGCAGCCGAAAGCTCGAAGATCTCGGCAGGGTCGAGGGAAATGATGTCGTCAATCTGCCATGCCTGGACCAGCGTGTCCTTCGGCGTATCAGCCGCCGCCGGTCCCATCAGCCCGAAGATGACAGCCGTCGCGGCCAGCATGCCGCGCATTGAGCTCATTCGCATTTTTGCGCCTCCCGGTTCATTTACTGAACGAGTGTGCATCTGGGGCGAAGGAACTGTCCATAGGCAAGGGGTATTAGAGCCCGGTGCCGGCCCGTCGAGGGCTAGGCGTCGCGATGTTCCTGAAGGAGTGTCGCGGGCCCGAAGAATTCGTAGGCAATGCGTTCCTTGGGGATGCCAAGGCTGCGCAAGGTGGCGAAAACGGCCTGCATGAAGGGGGCGGGGCCGCACATGTAGACGTCATAGTCGTCCATCGGCAGAAGGTTTTGCAGAAGTTCGCGGGTGATCACACCGCTGCTGTGAAAGTGCTGAGCGGCGTGGTCGTCCTCGGAGGGAAAGCGATAGACGAAGTGGGCAGAAATGTGCGGCTTGGCTGCCGCAATCGCGCGGACTTCGTCGCGCAGGGCATGCACATCACCGTTGTCGCAGGCATGGATGAAGTGAACTTTCCTGTGGGTTTCCTCGCTGAGGACATGGAGCATGGACACCAAGGGTGTCAGGCCCACGCCGCCGCTCAGCAGGACCACCGGGCGGCTGCTGGTTCGGTCCAGGATAAATTCGCCGCGCGGCGCGGATGCTTCGACGATAGAGCCTACCTCGATGGCCCGGTGAAGGTGGGTCGAACCCAGCCCTTCCGGGAGATCCGGCGCAGGGGCGATCTCCAGCTTGACGGTAATCCGGTAGGTGCCCTCAGCCGAGGGCGCGGATGAGAGGCTGTAGGACCGGGGTATCGGCCGGCCGGTCTCGGAGGGCAACTTGAACACCAGGAACTGCCCGGCTTCGAAGGGCCGCCAGTCAGCGGGGTCGAGGGGTTCCAGATGAAACGAGGTAATGGTGCGGCTCTCGCGCACCTTCGCAACGACACGGAGCTTCTTGAAGCCACCCGTGCGGGTGGGGAGAGGCGTTTCCTGGGTGAGCGTCATCGGGCTGCAGCATCGCTATCGGTTGCGGAGGCCATCGTCAGTTTCCGGAAGCTGTAATGCTTCGCGAATTAGGCTTCAACCGAAGTTATCAGGAAATGGTACCCGGCGGTCCAGCGGAGAGGCTGCTGTGGCTCGGGGGAAGGCGTGCCGGTTGCTGTCGATTTTCAAGAGTAAAATATCCGCTAGAATTCTCGAATGATTTCTCTCTTTGATAAAGGAATTAAAGAATGTATTTTAGAGGTTTGGGGGCAAATCACTGGAGAAAAATATGATAAAAAGGGTTGTATTGTCCCTCGCCTTTATGGGGTGCTTGCTGGGGACTTTCACAGGGAATGCCAAGGCGGCCCCCGTACATGTTCCAGATTTAGAAATACAGAGCCAGACCGTCGATAATGTAATTCTTGTTGACGATAGCAAAAAATATAAAAAGAGCTCAAATTCCAATAAAAATAAGTACCATTCGAACAACAATAAAAACAAAAAATACCACGGCAACAACAAAAAATATAAGACCAAAACCGTGAATAAATATCACGGTAACAACAATAAATACTACCACAAAAACAACAGGTACAAGAGAAGCAAAACTGTTTACTACAACCGCAATAAGTACGGCCCCCGGTATAAATACAAGCGTCCTGGGTACGGCTATTATTATGGTGGGTATTACTATGCTCAGCCGTGGTGGACCGTCGGCCTTCCCCCTGGATTCGTTGTTGTTATCCGCTAGTTGATATCACGCAGGCTACAGCGGCGCCCGAGAGGCGTCGCTGTACACGTCTCTTCCGCACCTCTCGCCTCACAGCTGCGACAAGAGACGCGGCGCTAAGCAGCGGTGCCGATGTTCCGGACCGGGCGTCCTGGAGCCATGGCGGATGCGGTGTGAGCGATTCCCTCCGCGTCTATGCCATAATGGCGATAGAGATCCTGGACCGTGCCGGTCTGGCCAAAATGCTCCACTCCGAGAGCCGCCGTCGGATGGCCGCGGACGCCGCCGAGCCATGACAGCGTGGCCGGGTGGCCATCGATCACCGTGATGAGGGTGCAATGACGCGGCAGGTTCGCCAATAGGCGCTCAATGTGGCTGCGGGCATTGACCCGGCCCCGCATGCGCGCCCGCTGGGCCGCCTGCCAGCCCGCATTGAGGCGATCGGCCGAGGTGATGGCCAGGACGCCGACGTCGCGGCGATCCTCACCAATCATGCCGGCTGCGGCAATGGCCTCGGTCGCGATCGTGCCCTGATAGGCGATGACCACGTCGCAATTCGGTCCTGGCTCGCGCATCCAATAGGCGCCGTCGATGATCGCCTGGCCCAAGGCATCGTCGATCTGACGGCGGGGCTGCTCCAGAGAACGGGTGGTGAGGCGGAGATAGACGGAGCCGCCGGTCTCATCGCGGAGCCAGGTGCGCTCGTCGGGATCTCCTTCACCGTCGCGCTGCATGTAGTGGAAGGCCCAATCCATGATCAAGGACAGCTCATCGACGAAGGCCGGCTCGAAGGAGGCGAGACCGTCCTGGGACATGCCGATCAAGGGAGAGGCAATGGATTGATGGGCGCCCCCTTCCGGTGCGAGCGAAACGCCGGACGGCGTGGCGACCAGCAGGAAGCGGGCGTCCTGATAGCAGGCATAGTTCAGGGCATCGAGGCCGCGGGAGATGAAGGGGTCGTACAGCGTGCCGATGGGGAGCAGGCGCTCGCCGAAGAGCGAGTGCGACAGACCGGCGGCACCGAGGAGGAGGAAGAGGTTCATCTCGGCGATGCCGAGCTCGATATGCTGCCCTGCCGGCGAGAAGCGCCATTTCTGGGCGCTCGGCACACGCTCGTCGCGGAAGGTGTCGGCAATGGCGGCGTGGGCGAAGAGCTCGCGGCGGTTCACCCAGGGACCGAGATTGGTCGATACGGTCACGTCGGGGGAGGTGGTGACAATGCGGCGGGCGGCATCGGTGTCGGTGCGGGCAATGGCATCGAGGATCTTGCCGAAGCCCGCCTGAGTGGAGATCACCTCATCCTCGATGACCTGGATGCCGGGCGTCTCGATGGTGGAGGCGGCATAGCGGCGGGTGCCGCGGGCGTTGAAGGGGACGGCGTCGAGGAAGGCCTGCAGGGTGTCGGGGTCCGCGTCCAGGCCCTCGAACTTGTCCCATTCATGGCCCGGGCGAACCTTCATCAGGCGCTGGAAGCCTTCCATCTGGGGGACGGTCATCAGGCCGGCATGGTTGTCCTTGTGGCCAGCAAGGGGCGTGCCCCAGCCCTTGATGGTGTAGGCGATGAAGGCGACGGGACGATCGTGATCGATGGCGTTGAAGGCGTCGACGACGGTCTCCAGGCAATGGCCGCCGAGATTGTTCATGAGTTCGGCCAATTCGTCATCGGTGCGGCGCTCGAGGAGGGCGGTGACGTCGCCCTGGTCGCCGAGCTCGTCCATCAAGCGCTTGCGCCAAGCGGCGCCGCCCTGAAAGGTGAGAGCGGAATAAAGCGGGTTCGGACAGGCATCGATCCATTCGCGCAGGCGCTCGCCGCCGGGCTCGGCAAAGGCGGCGCGTTGCAGAGCGCCATATTTCAGCAGCACCACCTGCCAGCCAAAGGCTTCGAAAATGCCGCCGATCTGACCGGACAAGCCCTCGCGGACGACGCCGTCGAGGCTCTGTCGATTATAGTCTATGATCCACCAGGTGTTGCGAAGGCCGTGTTTCCAACCTTCCTGCAGGCATTCGTAGATATTGCCTTCGTCAAGCTCGGCATCGCCGACGAGGGCGATCATCCGGCCCTCGGGTCCGGTCGGCTTGGCCCAGGACTTGGCGCGAACGTAATCCTGAACAAGGGAGGCAAAGGCCGTGATGGCGACGCCCAGCCCCACGGATCCGGTGGAGAAATCGACATCGTCGACGTCCTTGGTGCGGCTGGGATAGGACTGGGCGCCATGGAGGGCGCGAAACGACTTCAGTTTCTCCAGGCTCTGATTGCCGAGCAGATACTGAATGGCATGGAAGACAGGGGAGGCGTGCGGCTTCACGGCGACCCGATCCTCGGGGCGAAGGACCGAGAAGTAGAGGCCGGTCATCAACGTCACCATGGAGGCGCAGGAGGCCTGGTGGCCCCCGACCTTCAGCCCATCCGGCTTGTCTCGCAGATGATTGGCGTTGTGAATCGTCCAAGATGACAACCACAGGGCCTTGGTCTCAAGCGCCTTCAACATGTTTTGAGTCATGGCAAGTCCGACAAAGCTATCCGCAGAGATGGTGACCCACAGTATGCAGGCAGATCAAGACTTAGTCGATCACGAGGCGAAGTTGTGCCGAGACGACTCGTTTCGCTTCAGTCGCCCCACCGATCTAGATCTGCGCCAATGCCTGATCCCGAAGCTGGGATGAATCAGTCACTCCCTGATGGGCAAAAGCGATGATGGCATGGGCCAGGCGAAGCCGGGTGGTTTCATCATCACCGGGATACGCCCTCTTGCAGGCCTGCTCATAGGCAGTGACCATGGCGCGAAAGGCCGATGGCTCGAAGGCGCCCATCTTCAGTTCTTCGATCGGATTCCTGTTCATTCACCACCCCTTCCAGTGCTGGTTACGAGCCCAGTTCGCGGGCCTCTGGTTTTTCGGCCACGCATCGACAATGGAGAGCCATCGCCGACGTCGCTCACATGCATGAGATAGGACATGGAGGCTCCCATCGCCAATCAATTGGTCAGGAACGGGTGCTTGACGGGCTTCGCGCGCCTGTGGGGGGCCAAGACCGAGGGCTGCGAAGTCAATCTCTTTACCGAATTGGGGCATGATCGCGCTGACAGGGCTCGCCGTTGCGGCGTCCTGGATGAGCCGCAGTCACGATTATCGGGAACGATTCAAAGGTGGCCGAATTCCTGCATATGACGGGAAGATTACAATTCATTGGGACCACAATCATAATATGCTCAGTGTGAAGGCCGAGGACCTGAAGAAGGTCGAGACGATCCTTCTCGTAGAGGATGAGGTGCTGATCCGCATGGACCTGTCGGACTTCCTCAGGGAGTGCGGGTTCCAGGTGATCGAGGCGGCGAGTGCGGCAGAGGCCATCGCCGTGATCGAAGCCGATGCAGACATCGACCTGGTGTTCTCCGATGTCCAGATGCCGGGAGACGTTGACGGTTTCGGGCTCGCGACCTGGATCAGACGGAACAGGCCCGAGCTGCCGGTCATCCTCACCTCCGGGATCGTGCGGAGCGTCAATACGGCGAACGAGCTGTGCGAGATCGGCCCCATCGAGGGAAAGCCGTTCCATCCGCAGAAGCTGCTGGAGCGGCTGCGCGAGACCCTGGCCAAGGCCAAGAGAAAAGACGGCGTCTGACGAGGTCTAGGAGCTTCGTGTTCTTTAGGCTGGCCGCTTATCCCGCATTGCCTTGCTGAGCATTCTTTCAATATTAAAAGAGAAGATGCCCTATTGTCGGCCAAGTGTGGTCGTAGGCAACGGTTGCAATCGACAGAGCCAAAGTAAAGCCATGATCAATCGACGCGAAATTCTTGAGGCTGGCGCATTTGCGTCCATTCTGGCCCTCATCGGCATCCCTGCGGAAGCGCGAGAAGCACTGCGCATGGGCGAGACGCAGGCCTTCTCCTTCGATGATTTGGTGCGGCAGGCCGAGGCGATCGCGAAGGCGCCCTATGCCGCTCCGCCGCCGCTGCCGCAAGACATCCTCAATGCGATCGACTATGCGGCGCATGGCCAGATCAAATTCAAAGCGGATGACGCCCTGTTCGCCGATGGTCCGGGACAGTTTCCGGTGACCTTCTTCCATCTGGGACGGTATTTCCAAAACCCCGTGCGCATGCATGTGGTGGCCGGGCAGAGCTCGCGAGAGATCGAGTACGATCCCTCCTATTTCACCATGCCGGAGGACAGCCCAGCGCGGAAACTGCCGCAGAACAGCGGCTTTGCGGGCTTCCGATACCAGGAGAGCCGGCTGGGAGACCAGGCGAAACTCAATTGGAAGCAGAATGACTGGGTGGCCTTTCTGGGGGCCTGCTATTTCCGCGCCATCGGGGACATGTATCAATATGGGCTATCGGCGCGCGGGATCGCCATCGACGTGGCGGCGCCCGGCAAGGCCGAGGAATTCCCGAGCTTCACGAATTTCTATTTCGCCACGCCCGAGAACGACAGCGACACCGTGCTGCTCTATGCCCTGCTCGAAGGGCCCAGCCTGGCGGGCGCCTACAAGTTCGCCATGACGCGCAACAAGGCCGTGATCATGGATGTGGAGCAGGCCCTGTTCCTGCGGAAAGACGTCGAGCGGTTCGGAATCGCGCCCGCGACCTCGATGTACTGGTATTCAGAGACGCGCAAGGCCGAGGGCATCGACTGGCGGCCGGAGATCCACGATTCCGATGGTCTATCGATGTGGACAGGATCGGGGGAGCGGATCTGGCGCCCCCTCAACAATCCCCGCGAGATCACGGCATCGGCCTTCAGCGACACAAATCCGCGCGGCTTCGGCCTTCTGCAGCGCGATCATAATTTCGACCATTATCTGGACGGGGTCCGCTACGATTTGAGGCCGAGCTTGTGGGTGGAGCCGCTGGAGGAGTGGGGCGCCGGCAGCGTTCAACTCGTGGAAATTCCAACGGATGACGAGATCCACGACAATATCGTGGCCATGTGGGTTCCGGCTGAGCCGGTGAAGGCGGGAGCGCAGTTCCGGCTCAAATATAAGCTCTATTGGCAGGCCGACGAGCCGTTCCCGACGGAGCTCGCACGCTGCGTCGCGACGCGGCTGGGCAATGGCGGACAGCCGGGGACGGTGCGACCGGACGGGGTGCGGAAGTTCATGGTCGAATTCAGCGGCGGCCCGTTGAAGGACCTGCCTTTCGGGGTGCTGCCGGAGCCGGTCCTGTGGGCGTCGCGGGGAACCTTCTCCTATGTGTTCACGGAAGCCGTCCCGAATGGCGAGGCAGGACATTGGAGGGCGCAGTTCGATTTGGCGGCGTCCGGTTCGGAACCGGTGGAGATGCGGCTTTACCTCAAGGTCGGCGACAGGGTGATGTCGGAGACGTGGCTGTATCAATATCGACCCTTCCCGAGGGTGCGGGGAGCCTAGAGCAGATCCGTTCCCGACGGAATCGGATCTTGGCTCGAGGCCTTTGTTTTCGCGCAAGTCCGGACGGATAACCGGTGTCCACTTATCCTGGACTTGCTCTTTGTTTTCGCGCAAGTCCGGACGGATAACCGGTGTCCACTTATCCTGGACTTGCTCTAGGCTTCGAGCCCGTCAGCCCGGGAGCTGACGCGCCAGGATGCCGGTGATATCGGCGGTGGCCGGCAGTGTGCCATAGCAAAGGCCGCCATTGGCGCCCAGCCGAGTGGCGCAAAAAGTGTCGGAGACGGCTGCAGGGGTGTGGCGGACGAGGAGCGATGCCTGAAGCAGGAGAGCCATCCTCTCGGCCATGATGCGAGCGTCGGCTTCAGTGAGAGCTCCCTTTGACAGGCGGCTCAAAACATCATCGGCATATCGGTCCAAATGCGGATTGGCGCCCTGTGTCGCGGAGAGTTCTGCGCGGAAAGCCTCCAGGGCCGAGGGCTCACGGGCCAAGGTCCTGAGGATGTCGAGGGCGATGACGTTGCCCGAGCCTTCCCAAATCGCATTGACGGGGGATTCCCGAAACAGGCGCGGCATGGGCGTTTCTTCGACGTAGCCTATGCCACCATGGCACTCCATGCATTCGTAGATGAAGTTGGGGGTGCGCTTGGTCAGCCAGTATTTGCCGAGGGCCACGACAAGGCGTGCGAAGGCCCGGCCGTCGGGATCCGGGGCATCGAAGGCAGCGGCAATCCGCATGGCAAGGCAAATGGCGGCCTCGTAGTCGAGAGCCAGATCGGCGATGACGTTGCGCATGGCGGGCTGATCAATCAGCGTCTTCTGGAAGGCGCGGCGGCCGGAGACGTGGTGGACCGCCTGGGCGAGGGCTGCCCGCATCAAACCGAGTGTGCTGCCGATGGTGCCGAGGCGGGTGTGATGCACCATGTCGATGATCACCCTCACGCCCTGGCCCTCCTCGCCGAGAAGTTGGGCATAGGCGTCGTGATACTCGATCTCGGCGGAGGCATTGGAGCGATTGCCGAGCTTGTCCTTGAGGCGCATCACATGGATGGCATTGCGCTCGCCGTCCGGCCGAATGCGGGGGACCAGGAAGCAGCTCAAGCCGGCATCCGTGTAGGCCAAAGTGAGAAAGCCGTCGCTCATGGGCGCGGAGCAGAACCATTTGTGGCCGACAAGGCGGAAGGACCGAGCCGCTGACTCGAGCGGATAGGCGCGGGTCGTGTTGGCGCGGACGTCGCTGCCGCCCTGCTTCTCGGTCATGGCCATGCCGAGAGTGATGCCGGATTTGGTGGCGATAGGGCCCAGGGGTGAATCGTAACGGCCGCCCAGAATGCGGTCGATCCATGGCTGCGTGATCTCAGGCTGGATGCGCAGCGCGGGCAGGCTGGCATAGGTCATGTTGACGGGGCACATGGTGCCCGCTTCCGCCTGGGTGAACAGGGCGAGAAGGGAAAGATGGGCCACATGGCCACCGGGGCGGCCTGAGGTCCAGGCAATGTCATGGATGCGATGGTCCATCGCGAGTTCCATCAGCTCATGATAGGCCGGGTGGAAGCGGACCTCATCCAAGCGGCGGCCGTAGCGATCAAAGCTCACGAGCTCCGGCTGATAGCGATTGGCAGCCTCGCCGAGAGCGAGAACATGCTCCGATCCGGCGGCTTCACCCAGGGCCATCAACGGCTCGCGCAGCCATTCGCCCCCCTCGCGCAGGGCCGCTTCCCGGAAGGGACGATCGACCGCAAAGAGATTGCGTCCGGCGAAATCGGTCGGGACGTTCGAAACCTCGTGCGTTTCGAGATGGGTCCGAGGGGCGTAGGCGGACATTGGCGTCCCTGGTCGCTTCCGGTCGCTCAGGCGGCTCGAAGACAGAGGGTCAGCTGCCGCTTCAGTTCGGCAGAATCCAGTTTCCGGCCGATGAAAACAAGTCGATTCTCACGCGGCCGCTCCAGGGCATCATCGATGGTGAAGCGGTTGCCGACGAGATGGAAGAGGTAGCGGCGGTCGGTCTCGGCGATCCACAGGAAGCCTTTGGCCCGATAGACATTGCGCAAGACGGGAAGGTCGAGAAAGGCCTGAAAGCGATCGAGATCCATGGGGCTGGGGCTGTGGAACGATGCGGACTCGAAACCGTGACGGTGCTCGTGATCGGCAGGGGTGAAGTGCGTCGGGTCATCCGTGGCAAGGCCGAGGATCAGGTCCAGAGGGACGCGGGCGCCGACGGTGCGTTCGATGCGGGCATGGCGGGCGAGCTCGCGGAGGCGGGTTTCGATGTCCACAAGCTCGGTCTCGTCGCGGCCATCGCATTTGTTGAGCAGGATGATGTCGGCATGACGGAGCTGGTTCTCGGCCGACCTGAACGCGTACATCCCGGGGTCGAAGTTGCGGGCATCCGCCAGGGCGATGATGGCATCGATGCGGGTGCGCGCGCGGAACTCAGGGCGCAGGAAGGTCAGTGCCACGGGGACGGGATCGGCAATGCCCGTCGTCTCAACAATAAGATAATCGAGTTCGAACGCGCGCTCCAGAACCCGCGAGACGGCCGCAGCCAAATCGTCGTTGATGGAGCAACAGATGCAGCCGTTGGACAGCTCAACCGTATCGCCTTCAGCGGTTATGATGAGATCCTTGTCGATGCCGATCTCGCCGAACTCGTTCACCAGGACAGCGGCGCGCAGACCCCGATTATTGGCGAGGATGTGGTTGAGGAGCGTGGTCTTGCCGCTGCCGAGGAAGCCCGTGACGATGGTCACCGGGAGGCGAGGAATGTCGGTCGTCATCCGGCCAGACGGAGATGTTGATCGAACGTGTAGGTCGTGCCCACGGCAGACTCGCTGACTGCATCACCAAAGGCATCCGCCATGGCATGCAGGGCGCGCCAGCCGGTGCAGTGGCCGGAAATGATGTGGCTGATGGAGAAGGGGGCAAGGCCGGCGACGGTGTCCGGGATGATGCGTTCCATGACGCCGCCGAGGTGAAGGCCGCCCATCAGCGCGAAGATCGGGAGATCGGGGAAGAGGGCGCGAACCTCGGTGCAGACATTGACGATGCCGGCATGGGAGCAGGCGCTGAAGAGGATCAGTCCGAGGTCGCGCACATGGGCAAGCACCATGCGCTCGTCCATCAGCAGCGGATCCGGCTGCCAGGGATCGTTCGCGCCGGGCCGGCAGAGGTGGTCCGTGCGGCCCTTCTCGAAGGGGGTGAGGCGCGGGATCTCACCGCTATAGTAGAAATGGCCATCGAGGAGCAGGCGCGGGGCGGGATCGTTCACCACTTTTGCGCCATGGCCCTGCATTTCCGACGGCGAGGGTACGTTGGCGACCTGGATGATCGATCCGTCGCCGAGCTGCACCGCGCGCTCGTTGAACATGCCGGGATTG
Source organism: Rhodoligotrophos appendicifer (assembly GCF_007474605.1). Classification (NCBI taxonomy): domain Bacteria; kingdom Pseudomonadati; phylum Pseudomonadota; class Alphaproteobacteria; order Hyphomicrobiales; family Rhodoligotrophaceae; genus Rhodoligotrophos; species Rhodoligotrophos appendicifer. The sequence continues at coordinate 57,126 of NZ_VHKL01000001.1, read as the reverse complement.
ACGTGGACGGTGGGGCTGCGCCCGCCGCCGAGTCGAATGGCCTGCAGAGCGTCGGGCAGGGCGCCCATATGATCCCAGTGGCCGTGGGTGATGGCAATCTCCTCAATCCGGCCGAGGTCGATCCCGAGATTCGTGCAGTTGCGCAAATAGGTCGGGCCGTCGGGACCGGTGTCGAAGAGGAGGCGATGCTCCACGCCGTCCGCCCTGGAGGTCAATCGCAGTCCGTAGCCGAGATTGGCCGAGAGAAGGCTGGCGCCTGAAATGATCTCGGCGCCGGCGCGGATGACGTTGGCGAATTCAGAGACCGCAGAGAGGGTCTTCGTCACATAGGTGTCGCTGACATTGTCGGTGATGACGTCGACCGTCAGGGACTCCAGGGGCACGAGCGCGGATGCCAATGAATTGCCGCGGTCCTCTCCCTTCATCCGACACCTCCGCTGCGCAGGTTCTCTGGGTGAAAGGTTAGGGTGACAGGAGGGGGCTGGTCAAGCCGAGCGGCGGGCCAGACCATTGCCCCGTCCGATGCTTCGGGTCCGGCAGCAATCGCGACCCGCCGCGTCATGAACTGCCGCACATGGACTGGTTGAAGGCCCAGGCGACGCCGAAGGGATCCTTGACCTGGCCGTATTTGTCTCCCCAGAACATGATTTCCGGCGGCATGACGACCTCGGCACCGGCATCGACGGCCCGCTTGAACCAAGCGTCGATATCCGTCACCGGAATCAGCAGAGAGAAGCCTGAAGACGGGACCTTCCCGAAGCCATGCTCGGGGTAGAAATCGCTGAGCATGACGGAGCTGCCGTTGATGTGGAGATGGATATGCATGGTGCGGCCCTTGTCATCCACATCGTGGCGGAAGACCTCCTTGGCACCGAAGGCGCGCTGGTAGAACTCGGCGGCTTTGACGGCGCCGTCGACGTTCAGATAGGCGATTACGCCGCCGAGGACTTCCGGGGCCGACGGGTTGGCTGGTTCAGTCATCTGATGCTCCTTCAATATCGAGTGGTCAGGGGTGAAGGTCGGTGGCCGCCCTGTAGCTGCCATCCATGTAGAAGGGGACGGAGCTGTGCTCGTGGACGATCTTCCAGGCGCCGTCCCTACGACGAAGACAGAAGGTGATGCGGGCCCAGAGGGCGGGCTGCTCTCCGTCGACCTTCGTGCCGCTGATGTGGAGATAGCCGTGGGCGAAGGCGAGGTCACCGGCGGCGGAGACGTCCAGGTCCCGGAACTGATAGCCGATCGGTCCGCGCCAGGTGGCGAACCAGGCTTCCAAGTCCTGGGGGTCGAGATCAGGGCCGGAGGTGGCGAGCGGCGGCGCGAGGTCGAAGCGAACGAAGTCCGCGGAATAGGGCGCGATGGCCGATGCGGTGTCCTTGGCGCGTATGGCGGCCGCCTGATCGTTCAGCAGAGCGGTGATGGCTGTCCTGTCCGAGCTTGTCGTCATGTCGTCCTCCAATTTGGTCCAAGGACGCAGCGAGAAGGTCTGATCCGACAGCGTAGTTGCAAAAAAACTGCTAGAGCGATGCGGATTGCGAATGGCTGTTTTCCTTGAGCAGCCGGTCAAGATGCATGCGGATGTGGGAGGCTTCGGCCGGGGTGTTGGCCAGGGCGATCGCGCGGTCGAAGGCGGTGCGCGCTTCGGCGGTGCGGCCCAGCTGCAGGAGGAAGGCGCCCTTCACGCCGAAGAAGTGGAAATAGCCGGACAGGCGGTCGGCGAGGGGTTCTATGAGGGCGAGTGCCGCTTCGGGGCCCCGCGTCTTGGCGACGGCGACGGCCCGGTTGAGGGTGATGACCGGCGAGGGCTGCATGAGCTCCAAGGCGCCATAGAGCAGATCGATTTGGACCCAATCGGTGTCTTCGTGGCGCCGGGCGCGGGCGTGCAGGGCGGCTATCGCCGCCTGCGCCTGATAGGGGCCAGGATTGCGGTGACGGATGGCCTTGTCGATCAAGGCGAGGCCCTCGGCGATGCTCTTCTGGTTCCAGAGGGAGCGGTCCTGATCCTCAAGGAGGATGATCTCGCCTTCCGCATCGAAGCGAGCGGCAATTCTGGCGTGCTGCAGAAGCATCAAAGCTGCGAGGCCCATGATCTCGGGTTCGGACGGAAAGAGACGCAGGAGCAGGCGGACGAGGCGGATCGCCTCGTCGCAGAGGGGCGCCCGCACCGGGACTTCGCTGCCGCTGGCCGAATAACCCTCGTTGAAGACGAGGTAGATCATGGCTGCAACGGTAGTCAGACGTTCGGCGCGCTCGATGGGGCCGGGGGTCTCGAAGGGCAGGCCGGCGGCAGCGACCTTCGCCTTGGCACGGGTGATGCGCTGCTCCATGGCGCTCTCGCCGACGAGGAAGGCGCGGGCGATCTGCTTTACCGTGAGGCCGGAGACGATGCGCAGGGCGAGCGCGATCTGCTGCGTGGAGGGGAGATCAGGATGGCAGCAGACGAAGAGCAGGCGCAGGATGTCGTCGCGGTAGTGGGAGTCGTCGAGGCGCTCCGCCAGGGTCGATTCCGCATCGTCCAGGTCGGAGAGGACATCTTCCTCCGGCAGCGGCTGCTCCCGCGCGCGCCGGCGTACGCCATCGATGGCGGCATTGCGGCCGACGAAGATCAGCCAGGCCGCCGGGTCACGCGGGGGGCCGTTCTCGGGCCAGTTCTTCAGGGCCTTCAGACAGGCTTCCTGGAAGGCTTCCTCGGCGGTCTCCAGGTTGCGGAAATACCGGAGAAGTGCTCCCAGCGCCTGGGGCCGGGACGAGGTGATCGCTGAATTGATCCAGGCCAGATCCGTCACGTGGGACCCGTTCCCGGCCGGAAGAGGCCCACGGGCCGGACCTCGTGAGCACCCCCAGGGTTCGCGATCGAGAGCTCATTGGCCACGCTGACGGCTTCGTCGAGAGATTCACAATCGACCAGATAGAAGCCAAGGAGCTGCTCCTTGGTTTCGGCGAAGGGACCATCAATGACGAGAGGCGCCTCGCCATGGCCGCGGACCGTCGCTGCCGCCGTGGTTGGCAAGAGCCGCGCAACCGGGCCCAGGCGCCCCTGCTTGGCAAGCTTTTCCTGCACGACAGCGAGCTTGGCCATGACGGCGTCGTCGTCTTCCTTGGACCAGCAGCCCACCACATCTTCGGCGTGGTAACAGAGTATCGCGTAGAACATCGAAGCACCTCGTCATCTTGAAGACGCGGCAGTATGCCCGCAGCCGACAGGACGAGCAAAAAAAGCAATTCGCCATGCTCAAACGACGGGCACGGAATCCTGCTTCCGGCGTACGAGCTCGACGCGGTGGCGGCCCTTTGCCTTTGCGGCATAGAGAGCAACGTCGGCCCGGTGCAGAAGATCGCTCAAGGTGTCGCTGTCGTGGGCCGTCGCCACGCCGGCGCTGAGGGTGAAGGGGAGGGGCTCCTTGCCCGGTCCCAGCGGCAAAGGGGGTGTGCTGCGAAGAAAATCGCCGATGCCGCGCTCGGCTCGCGAGGCCGATATTCCCGGCATCACGAGGAGAAACTCCTCGCCGCCGATGCGGCTGACCTGATCCTGCGGTCCGAGCCAACTGCGGAAGATCTCGGCGCAGTGCACCAGAACCTTGTCGCCGATGTCATGGCCGTAGGTATCATTCACCTGCTTGAAGTGGTCGATGTCGACGAGAGCAATGGACAAAGGAAGCCGGTTCTCGCGAAATTCGATCAGAGCCAGTTCGGCGCGCTCGAAGCCATAGCGCCGGTTGGCGAGGCCGGTGAGATAGTCGGTGCGGGAGGCCTGGACCGCCGTGTCATGGGCGCTCCTGAGGAGGAACTCCTCGTTCTTGATGGTGGAGATCTCCGAGGCGACGGCCAGAAGCCAGCCATTGGACAGCTTGAAATCATTCACCCACCACCAGCTGCCATCGATCATGTCGACGGCAAAATCGAACCTGCGGCCGCTTCCCTTCCGCCTGCGGGCGACCCGCGCCACGAACTCGGGAAGCGTGAAATTCTCCAGCCTGATGCCCGTCTTGCCATCGATGGCCGCCGCGATAGCGTCAATGAAGGGGATGCGATCGCCGGCGTAATGAGGGAAGAAGGCGCCGCAAAACGCGGGGTTGGCATAGCGGATCAGGTCGAGTTCGTCGCACAGGCACAGGCCCACATGCCCCGTGTCGAGACTTTGCAGCAGCATGGATGTCAGCTCGGGGTCATGAGCCAGAGCGGTGCCCATGCTCGACATGAGATCTTCGGTCAACCAGTCCTCACACACGCAGACGCAACTCAAGACGGATAGTCGGCACTTTTTGGCACCGCCGCAACGAAGCGGGGCGTTGCAGTGGTGGTACCCCCCCCCCTCAAGTGAGGGCGTCTGCACTGGTATTCCAGTGGGGAGGGGCCACATTTGCACAGGGGCAAGGAGAGGAGATCTTCGCCATGAGCATGAGTGGTCGAGCCATCAAGACACCGGGACCCGAACACCCGATCACCATCGAGCCGAGCCCGCAACGGATCACCGTCTCGGCGGGTGGTGCGGTCATCGCCGACACGACGGCTGCCCTCATCCTTCGCGAGGGAGGCTACAAACCGGTGACCTACGTGCCGCGCGGCGATGTGGATCTCTCGCTGCTGGAGCGGACAGAGCTCTCCACCTATTGCCCGTATAAGGGGGACTGCTCCTATTACAGCATCCCATCGGCGGGCGCGCGGGCCGTCAATGCGATCTGGAGCTACGAGCAGCCTTACGAGGCGGTGGCGAAGATCAAGGATTACATGGCTTTCTATCCCGACCGAGTGGATTCGATCGAGACGCGATAGCCGTTGGCATCGGGTGGCAGCATTGGATAGAAGATGACGTGCGCGCCTTTTGTCCGAGCGCGTCGAGAGGAGAACGCGCGTGCCCACCCTTCTGTTCGCCAGCGGAATTGACGATCCGGCCCCTTGGCAGGCGGCCTTTGCGAAGCATCGGCCGGATGTGCGGTTTCGGGTGTGGCCCGATGTGGGGGACCCGGAGGAGATCACCCATGCGCTGATCTGGCGGATCGAGGAGGGGGCGCTGAGAAAGCTGCCCAACGTGAAGGCCATCTTCGCCTTGGGTGCGGGAATCGACCAGATCATCCGCGATGCGACTTTTCCTCGAGATGTTCCGCTGTTCCGGCTCGTCGATGCGGGCCTGCGCGAGCAGATGACCGAATATGCCCTTTACGGCGTGCTGCACTGGCACCGGCAGATGGGGCAGTATGCCCGCCAGCAGGCCGCGGGAGAATGGCGGATGCTGGAGGCGGTGCATCCCTCGCACCGGCGGATCGGCGTGATGGGGCTCGGGGTGTTCGGCATGGACATCGCCCGCACGCTCGCCGCCATGGGATATGACGTGGCCGGATGGAGCCGAACGCCAAAGACATTGGACGGGGTCGAGGGTTTTGCTGGGCCCGACGGGCTCGAGGCGTTTCTCGGTCGCAGCGAGATCCTGATCAACGTGCTGCCGCTGACGGATGAAACCAGAGGGATTTTGAGCGGGAGACTTTTCGCGTCGCTGCCGGGGGGCGGAGCGCTGATCCATCTCGGGCGCGGCGGGCATCTCGTCGAAGCGGACCTGTTGGCCGCACTGGAGGGCAAGCAGCTGGACTGGGCGATGCTGGACGTGTTCCCGACCGAGCCGCTTCCCGCAGACAGCCCGCTTTGGGCGCACCCGCGCGTCTTCGTTACCCCGCATGTGGCAGCACAGCCGGTGAGCGATGCTGCGACCAGCGTGGTGCTCGATAATTTCAACCGGTTCGAGCGGGGCGAGGAGCCGAGCGGACGGGTGAACATCGCGGCGGGATACTGAGTTCGGCCGATTGCGGCCGGCAGACTGGTCAGAGAGCGGTGTGATCGCGCACGGCCTCTTCCAAAGATGGCTTGAGTTCTGCGAAGCGTCGGTCGACGGCCGAAGGATCGCCACGATTCAAGGCGATCATCGCGGCGCGCGCCTCGCCGCCGCGGACGACCTGCATGTCTTCCTTCTCGATGGCGGCAATGGTGGCGTCCGCGACATCGGCGACGGGCTCGCGGAGGATGCCCTGCTGCGCACCGGCGCGGAGCCGCCGGTTATAAGAACACGCTTGCCGGTGATATTCATGTCTTCGCTCCAACATTGGAATGATTAAAAAGTAAGCAGCGTTGAAACTCTCGCGCGGCCAACCTGAATGATCAGTGTACAGCTCATCAATAGATATCGAGACGCCCGAAGCCCGATATTCATCGATTTTCATGCCTTTCAGGAAAAACTATTCACGCATGACCAAAATGGAACTATTCTGTTGCTCGGGCGGCTAGCGACACCGGGGCAGGTCTCATCGCTTACAAGGCCAGAGCAGGACTTGCCTGCCGGCATGCACCAGCCGTCCGAGTGGGGCAAGGCTGGGAAAATTCACATTGACGCGCAAGTCTCAGTTCACCGAGGCACAGCGGCTGATCATGCGTCGGCTCGTGGCCGCGTGGATTTCGGAGGATTTCACGCCTGTCGAAGACATCCTGAGCAATTTTGCAACCCGGCGCCCTCTGACGTGCTGGAACCCCGTGGTCCTGGACCTGCCGGACCCGCGGTTCGCCACCATGAACCGGGTCTGGAACGAGCACCGCGACGGGGCTGAGCTGCCGCATATCTCGCGGTGCAGGATCGAGGATTTCGGCGACGCAGCCGCGGTCATGATGGTGCTGGATTTCTGGGCGGACCAAACGGATCTGGACTACCGGCATTATGGTGAGGAGCTCGCCTTCCATGCCGGCGGGAGCCAAGCGGGATCGACGGTGGGCACCCTGGCACAGCATGCGCCCTATTCGATCTTCTTTGCCGCCAGCTATTATGCGGCAGCCGTCTACCGCAAGCCGCATTATAGCGAGGTGGTCTCGGCGCCCAAGCTGGTTTCGACGACATGGTGCCGCTATCTGCTGCCCTATGTCGACGACAATGACCGGGTCATGGGCTTCGCCTGCGGGAACATCCCGTTTCCCGGACTCGCGAGCTGGCCCGCCGTCGGCAGAGCGCCGAGCAGCGAGTCGAAGGAAATCGCGCAGATCTCCAGGGAAATGGCCGTGGCCGAAGGGGCTCTGGCGCGGATGGAGCGGAATGTCCGCGACCTCCTGACCTATTCGCCGATGGCCATCATGATCGTCGCCGACCGGACGGAGAAATGCTACTTCGCGAATGCGCCAATGGCGGCATTACGGCGTTCGACCGAGATCAATATGGGCGGCGTCACGCCCACTGACGTGTTCCTCGATCACGAGCATTTTCGGCTTGCCCTGGCTGAGGCGCGGGCGGGCAACAGACTGCGCGACGTGGAGACGCGGCTGCTGCGGGTGGATGGCGGCGTCGTGTGGGTGCTCATGTCCACGAGCCCCATCGAATTCGACAACAATCCCTGCGTCGCCTTCTTCTTCTACGACATTTCCGATCGCAAGCGGTCAGACGAGGCGCTCAAGCTCTTCGGTGCCGTGGGGCAGGAGCTCAGCGCCAGCCTGGATGTCGCCAAGGTCAACCAGATCCTGGCGCAAAGACTGCCGGAGATCATCGGGGCGATCGAGGTCGCGATCCATCTTCTCGAATCCCAGGAGGGGGACATCCGACGCGTCGGATCGGATGGCCATGCCATGCCGGATTTCAGTCGGGACCGGGATCATCCGGTGAATTTCGTCATCAGCAATGGCCGCGAGTTCATCGAGCAACGGGCGGAAGGTGAAGCGATCCACCTGCCACTCACGGCAAACGAGCGGCTGCTCGGGGTGCTGTCAATCGTCATCGGGACAGCCAGGAGCGACGGGCGGCTCGAACGGGCGCTGCTCGGGTCGCTCGCAACCTCGGTCTCGCTGGCCTTGGTGAATGCCGAGAAGACCCGCGCACTCACGGCAGCCAATGCCTCGCTCGACCACATCGCCCATCACGACATGTTAACAGGCGCCCCGAACCGGCTGCAGTTCTATCAGGTGGCAGCGCAGAAAATCAGCAATGCACGGCGGACCCGACAACCGCTGTCGCTCCTGCTCCTGGACATCGACCACTTCAAGGCGATCAACGACAGTTACGGACATCCCGCCGGAGACGAAGTGCTGAGGGCCGTCGCGAAGGCGATCGGCGCGGGCATCCGTCAGGGCGACCTGATGGCGCGATTCGGCGGCGAAGAGTTTGCCCTGCTGCTGCCGGCGATGGGACTGGCGCAAGCCTGCGTCCTGGCTGAACAGCTGCGCGAAGTGATCGCCGATCTCGCCATTGCCGTGGACAGGGCGCAGATCGCCGTCACTGTCAGCATCGGCGTCGCCGAATGCGCGTCGGGGGATGCGGATATCGATGCTGTGGTGAAGCGTGCGGACAATGCGCTCTATCGCGCCAAGAAGGCGGGACGAAACCTCGTCGCGTCGGCGTCCGATGATTCCCTGCTCCAGCCGGTGGAGGTCTAGGGAGCGAGCAAACCAATGGAAGCTTTTCCTTCCATTGCCTATGATGGCAAGATCGACTTCCTGCTCGATCGAATCGGACAGGGTGGGCCACCGTATGGAGCAATGGGCGATGTGGAGAGTTTTCGGACTGGTGGTCCTCGCGGTTTCCTGCCTGAGCGGCGGCGCCTTCGCGTTCTCGAAAAGCGTAACGACGAGAAGTCCGGCGATGACCTGCCGGACACCAGAGTTCACGGTCTTCACGTCGCAATATGCGAAGCTTCAGGTGTGCCTGCTCGACGGGCGCGTGCCACGGTCGCAGAAGGGTGATCTCGTGATCATGGTGGAGCGGACGCAGTGGGATGGGCCGGTAATTGTCTCCGCCACCTGCGCCATCTCGATTCCCCTCACTCCGTATACGATGCAGCTGCTGCCGTGGGACTTCAAAGTCGCAAATGTCCCTCTCGTGCTGCATCCCGGCCAACACACTGCGTATTACACAATCGTCCCGCATCTCGACGAGCATTTCTGGGAGGATTGGAGACACCAGGGCGAGAACAAATGCACCTGGAGCGCGTCGCCCGGATAGGCGAAATCAAAGAACCCCGCCGAAGCGGGGTTCCGAGCTGTGTTTGACGATTACAGCTGATGCCATGACTGCCCGGCATGGCGCGGCTTGCCGAGTAAACGTGATTTCCTCAAACGGGTTCCCATCCTGTGTTCAGGAGACAGTGCGAAAACATCTTTCGCAGTGACCCGCCATCGCCAAAAAGCTTTCGCCGGTGCCTGAGGGCAAGGTACAGCTTTCGGACCGTCTTCGGAGACCAGCCTGCTTCATGATCGTCAAACAGGTTCAATTCGCCATTCAAATCCTCGAATATTTCTCGGAGCACCGGCGGCCCGCTACTCTTTCTGAAATTGCGGATCATTTCGGCTGGCCGCGATCGAGCACCTTCAACCTCATCGAGACGCTGAGCAAAAGCGGGCTGCTGTACGAGCCAAAATTCCGCGCCGGATATTATCCGACACGCCGCCTGCTCAAGCTCGCACACGAAATCGTGGCCGATGGACCGCTGTCAGAGGACATGCGCATCATGGTCTCAAACATTGCGGCACAGACCGGGGAAACGGCCGTGCTTGCGGCGCTTTCGCATATGAGCGCCGTCTTCGTCGAGGTGGTGGAGTCAAGCTCACCCATTCGTTATTTCGCCCAGGTCGGGCAGAGAGTCCCCCTGCATGCGACCTCGGCCGGAAGAGCCCTGCTGTCGATGGTCTCGGCAAAAGAGCGCGCCGCCGTCTTGAGAAAATCAGACTACATCCGTTTTGCACCACGGGCCTTGATGACGGCGGAAGACGTCGAAGCGGACATCGCCGCCTCCATGGAACGCGGCTGGTTTCTGAACAATAACGGCTATTCTCCAGATCTGCTCGGCATCGCCGTCCCGGTGCCACTCAAGGACCGCCAATATTGTCTGATGGTGGCCGGTCCAGCCTATCGCACGGAGGATCGCGTTGCAGATCTCGTCGCCTCGCTGCAGGCGGAGATCGAGCGATTCATGGCTGGCGAGGAGGAGTAGCCGAGCCCCTCCGCAAGTGTGGCTTGACGGAGTAATTCACCAGCTTGTATCCTGGGTTCATCATTGTGAACAAGAAGGCTGCAGAAAGCGGCCCGGATTCAGTCCAGGAGAGCGTATGCAGGTTACACAGGGGTCGGCAGATCTGCCGACGGTCGGGCTCGGCATTCCCTTCGAGGAATGGACGCTCGGACGCCGGTTCAAGACCGTCGGCCGGACCGTCACCGAAGCGGACATCACGAATTTCGTCTGCATCACCGGCATGCTCGAGGTGCTGTTCACCAATCTCGACTATCTCGAGAAGGAGTCGCTGATCAAAGGGCGGCTTGCCCCCGGCGCGCTGGTCTATTCCTTCGCCGAAGGGCTGCTCATGCAATCCGTCATGCAGCATACGGGGCTCGCATTTCTCGGCATGGAGCTGAAGGTCAACAAACCGGTCTTTGCCGGCGACACCATCCATGTGGAGTGCGAAGTCACCGAAGCCCGCCCCACCTCGAAGCCAGGGCGCGGCATCGTCACGGCGATCAACACCGTGGTGAACCAGAAGAGCGAGGCGGTCCTCGTCTATACCGCGACCCGCATGGTCAAGCGCTTCGACGGCAAATAATCCCAAGACAGAAAATTTGGAGGAGAAGGAATGAGACGCTTCAAGGGGCTGGCTGCGGCCGGCATTTCCGCGACGATGCTGCTGGTCACGGCGAGCTTTTCGGCGCAGGCGCAAGAGACGACGGTCCCGCTCGCGACATGGGGCGGCGCCAACCATATCGGCGTCCGTCAATTCGTGCCGGCGCTGGAGGAGGCGCTGAAGAAGGAACAGCCCAATACGATCGTGCTGCAACATTTTCCGGGCGGCCAGCTGGCACAGGACAAGGACATGCCGGTGGGCATTCCCATGGGCCAGGTGAAGTTCGGCTGGATCACCGTCAATGGCTGGTCGGGCACCGTGCCGGACACGAAGATCATGGACGCGCCGACGGGCCTCACCATGGCGCAGCTCGATGAAATCATCGAGAAGCCGAACGGCCTCATGGACGTGCTGAAGACGAAGTTCGAGGAGAAGAACAGCGAACTTCTCGGCCTGGCGGATCTCGGACCTCCCGCAGTGGTGTCGAAGGTGCCGCTGAAGACGCCGCAGGACTTCGCCGGCAAGAAAGTGCGCGTGTTCTCCGAAGGGCAGGCGGAAGCGGTGCGCTCGTTCGGCGGTTCCCCCGTGACGATCCCCTTCGCCGACGTCTATTCAGCGATGCAATATGGGACGGTCGATGCCGCTATTCTGGGCTTCCAGGGCGTCGACAGCCAGCGCATGTATGAGGTGTCGAAGCATGTGCTCGTGCCGGCATCCTTCCTCGGCACCACGATGATGGGCTGGGCTGCGAACAAGCAATGGATCGAAGGCTTGCCCGAGCAAGACCGGGTGGCGCTGGAAAAGGCCGTCGACGAGGCCAGCCACTCCAACCGGAAGGCGATCATCGCAGAGATCGACCAGCTCACGAAGGCCTATCGGGATCGCGGGTTGGAGGTGACCATCCTGACGCCTGACATGCCGGAGTTCGCAGCCTGGAAGGAGGCCACAGCCCCGCTCCTGAAGAGCACCCTGGCCGGGCTCAGCTCGGATGTCTCGGCCCTGATTGAAGCCAAGGAATAACGATGGTCGATCCGGAAAGGCCCCCCTCACCGGTGGTGAGGGTCTTGGAGCGTCTCGGCGATTGGGGAGGCCATCTGGCCACCCTGATCACCTGGCTGCTGGCCTTCACGGTGACCTATGACGTGATCCTTCGCGGCCTCGGCATTCCCACGCTCTGGGCCGCCGAGGTCAGCATCTATCTGATGATCGCCATGGCGTTCATCGGGATCGGCGCGACGCAGGGAGTCGACGGGCATTTCCGGGTGACGTTCCTGCGAGACCTCTGCCCACCAAGGGTCCGCGTGGTCCTGGATGTGTTCGCCCTTACGCTGAGCTTCGCCTTCGCCATCGGCTTCACCTATGGGGCGTGGACGCTGGTCTCGTTCTCCTGGATGCTGAACTTCAAGAGTTCCACGATCCTGCAGGTCCCGATGTGGCTGCTGCAAGGGATGCTGGTGGTGGGCGGGGTGCTTCTCTGCCTCGCAACCTTGCGTGATCTGCTCATGGTCTTCATGCATGGCAGCGCCTTCCGCGACACAGCGGGATCGGGAGAAGTGATCTAAGATGACCATTGCCATAGGCGTCATCGTCTTCTTCCTCATCTGTCTTGCCTGCAGCGTGCCGGTGTTCGTGGCCATGGGGGTGAGCGCCCTCCTCGGCAACTACCTGCTCGGCGGATCGAACCTGCTGCAGGATGCGGCGCTCGGGGCCTATAACGCCCTCAACAGCTTCGTGCTGCTGGCCGTGCCACTCTACATTCTCGCAGGGACGCTGCTGCAACAGACGGGGCTGTCCGACAGGCTGTTCGCCTTCGCGGCATCCCTCGTCTCTGGAATCCGCGGCGGATTGGGCGTTGCGACGGTCATCGCCTGTGCGATCTTTGCGGCCATTTCCGGCTCCAGCGTCGCCACGGCGGCGACCATCGGGCTCGTGGCCATACCGGTGCTGACGCGCAACGGCTACCCGCTGGCGCGATCCGGCGGGCTCATCGCCGGCGGCGGCACGCTCGGCATCCTCATTCCACCGTCGATCGCGCTGCTGCTCTATGGGGTGCTCACCGACCAGTCGATCGGCGCGCTGTTCGTCGCCGGGGTCATTCCGGGGGTCATGCTCGCCCTGATCATGGCGGTCTATACGATCTTCATGAATCCGCGCGATCCAGACGCCAAGCAGGCCAGCGTCAAGGACATCCTGAAGGCGACCCTGGATGCAGGCGCGATCCTGCTGCTGCCGATCCTGATCTTCGCGGGCATCTATACGGGCGTCGCCACGGCCACCGAAGTCGCCGCCCTCGCCGTGGTCTATACGGTGATGGTCGGGCTCGTGACGCGGACGCTCGGATGGCAGCAGTTCGTGAAGGCCGGGCTTGCGGCCACACATGCGTCGGTGATGATCCTGATGCTGGTCGCCTTCGGGGCCCTGATGACACATTTCCTAACGGTCACCCGGGTGCCGCAGGCGCTGACGGAGGTGATCGCCGGGTCGGGCCTCGGCTTCTTCGGGGTGCTGACGGTGATGGTGGTCTTCTACCTCATCCTCGGCATGTTCCTCGAAGCGCTTTCAATGATGCTGATCACGATCCCGATCCTTTATCCGGTCGCCATGGCGGCGGGGATCCACCCGCTGGCCTTCGGCATCTTCGTGGTGCTGGCAATCGAAGTCGCACAGATCACGCCGCCGGTGGGCATCAACCTGTTCACCGTCTCGCAGATCGGCAAGATCCCGTTCGAGAGCATGGCCAAGGCGATCATCCCCTATGTCGTGATGATGATCCTGATGATGTACGCCGTCGCCTATTGGCAGGATCTCGCCACATGGCTTCCCCAAACAATGGATTACGGACGATGATGCAAGGCACCCTTCCCGTCGACAGCGCGTCCCTGTGGCCCGCGCTGGTGGACGAGGCCTATGTGGAGAAGATCCGCAGCTATGTTGCGCGCGTGATCGCGCCAGAGGGCGACCGGATCGACCGCGAGGACATCTATCCCGTCGAGATCATGAAGGACCTAGCGAAGCAGGGCTACAGCACCGTGGTGCTGGAGCCAGAATTCGGCGGGGAGGGATTGACCTATCTGCATGCAGCGGCGGTGTGCGAGGAGGTGGCGGTGGCGAGTGCCGCCGTGGGCGTTTCGCTCATCACCATCTTCCAGGCGCAGACGATGCTCCGGACCTTCGGCTGCGACAGCGTCAAACGGCGCTATCTGCCCGCCTTCGCCGAGGGGCTGCTGTCCTCCTATGCGCTGACCGAGGCGAGCCATGGCAGCGACATCCGCAAGCTGGATACAAAAGCGCGCAAGGATGGCGAGGAATGGGTCATCCAGGGTGAGAAGCATTTCATCACCTCGGGGTCGGCGGCCGAGTTCTTCATCATTCTCGCCCAGACGGATGTCGGCGTTTCGGTCTTCGCCGTGCCGCGGGACGCCAAGGGCGTCTCCATCTATGAGGGCGAGAATTCCGCAACGTTCGGGCTGCGGAACGGTCCGCACATGAATGTCGTCTTCGATGAGGTGAGGCTGCCGGCTGACCATCTCATCGGCGAAGAGGGCAAGGGGGTGCGGCAAGCCGCGACGGTGCTGAACCATTCGCGCACCTTGGCGGGGGCCATCAGCCTGGGGATCGCGCGCGCCGCGTTCGAAGGAGCACTGATCTTTGCGCGAGATCGCGTGGCGTTCGACCAGCGGGTCCTCGAATTCCAGGGCATCCAATGGTATTTCGCCGACATGCTGACGGAGATCGACGCCGCACGGCTGTTGATCTATCGCGCCACCGAGGCGCTGGGGACCAAGCAGCAGGTGTCGCGGTGGAGCAGCGAAGCGAAGTTGAAGGCCTCCGTGGTGGCCACAGCCGTCGCGACCCAGGCCGCGCAGATCTGCGGGGCCTACGGGATCATGGAAAATGCTCCGTTCGGGCGCTATCTCCGGGATGCCAAGGCCTATGAAGTTGCAGGCGGATCAAACGAGATCCTGAAAAACACCATCGCCAAGATGCTCCTGCCGCTGTCCGGCCTGACACCAGCAAAGAAGCCGACCTAATGACGACGCTGTCGCGGAAGCTGGTGCAGCAGGCGGAAACGCGCGGCTCGAAGGTCGCCGTCGTCTTCGACGAGATGGAACTGACCTGGGCCGAACTCTGCGATCTCTCGCTGCGGACCTCTTCGCTGCTGCAGGCTCAGGGGATCGGGAAGGGCGACAATGTCGCCCTGCTCTGCGGAAACCGCCCTGCGTTCCTGGTGGCCTGGTTCGGTCTCGCCAATCTCGGGGCCGTGACGGTTTCGCTCAATACGGGGCTCGTCGGAGAGGGATTGCGGTATTCGGTCACGCAATGCAGTGCAAAGGCGGTGATCGTCGAGCGCGCCCTGCTCGAGGCCAAGCGGGCGGACCTGGAACCGGTCCTGGAGGGGCGGACGGTCATCGTTTTCGAGGACGAGGCCGATCTGTTCGCCCGTGCAACGGCGTTTGCGCCCGCCGCTCCTTACGAGGGGCAGGGGTCCAACCCGCTCAGCATCATCTATACATCGGGGACGACGGGGCTGCCCAAGGGCGTCCTGAATTGCCACGAGGCGTTTATCGCGAGCGGGCTGTGGATGTCGCGCTTCCTCAACATCGTCGAGAGCGACAGGATCATGGTGTTCCTGCCGCTGTTCCATACCAATCCGCAGATGTATGCCGTCATGTCGGCGCTGGAAGTCGGCTGCACATTGGTGATCCGGCCGAAGTTCTCGGTCAGCACTTTCTTCGAGGACGCGCGGCGCTTCGAGTGCACGATGTTCACCTATGTGGGCACGGTGCTGGCCATGCTCACCAGCCGCCTCCGGGAGGGGGACAGCGACCACTCGATCACGCGCTGCGTGGGCGGCGGCTGTCCGCCGGATGTGTGGCGGGCGATGCAGGAGCGGTTCGGCATCACTCCGCACGAACTTTACGGCATGACAGAGGTCGGGGGCTGGGTCACCGGAAACAGCTCGGAAAACTACCGCTTCGGCTCCTGCGGGACGATCCGCCCCGACATGGACGTGCAGGTGTTCGACCAAGAGGACAAGCCCGTGGCAGCGGGGACGCCGGGGGAGATCGTGGTGCGGCCGAAGGCGCCCTTCACCCTGCTGCTGGGATATTGGGACAATCCCAAAGCCAATTGGGAGGCCTCGCGAAATTTCTGGTTCCATACCGGTGATGCCGGGCAGCTCGACGACGATGGCTACCTTTATTTTCTCGGGCGGCTGAAGGAGATCATACGGCGCGGCGGGGAGAACATTTCCCCGTTCGAACTCGAGACCGCGCTGCTGGACCATCCGGACATCGAGGACGCTGCGGTCGTCGCGGTGCCGGATCCCATCTTCGGCGAGGAGATCAAGGCCGTGGTCGTGGCGAAGCGGGCGTTTCCGCCGGACAGCATCCGCAGCTTCCTCAAAGGACGCATCGCCGACTTCATGCTGCCCCGCTATGTCCAGTTCGTGGCCAGCATTCCCAGGACCGAGACACAAAAAATCCAGCGGCGGCAGCTGCAAGAAAACAATGACGGAATGGTCGACCTGGAAAGGACACGCGAAAATGCCTAGGACCAAAGGCGGACTGCACTTTTCCGTCAGCGATTGCCGCGCCCCATGGGCCAGAGACACTCTTCCCGTGCTGTTCAACCACGGCATCGGCACAAACATGGACATCTGGGCGGAGTGGGTGCCGATCGTCGCCGCCCGCCACCGTGTCGTTCGCTTCGATATGCGAGGCTTCGGCCAGTCGGCCGTGCCCGCGGAGGACCATGTCTGGTCCATGGACGAGATGGTGGCAGACCTCTGGGAGGTGGCGGACGGCGCGGGCGTCGAGAGAGTGCATCTCATGGGCGAGTCCATGGGCGGCACCATCGTGCTGGCGGCGGCCGTGGCGCGGCCCGAGCGGGTCGCCTCGGTGTCGATCTCCAATGCATCCTTCAAGGGGAAAGGCCTGGGAGAGCTGGCCTATTGGCGGACGCAGTTCGCGGAGGGCGGTGCAGAAGGCTGGAGCCGCCGGATGATGGAGAACCGTTTCGCGGACGGTGCGGGGGAGGCAAGGGCGCTCACATGGTTCCAGGAGGAGCAGGCAAGGACGAGGCCGCATGTGGCGATGGGACTCGGCGGGGTACTGGCGCAATCGGATCTGACCGAGGCGCTCAAAAGCCTCGAAATGCCAGTCTCCGTCACTCTTCCGGACTCCAGCCCGTTCGTCCCGGTGGCCCATGGAGTGGAGCTGAAGGAACTGGCGAAGAACACGCGATTGCGCGTTGTTCCCGGTGTGCGCCACGGCCTCCCTTTCTCGCATGGGGTGGAAGAGGCCCGTCATCTGCTCGCCTTTCTCGACAGTCTCGACGAGTCCTGACGCCCCTCGTCGTCGCGGAGCAGGCCCCGAGACACCTGCCGAACGCGATTGATCAAAAGCGCTGATGCCTGCATGGAGGGGCTTGCAAAGACCCCTCCAAGGCGACACCTTGGCGACCTCAGTCTTGAACAATGTCGGAGCTGGTGATGCCTGGCCGTTGGGAGATGACGAAGCGCGCGCGGGTCCACGGGGTCGAGGTGGCCTATGAGGTGATGGGGTCCGGACCTCCCGTCGTCCTGGTTCACGGATTTCCCAGCCATTCCTTCATCTGGCGCGACGTGGCGCCGAAGCTGGCGGAGACGCGGACCGTCTATCTCTACGACCTTCCGGGGCAGGGGGCCTCCGAGAAGCGGGACGGCCTGGATGTGAGCGATCCCCGCCAGGCGCGCATCCTGAAACTGCTGCTGGAGGAATGGCGGCTCGAACGGCCGGCCATCGTGCTGCACGACATCGCCAACAGCTACGGCATGATCGCCTATTACGACGAGGGATGCCGTTACGAGCGGATCGCCTTCGTCAGCGCCGCCATGCTCAATCCCTGCGTGACGGCGGCCACGCTGCATGCACAGAAATATATCGAGGCCTATCGCACGATGCCGACCTGGATCTACGAGCAGATCCTGGCGACGCGGGTGCGCTCAACGACGTTCAAGCCGATCTCGGACGAAGCCTTCCAGGCCTATACCCAGCCCTTCAGCGGCGCCGACGGACAAGCCATCTGGTATAACAGGGTCGCGCAGATCGATCCCCGCTACACGGATAGGCTCGAGAGCCAGTTGGGACCGCTGGATGTGCCGGCGCTGATCATCTGGGGAACCGATGACACGTGGATCCCGGTGGACCAGGCGCGGCGCCTTCAGGGCATTCTCGGTGGCGTCGAGCTGAAACTGATCGAGGGGGGTGGCCACTTCCTGATGGAGGACGCACCGGAGGCGGTGGCGGCGCATCTTGCAGCCTTCCTCAAGCCGGACGCCTAGCCTCTCCCCGGAGGGAAACTGGCCGAGAAGCTCGCCAAACTCTCGCGCAGCGTGCTCACAAACACATCCGTCATCTGAGCGCGGGGGCGGAGTGTCGGCAGCATCAGCCACAGATCGAAGGTGACGCGGGGGCGGAAGGGGCGCACGACGATTTCATCATCCCTGAATCCCGAGGCACTGAAGGGCTCTACCACCGAGACCCCCGCTCCCGCAGCGACGAAAGCGCAGGCGGCTTCCGATTGTTGGGCCTCTATGATGTTGTTGCGGTGGATTCGCACGCCTTCGAAGGCGCGATCGACGCGGGCGCGTGAGCGATCATCAGCGCCGATTTCGATGAAGGGGACACCGTCCAGGTCGTGAACATGTACGACATCCTTCGCGGTCAGGGGATGGCCGGGAGGAAGCACGCAGACACCGTCAAAGGATCCCAGTGGCTGGAACTCAATGTCGGCCACTTCAACGGTCATCAGACCGATGCCGATATCGGCACGCTGGGCTGCGATCCAGTCAACGAGTGCCCGGGAACTGCGACTGACCAGCGAGACAGCCGTGCCAGGATAGGTCTCGCGAAAGCGGACAATGATCTTGGGCAGAAAACGGGTGGTGATGGCCGGGAAGGACGCAATGGACAATTGACCAAACCGCATGTCGCGGATATCCCCGGCGAAGCGGGAGACCTTTTCCACCCCGACGAAGACACGTTCGACCTCACCAAACAGGGCCATCGCCTCCGACGTCGGAAAGAGGCGGTTACTCCGGCGACGAAACAGATCGAAGCCACATTCCCGCGCCAGAGCTGCAAGCAGCTTGCTCACCGCAGGCTGAGAGACGTGCAGGGTCGTCGCGGCACGGGTCACCGAACCCGTCTCCATCACCGCTCTGAAGGCCTCCAACTGGCGCATATTCACGATGCCGCCTCCCCAAGCGGAATAACCCCAGGGAATAGTAAACCGAAAACTTGTCATTTGACAGGAATAGAGGTCAACAACAGACTGGTCGGATTGGAACTTTCCGTTGAGCCGGGGACAGGGAGACTTAATGATGAGAGTCCTACAAAAAAGAACTGTGTTTGCTGCTACGCTGCTCGCCAGCGCCGTTACTTTCCTACAGCCGAGTACCGCTCAAGAAGCACTGACCGTTGCCGTCTATGGCGGCGAATGGGGCGAAGGCATTACCCAGTGCATCCTGCAGCCCTTCACGGCGGCCACCGGGATCACCGTGACGCCGGACCCAGGGACATCCACGGTGACGCTCGCCAAGCTGCGCCAACAAAAGGGTAATCCAGCGATCGACGTCGCATGGATCGACGGCGGTGTCTCAGAGCTCGCCGGAGAGGAAGGGGTCGTCGCGACCTTGGATCCTGCGAAGATCCCCAACATGGCAAACATGGAGACGGAAGGCGTCTACAAGTCCAAGGACGGCAAGGTCTACGGTCTGTCGACCGGCTTCTATTCGCTCGGCCTGGTCTACAACACCGAAGACGTCAAGCCGGCACCGACCTCCTGGTGGGATCTCTCGAAGCCCGAATTCGACGGCGCTTCCACGG
This sequence comes from Rhodoligotrophos appendicifer, assembly GCF_007474605.1. Lineage (NCBI taxonomy): Bacteria > Pseudomonadati > Pseudomonadota > Alphaproteobacteria > Hyphomicrobiales > Rhodoligotrophaceae > Rhodoligotrophos > Rhodoligotrophos appendicifer. The sequence continues at coordinate 37,690 of NZ_VHKL01000001.1, read as the reverse complement.
TGCCGAGCCCGGCCAACGCCATGGGCGTGCCGCTCTTCGTGCATATCAACAAGCTGGCGGGGGGCGACCTCGACAATTTCAAACCGGCCATCGACAAGTACAAAGAGTGGAAGGTTTCCTCCTATTTCGATAGCTCGGGTGCTGCGACGAACAGCTTTCAGAGCGGCGAAGTGATCGTCGGCGGGCATTATGCCAGTGCCGCCTGGTCGCTGGCCGACAAGGGACTGCCGATCTCCTATTCTCCGCCCAAGGAGGGTGCGCCCAGCGGCGATATCCGCGTGCACATCGTCGAGGGGACGAAGAAGACAGAGGCTGCAGAGAAGCTGGTCGATTTCGCCATCGGCAAAGAGCAGGCCAAATGCCTGTCGGAAAAGCTCTATGTCGGCCCGGCCACCAAGGGAGTCGAGCTTTCGGAAAAGGCGAAGTCCCGGATGCCCTGGGGCGATGGGACCATTGCCGATCTTGCCCGGATCGACTGGCCAGCCATCAACGCCAAGCGCCAGGCGATTACCGATATCTGGAACAAGGAAATCGCGCGCAAGTGATCGCGGATTAAGGAGCGCCCCATCGTGTCCGCCTCCTCCGACTGCTTGATCCGCGTGGACAACGTGGTCAAGCGCTACGGAACCTTTGCCGCGCTCAAGGGCATCTCCATGGAAATCGGGCAAGGCGAGTTCGTCGCCTTGCTCGGTCCCAGCGGCTGCGGAAAGACAACGCTGCTTCGGCTCATCGCGGGTTTCATCGACCCCAGCGAGGGAAGCATCACCATCGACGGCACGCCGATGATGGGCTTGCCGCCGAACAAGCGGCCGGTGAACACGGTCTTCCAGAACTACGCGCTGTTCCCGCATCTGAATGTGGGGCGGAACGTGGCTTTCGGGCCGAAGCGTCGCGGCCAGGACGCGGCCGAGATCGAGCGGGAGGTCAAAGCAACGCTCGAACTCGTGGGACTGAGCGGGTTCGAGGAGCGCTTCCCCAACGAACTTTCCGGCGGCCAGCAGCAGCGGGTCGCCCTCGCCAGGGCGGTGATCAACAAGCCGCGGGTGCTGTTGCTGGACGAGCCCTTCGGGGCCCTCGACCTGCAGCTGCGGAAGCGAATGCAGCTCGAGTTGAAGCATTTACAGGCACGACTGGGCATCACGTTCATCTTCGTCACGCATGACCAAGAGGAAGCGCTGGTCATGGCCAACCGGATCGCGGTCATGAATGAAGGGCTGATCATCCAGACCGGCTCGGGAGAAGACATCTATCGCGCTCCGAACAGCCGTTTCGTCGCGTCCTTCATCGGGGAGGCCAACCTGCTCAACGCCACAAACGCGACAGACGGATTGCGGCTCGACGGTACAACAGACGTGCTGCCCTACACGGCGAACGGAAGTGCGAAGAAGGTCGTGATGATCCGGCCCGAGGATATCGAGGTGGGGCCCGCACCAGACGAGAACCATGTCGGACTGGACGTCACGGTCCTCGAGCGGGTGTTTCTCGGCGGAGCAACTCGGATCCATGCGGATTTCGGGGGTGACCAGCCGCTGGTCTTCCAGCCTTCAAAGTTCGAAGAGCGAGCGTCCCTGGAGCCCGGCCATCGGCTGACCATCCATTGGCAGCGCGATCGCGGCCGAGTCCTCGATGCCTAATTTGAGACTGAAGCAACGGACACCCCTATGACCGCACCCATCACCGTCCTCACGCCCACCGGCACTCTCGGCTATGGCTTTGGCGCCGAAGCCTTGAAGCGAGGCATGTCGCTGTCCCCTCACGTCATCGCGGTGGATGCGGGCTCGACCGATCCCGGCCCGCATTATCTGGGAGCCGGCGAGCCGCTGGTGTCCCGTTTCGCCATGAAGCGGGAATTGACGGATCTGATCGAGGCGAGCCGGCGGGCAAAGATTCCGCTGATCGTCGGGAGCGCGGGCGGTGCCGGGACCGGCGCCCATGTGGACTGGACGCTGGACATCGTCAGGGAGATCGCCCGGGAGACAGGGCTGAAATTCCGGCTTGGCGCCATCTATTCGGACATTCCCATCGAGCGGGCGAAACGGGCCGTCCGGAACGGCGAAGTCCAAGACTTCGAAGCGGAGACGCCGCTGACGGAGGCCGACCTCCAGGACACGAACGCGCTCGTGGCGCAGATGGGTCACGAGCCGATCTGCAAGGCGCTCGACGAGGGCGCGGACGTCATCATCGCGGGACGGGCCTGCGACGACTCGACGATCGCCGCTTTCCCCGTGTGGCGCGGGGCCGACCTGGCGCTTTCCATCCATATGGGAAAAATCCTGGAATGCGGCGCCTTTTCCGCCGAGCCGTTCGCCATGGACGTGATGATGGGCGAGGTGCATGACGACCACTTCGTCCTGGAGCCCGGCTCCCTGGAGCGTCGGGCGTCGGTGAAGTCGGTCGCGGCGCATTCGCTCTATGAGCGCGAGAACCCGTTCCAGCAAGGCGGCCCCGGCCATGAACTCGATCTTTCCGCCTGCAAATTCGTCGCCGACGGCGATCGCCGCGTAAAGGTCTCGGGCGCCCGGGCGACGATGACACCCGAGTATTGGGTGAAGCTCGAAGGGGCACGTCGCCTCGGGTTCCGCAGCATCTCGGTGGCCGGCATCCGGTGTCCGACCACGATCGCGCATCTGGACCATCTGCTGACGGGATCACGGCAGGAGACGCTGGATTATTTCGGCCGGCCGGACCTGAAGATCACCTTCCATGTCTATGGCCGGGACGGCGTCATGCAGGAGCTGGAGCCAAAGCGGAACATGCAGTCGACGGAGATCGGCCTGGTCATGGACGTGCTCGCAGCAGACCAGGCCACCGCCCATGGCGCCTGCCACCATCTCAGCGGCAAGCTGCTGCACCGGCACCATCCCGGGCAGTTCAACACCTCGGGCAATCTCGCGTTTCCGTATTCGCCATCGGAGCTCGACGGCGGCGCCGTCTACGAGTTCTCCGCCTATCATCTGATGAAGACAGCTTCGCCCATGGAGCTGTTCCCCGTCGAGATCGAGGACCTCTGATGCCGACCCGTACCGTTCCCCTTCAGGATCTCGCGGCCATTATCCGCAGCAAGAATGCCGGCCCGTACAGGATCACTCTCGACATCCTGTTCGACGACGCGGAGACCTATCGCCGCGTTCGGGACAGCAAGTCGGTGACCGAGGCCTCGGTCGCCGGGGCCTATGGCATACCGGAGGAGAGGATCTCCTCGCTGTTCGCCGTCGACATGGCGAATGCCATCAAAGTGACGCTCAAGCGAAAGGCGCAAGGGGCCTTCGGTGAAAGCGACATGTATGGCTGCCAGCAGCATGTGCCGCTGATGGGGCTGGCCATCACGCTCGAGGACAAATAATGCAGCTGTCGCGCAAATGGGTCCTTGCACTGCTTTGCGCGCCGGTGACCTTTCTGCTCGCCTTCTTCATCGTGCCGTTCATCCTCATCGTCATCCAGAGCTTCCAGACACAGGACGGCGCCTGGGCGGCCGACAATTACGCCAAGATCTTCGGCGAGGGCTATTACTGGGCGACGTTGTTCGACACCTTTCGGCTGTCCCTCTGGGTGACGGTGTGCTGCTTCATCATCGGCTATCCCCTGGCCTATTACATCGTGCGGCGGATCGAGAGCCGCTGGGTCAGGCGGCTGATGTATATCGTGATCATCACGCCGCTGTTCACCAGCAACATCGTGCGCGCGTTCGGATGGATCGTGCTCCTCGGACGGAAAGGGCTGATCAACGACACGCTGGTGGGCGCGGGGATCATCGACCGGCCCATCGCGCTGCTCTATGGACAGTTCAGCATCATCCTCGGCCTCGTCTACATCATGCTGCCGTTCATGGTGCTGACCATCGCCAGCGTGCTGCAGAACATCGACAAGAGCCTCGAAGACGCCGCGCGCGACCTGGGCTGCAACGCCTGGACCGCCTTTCTCAAGGTGACTTTTCCCCTGAGCCTGCCGGGTGTCGTGGCTGGATCGCTGATCATCTTCACCCTCACGGTGAGCGCCTATGTGACGCCGAGCATCCTGAGCGGCGGGCGTGAGCTGGTCATGTCGATGCTGATCTTCCAGCAATATGGAGCGATCCTCAATTTCGAACTCGGGGCCGCGCTCTCGGTGGTGCTGCTCGTCACCACGCTCATCCTGGTCGTGTTCTACATGCTGGTGCTCGACCGGGGCTCAAAGCCCAGCGCGGCGAGAGGTTAGACCATGGAACGGAGAGCGCCCAGCCTCGGCCAAATGCTCCTGTCGGCTTCAGCCTGGATCACCATCCTGTTCCTGGCGCTGCCGCTGGTGATCATCGTCAGCACATCATTCACCGCCAGCGCCTTCCTGCAGTTTCCGCCGGCGGGCTTCTCACTCAAGTGGTATGCGCAGTTCCTGGGGGATCGGTCCTATCTCGACTCGCTCGCGCTGAGCGGGTGGCTCGCCGTCTCGGCGACGGCTACGGCCGTGGTGCTGGGGGTCCCAGTGGCGCTGGTGCTCACCCGGGCACAGTTCAAGGGATCGAGAGCGCTTGCCGCCCTGTTCCTCTCGCCTCTGATCCTGCCGCCGATCGTGATCGGGGCGGCCCTGCTGCAGTTCGGAACGTCGACGGGGATCGCCCGCACCTTCTGGGTCCTCTATGTGGGCCATGTGGTGCTGGTCATCCCGTATATCGTGAGGACGACGCTGGCGTCGCTCGCCGGCTTCAACAATTCGCTCGAAGAAGCGGCGCAGGACCTGGGTGCGTCGGCGGTGAGCACCTTCTTCCTGATCACCCTGCCGCTGATCAAGCCGGGGATCATCGCGGGCTCGCTGTTCGCGATCATCATCTCCTGGATCAATGTCGAGCTCAGCATGTTCAACACGACCGCCAGCCTCATGCCCATCCCGGTGAAGCTGTTCAACTACATCCAATACAACGTCGATCCAATGATCGCCGCCGTATCCGCCACTACCATCTATGTCGCCATCATCGTCGTCGTCGCGCTCGACCGCGTCATCGGCATCGATCGGGCCGCAACCAACTAGCGAGGATTGACCCCATGAGAAGCAAGCACGTCATTTCCACCATCGATTCCCATACGGGCGGCGAGCCTACGCGGCTGATCGTCAGCGGCATTCCGCTGAAGGGCCGGACGCTGCTGGAGCAGCGCGACTACATGCGCAACAATCTCGATCATCTGCGCTCCGCGTTGATGTGCGAGCCGCGCGGCCATCGGGGCATGTTCGGGGCCGTCATGGCGCCTGCGACGCGGCCCGAAGTCGATTTCGGCATCATCTGGGTGGATCACGACGGCAGCTATCTCAACATGTGCGGCCATGGGACGATCGGCATCGGCATCGTCTGCGTGGAAGCGGGCCTCGTGCCGGTGACGGAGCCGGTGACGAAGATCAAAATCGACATGCCGGCGGGCCTGGTGGAAGCCCATGTGACCATCGAGAACGGCCGCGCGGTCAGGACCGCCATGGTCAATGTTCCGGCCTTCCTGCATAGCCGCGACAATCAGATCGACGTTCCGGGCTATGGCACGGTCCCGGTCGACATCGCCTTCGGCGGCAGCTTCTTCGCCGGCGTCCAGGGCAAAAACCTGGGGATCGAGGTGGGGCCGGAGAACACCGAGAAGCTGGTGAAGGCGGGGCTCGCCATCCGACACGCGGTGAATGCGCAAATGAAAGTGCAGCACCCGACGCTCGACCATATCAAATCCGTCGACCTGGTGACCATCTGGGGACCGGGGCGGGCACCGGGTGCGCTCTACAAGAACATCCACGTGTTCTCGGACGGCTCGTTCGACCGTTCGCCGGGCGGTACCGGAACTTCGCACATGATGACGATCATGATCAGCCACGGCCTCATGAAAGAGGATGAGGCGATCGTGTCGGAGGGCATTACCGGCTCATTGTTCGGAGGCCGCATGCTGTCGAAGACGAAGGTCGGCGAGTATGACGCCTGGGTGCCGGAAATCAGCGGTTCAGCCTGGATGACGGGCCTGCACCAGTTCATCATCGACCCCGAAGATCCGCTGGGAAGCGGCTTCCGGATCGGTTGAGGCCAGCGATGACCGACGCTGCGGAAGACGTCAGACCGAAGGCCCCGGTGCCAGGAGCCCTGGCGGATATCAAGGTCCTGGAACTGGGTTCCATGCTGGCCGGGCCCTTCGTCGGCAGCATGCTGGCCGATTTCGGGGCCGACGTGATCAAGGTCGAAAAGCCGGGGAAGCCGGATGCCTTGCGGGAGTGGCCACCCCACAAGGACGGCCAGCCGCTATGGTGGAAGACGACATCCCGCGGCAAAAGGCTCGTGACATTGGACATCTCGAAGCCCGAGGGTCGCGAGGTGGCAATGCAGCTGATCGCCCGCAGCGACATCGTCATTGAAAACTTCAAGCCGGGCACGCTGGAGCGCTGGGGCTTCGATCCTGCCGTGCTGCGGGAGAGCATGCCCCGCACGGTTTGGGTCCGGGTCTCGGGCTTCGGCCAAAGCGGACCCTATCGCGAGCGCGGCGGCTACGCCACGGTGGCGGAAGGCTTCAGCGGCCTGGCATCCTTCACTGGCTTTCCGGACCGCGGGCCGATGGTTTCAGCGTTCCCGCTCGGAGATTACCTGGCGGGGCTGTTCGGAGCCTATGGAGCCATGGTGGCGCTGCACAACCGAAGCCACACGGGCCTGGGGCAGGTGGTGGATGTGAGCCTCTATGAGCCGCTGTTGCGGATCATCGAGTCGGTGGTGGTCCGATACGACCAGACCGGGGCCGGAAAGCCGCGCATCGGCAACCAGATGGAAGAGGACGTGCCGCGCAATATCTATGCAACGGCGGATGGCGGGCATATCGCGATCAGCTGCGGGTCGCAGCGGATCTTCGACAATCTGGCGGATGCGATGGGGCGACCGGAGCTGAAGACGGATGCGCGATTCACCTCCATGGCGCAGCGGGTGGTGCACCGGGATGCGATCGACGGGATCGTCGCGGATTGGATGCGCCTCCAGCCGACGGATGTCGCGGTCGACATTCTCGAGTCGCATCAGGTGGTGGCCGGCGTCATCCACGACATTTCACAGGTGCTGACGCATCCCCATGTGGTGGCGCGGGAAGCGGTCGCGACGCTGTTCGACGAGACGCTGGGGGCGATGCGGATGCCCGCACCCGTTCCACGGCTCAGCGACACGCCGGGACAGATCCGATGGACCGGCCGAGATTCCGGCTTCCACAATGACGAGGTGTTCGGCGAAATGCTCGGGCTCAACGCGGCCGAGCGCCAGTCGCTGGTCAAAGCGGGGATCATCTGATGGCCGTCTCCTCAATCGCCGCGCAGTCGATCGGGATCCTGGGTTACGGCGAGACCGTGTACAAGAAGAAGAGCGACAGCACCCTGATCGCGCTGCTGGCGGATGCGGCGCGGCGGGCATTGGCCTCGGCGGGCCTTACGAAGAACGACATCGACGGGATCGCCGTGTGCTCGTTCGAGCTGCCGCCGGACAATGCCGTGACACTCGCCGAGCAATTCGGGATCAGCGTGTCCTGGGCCTATCTCGGGACCGCCGGCGGGGCGGGACCCGTGGCCTCGGTGATCAATGCGATCCGGGCGGTGGAAGCGGGCGACGCGAAGACCGTCCTGTGCCTGGCGGCGGACAATTACGACGTCGGCGGCCATTTCAAGCTGATGGACTATTTCAACAAGGCGCTGATCAATTACGGCACCCCGAACGGCTTCGGCGGCGCGAACGGCCTGTTCGGCATCATCCAGCGCAAGCACATGGAGACCTATGGGACGCGGCGGGAGGATCTCGGGCGCATCGCCGTGGGGCAGCGGGCGAGCGCCCGGCTGAACGAGAACGCGCTGCTGCGCGGGCCGCTGAGCATCGAAGACTACATGAATGCGCGGATCATCGCCGATCCGATCCGGCTTTACGACTGCGTTCTGCCGTGCCCGGGTGCGGAAGCGGTCGTGGTCGGCGCCCTGGACCGGGCGCCCCGGGGCAAGGCGGTGAAGGTGTTGTCGGGCTATGAGCGGCACAATCATCCGGCGGGGGAGATCGCTCCGCTGCGCGGAGGATGGGAGCTGTTCCGGGACCGGCTGTGGGGTGATGCCGGGTTTGGGCCGGCAGACATGCAGTTCGTGCAGGCCTATGACGACTACCCGATCATGGTGGCCATCCAGCTCGAAGACCTGGGCTTCTGCGCCAAGGGCGAGGTCAGCCGCTTCCTGGCGGAACGGACCATGCAGTTCGACGGGTCGTTCCCGGTGAATACCAATGGCGGCCAGCTGTCCTGCGGACAGGCCGGCGCTGCCGGCGGGATGATCGGACTGGTGGAGGCGGTGCGCCAATTGCGCGGAGAAGCCGGGGCGTTCCAGACCCCGGGCGCGTGCCGGGGCGTGGTGTCCGGCTATGGAATGGTCGGCTACGGCCATGGCCTTTCCACATCCGCCGTCGTGCTGGAGACCGCAGAATGAGTTCGGAAAAAGCACCTTATCCGCAGCCGCGGGAAGACCAGGACAATGCCGCCTTCCTGCGGCGTTGGCGGGAGGACGGCAAAATCCTGCTGCAGAAGGCGCGGGGCGGAAAGCCGTTCTTCTATCCGCGGCCGATGGATCCGGAGACATGGTCCACCGAGCTGGAAGAGGTGGTCGCCGAGGGCCGCGGGCACGTCGTGTCATATAGTTCGATCGCGCGGCCGAACGATCCCGCCTTCAACGACGAGACGCCGATCGTGCTTGCAGAAATCGCGCTCGTGGAGGGCGCTACGCTGCTGGCTCGGATCGTCGGCGACAATCGCGACCAGGTTGCCTCCGGCGACGCGGTGGAGGTGCCGAGCGCAGAGATTGCCCGGCGCTATCCGCTCCCAGTCTTCGTTCTCGCGGAAAAGAGCACAGCATGAGCCGGCCTCACCATCTGCTCTATCTCTCGCGGGCCGATCTGGAGCAGCTCAACCTGCCCATGTCCGAGATCATCGACGCGGTGACGGAGGCCTTCCTGGAGAAGGCGAAGGGTCAGACACTGCTTCCGCCCAAGCACTGGATTCCCGCGGGGCCGCGGCGGTTCTTCTCGGCGATGAGCGGACAATTGGCGGGTCTCGGGACCACGGTCTGCAAGTGGCAGAGCGGTTCGCCAGACAATCACCTGAACGGGCAGCCCTATATTACCGGACAGCTCATTCTCAACGACATGGCGACCGGGCTGCCCATGGCCATCATGGATTCCACCTGGACCACGGGACAGCGGACCGCTGCAGCGACGGCCGTTGCGGCCCGCGCTCTCGCCAATCCCTCGCCTGCAGTTCTGGGGATCATGGGCTGCGGCGTGCAGGGGCGCAGCAATCTCGAGGCTTTTCGGCTGGTCTTCCCGTCGCTGCGCACGGTTCGATGCTTCGACATCGAAGCGGCGGCCATGGAGCGCTATCGTCGCGAAATGACGGCACGGCATGAGGGGCTCGACGTCATCTGCTGCGGCGGTGCTCAGGAGGCGATGGCCGGGGCACAGCTCATCGTCACCTGCGGGCCGATCGTTCCGGATGCCCCGAGGAGCGCGAAGATCGCGTGGGTGGATCCCGGTGCAACGGTCGTGACGCTCGATTATGACTGCTATTGGGAGCCCGCGGCATTCGGTGCCTTCGCGCAGGTCTTTTCGGACGATCTCGACCAGCTCGATCATACGCGGGAGTTTGGTTATTTCTCAGGCGTCCCCGCGACGGCGCGCGAGTTGGCGGCCGTGGTGGCCGGGACGGAGCCGGGCCGGCGCGGACGCGAGGAGCGGATCGCAGCACTCAATCTGGGGATCGCCCTCGAGGACGCCGCAACCGCGCTGTGTGTCTACAGAGCGGCCAAAGCGAAGGGCGTCGGGCTGGAGCTGCCCATCTAGAGGAGAATTCCGCGTGAACGGTGGCATCACATTCTCGATCGGAGTCGCTTGATGGCTGAGGCGAATGGACCCCTGGCGGGGCTCACGGTGATCGACGTCACCCACATGCTGTCGGGTCCGTATTGCACATGGCTGCTGGGCGCGCTGGGAGCCAACGTCATCAAGATCGAGCATCCGCAGCGGGGCGACATGACCCGGAGCATCGCTCCCTTCCATGAGGGGCAGAGCCTCTATTTCGGCAGCGTCAACCGCAACAAGCGCAGCGTTGGCCTCGATCTCAAGACAGGTCAGGGCAAGGACATCTTCCGGCACATGGCGAGCAGCGCCGATATCCTGGTTGAGAACAACAGGCCGGGCGTCATGGATCGCCTCGGCCTCGGCTTCGAAGACCTGAGGGCGCTGAACGAGCGGCTGATCTTCGCCTCGATCTCAGGGTTCGGCCAGACCGGTCCGTATCGAACCCGGCCCGCCTTCGATGCCGTGATCCAGGCCATGTCCGGCATGATGAGCATCACCGGGGAGCCAGGAGGCGGGCCCGTTCGGGTGGGCGCCTCGATCGGGGACATCACCGCGAGCCTGTTCGGCGCGGTCGGCATCCTCGCGGCCCTGCAGGAGCGCAGCCGGACGGGACGCGGCACATTGGTGGACGTTTCCATGCTCGATGCCCAGGTTGCCATCCTGGAGAATGCCTTTTCGCGCTTCCTCAACACAGGGCAGGTGCCGCAACGGATCGGCTCACGGCACCCGCTGGTGACGCCGTTCCAAGCCTTCATGGCCGAGGATGCCCCGCTGGTGATCTGCTGCGACACCGACCAGCAATGGCGGGCGCTGTGCCGAGTGCTGGCGCTGCACGACCTGCCGGAGGATCCACGCTTCGCCGATGGGACGGCGCGGACCGCCAACCATCCGGCGCTGGAGCAGATCCTGGCGGAGGCGCTGGGGAAGCGGCCGCGGGCCGAGTGGCTCGCCCTGTTCGAAGAGGCGGACGTCCCGGCGGGACCGCTGAACTCCATCGCGGACAGTGCGGAGGATGCGCAGCTGGCGGCGCGCAAGATGTTCGTGGAGGTGGGCAGCGCCCGCTTCACGGCGGCGCCCATCCGCATGGCGTCGCTTGAGGCGCATGAGGAGCGACCTGCACCGGAGAAGGGGGCGGATGGTCCCTCGGTGCTGGCCGAGTATGGTTATTCGGAAACCGAGATCGCCTCCTTTCGCGCGGCCGGCGTAATCTAACACCGGGCCCGGCCCTGGAGGATAGCCACCGTGACAAGCGGCAAGGTTCCGGGCGAAGGGGCCCTGTCGCGCCTGCTCGGATCATCCGGCGCGGCGATTGCCCTCGTCTGCGTCGCCGCCGTGACGTTCACCGGTTCGGATATCCTGACCAAGCAGCTTACCGGCAGCCTTCCGGTGCTGGAGGTCGCCTGGCTCCGCTATGCCAGTTTCTCCGCATTGCTGATCGTCCTGGCCCTCGCCCAGCGCCGCGGCAGCGTCGTGCGGCCGCGGGCGCTGCCGCTGCAGATCGGGCGCGGCGTGATGATGTCGGCCTCGACCTTCCTTTATGCGGCGGGTCTCGCGCATCTGCCGATCGCCGTAGCGGCGGCGACGAATTTCGTGTCACCGGTGTTCATCACCCTGCTGGCCGGGCTGATCCTGAGAGAGACGATCAGCCTGCCGCGATGGGGGGTGGTCCTCCTGGGATTGGCGGGAGTGCTGGTGGTCATCCGGCCGGGAACGGCGGCGTTCGACCCGGCGATCGTCTTCCCCCTGGCCGCCGCCTTGAGCTTTGCCTTCGGCGCCATCGCCACCTGGAGCATCGCCAAGCAGGATGGCCCGGTGATCACCCTGCTGTGCACGGCGCTGGTGGGACTGGTCATCCTGTCCGCGCCCCTGCCGTTTCTGTGGGTGCCGCTGTCGTGGGACCAGGCGCTGCTCGGGTTCGGGGTGGGGCTCTCCAGCACCATCGGGCATTATCTGGTGATCCAGGCGGCACGGCTGGCGGATGCCTCGCTGCTGGCGCCGTTCTTCTATTTGCAGATCGTGAGCAACGGGATCCTCGGATATGTCTTCTTCAGTTCGGTTCCCGATCTGTGGACCGTGGTCGGCTCGGGGCTGATCATCGCCAGCGGGGCGATGGCCTTTCTGCTAAAGCGGTGAAGGCCCGCGGATCGTCTCAGATCTCCTGGGCTGACGCCCGGGCGGCCTTGCCGGTGGAATAGAGGAAGGCCGCGATGAAGCAGACGGCCATCAGGAGCACGATGGTGGGGGCGGGGGCACTGTCGATGAAGAAGCTGAGATAGACGCCGAGGAAGGACGATCCCACGGCCAGGGCGACCGCCAGCGTCAGCATGCCCCCAAAGGTGCGCGTCAGCAGGAAGGCGATGGCGCCGGGCGAAATCAGCATGGCGATGACGAGGATGATGCCGACGGCCTTCAAGGCGCCGACGATGGTGAGCGAGAGGAGGCACAAGAGGCTATAATGCAGGAGCCGGACCCTCAGCCCCACCGCCTTCGCCTGGACCGGATCGAATGCATGAAGCAGGAGGTCGCGCCATTTGAAGAGGATGATGCCGGCGGTTATGGCGGCGATGACGGCGGTCTCCAGAATATCCTGCCAGCCGACGCCGAGCATATCGCCGAACAGGATATGATCCAGATGCACCTCGGTTTCGATCTTGGTGTAGAGCACGATGCCGATGCCGAACATGCCGGAGAAGACGACGCCCATCACGGTGTCCTGCTTGATGCGGCTGTTCTCCTTCAAGAAGCCAGTGGCGAGCGCGCAGGTCATGCCGGCGGCAAAGGCGCCGATGGCGAGGGGGATGCCCAGGATGTAGGCGAGGACCACTCCCGGGAGCACCGCGTGGGAAATGGCATCGCCCATCAGGGACCAGCCCTTCAAGACGAGGAAGCACGAGAGGAGGGCGGTGGGGAGCGCCACGAGAACCGAGATCATCAGCGCATTGCGCATGAACTCGAACTCGAAGGGGCGCAGAAGTGCCGCAAAGAGATCCATCACTGTGCCGCCTCCAGGGCGCGGGCGGCCTTCAGCCGGGAGGCGAGCATGCCATGCTTCGGCGCAAAAACGAACGCGGTCAGGAAGACCAGCGTCTGCAGCGTCACGATGATGCCGCCGGTGGCGCCGTCGAGAAAATAGCTGATATAGGCGCCGATGAAACTGGTGAGGGCGCCGATGGCGATGCTGAGGACCAGGAGACGCTGGAAGCGATCAGTCAGCAGATAGGCGGTGGCGCCGGGCGTCACCACCATGGCGATGACGAGGAAGGCGCCCACGGTCTGGAGGGCCGCCACCGTGCAGGCGGAGAGCAGGGTGAAGAACAGGACCTTCAGGAGAGTGGTGTTGAGCCCGATGGAGCGGGCGTGGCTCTCATCAAAGAAGGTGACCATCAGGTCCTTCCATTTGACGAACAATATGGCCAGTGAGACGCAGCCGATGATGGCAAGCTGCAGGGTGTCCTCAGGGGTAATGGCGAGGATGTTGCCCAGGACGATGGTCTGGATGTTCACGGAGGTGGGCGAGAGGGAGACCATGAAGAGGCCGAGACCGAAGAAGGAGGTGAAGATCAGGCCGATGATCGCATCCTCGCGGAGCTTGGTGCGCTGATTGAGGAATAGCATGGCCCCAGCCGCGAGCGCGCCCGAGAAGAAGGCCCCCAGGGAGAATGGCAGACCCAGCATAAAGGCACCGGCGACGCCGGGCACGATGGCATGGGAGAGAGCGTCGCCGATCAGGGACCAGCCCTTCAGCATCAGATAGGCCGAGAGAAAGGCGCAGACGCCGCCCACCATCGCGCTGACCCACATGGCGTTCACCATGTAGCCGTAGCCGAAGGGTTCGAGGAGATAGTCCATCAGCGGCGGTCCGCGTCTTCGTCGACGGCCTCAGGCACGGCGTGATTGCCAAAGACGACGAAGGGTCGCTCATCATCGGTAATGACACCGACAGCGCGGGGCTGTCCCGCCACCGCTTCATCCAGGGTGAAGTGACGCAAGACGCCGCCGAAAGTCTTTTCCAAATTCTCACGAGTAAAGACGTCGGCGGTCAGGCCGTAGTCGATGACGGTGCCCTTCAGCAGGACGGTCCGGTCGCAGAAATCCGGGACGCTGCCGAGGTTGTGGGTGGAGACGAGCATCACCCGGCCCTCGTCCCGCAGGGATCCGAGCAAGCGGATGATGGCCTCCTCGGTGTTGACATCGACACCGGTGAAGGGCTCATCCAGGAGGATGACCCGACCTTCCTGGGCCAGGGCGCGGGCGAGGAAGACCCGCTTTTTCTGGCCGCCCGAAAGTTCGCCGATCTGGCGCGAGCGGTAGTCGCTCATGCCGACGCGGGCCAGGGCGGCCGCGACTGCCGCATGGTCGCTGGCCTTGGCGATGCGCATGAAATTCATGCGGCCATAGCGACCCATCATCACGACATCCTCGACGCTGACCGGAAAATTCCAGTCGACATCCTCGCTTTGCGGGACATAGGCCACGATGCTTTGCCGCAAGGCCTCGCGGACCGGCCGGCCGAGGATCGAGATCGAGCCCTTGGAGGCCTTCACAAAGCCCATGATCGCCTTGAACAATGTGGACTTGCCGCTGCCATTGACGCCGACCAGGGCGGTGATGGTGCCGGTGGGGATCTCAAAGCTGGCGTTGCGCAGGGCCGTGTGACCATTGCGATAGGTGACGGTGACGTCCCTCACACAAAGACCCTGCTCCGCTTCTCGATCGATGGGCAACGCGGCGGTGGAGAAGGGGGCATTCATTGCGCGAGCCCCTTCGCGATGGTGTCAGACGTGACGCGGAGCAAATCGATATAGGTCGGGACCGGACCGTCGGCCTCGCTGAGACTGTCGACATAGAGGACGCCGCCGTAGCGGGCGCCGGTCTCGCGCGCCACCTGCTTGGCGGGATTGGGGGAGATCGTGCTCTCGCTGAAGACCACGCCGATCTTGTTGGCGCGGATCTTCTCGATGACCTTGCGCACCTGTTTCGGGGTGCCCTGCTGGTCGGCGTTGATCGGCCAGAGATAAAGCTCCTTGAGGCCGAAATCGCGGGCGAGGTAGCTGAAGGCCCCTTCGCTGGTGACGAGCCAACGGCGTTCCTCGGGGATCGCCTCCAACTCCTGGCGGATCGGCTGGATGGCCTCGGTGATCTGCTTCTTATAGGCCTCGGCGTTGGCCTCGTAGGTCTTCGCGTTCTGCGGATCGTATTTCACGAACGCGTCGCGGATATTGTCGACATAGACCAGAGCGGCGTTCGGCGACATCCAGGCATGGGGATTGGGCTTGCCCGTGTAGGGGCCTTCGGCGATGCCCATGGGTTCGATCCCGTCGGAAATCACAACGCTGGGAACGTCCTTGAGATTGCGGAAAAACTTCTCGAACCAGAGCTCCAGGTTGAGACCGTTCCAGAGGATGAGCTGGGCATCCTGCGCCTTGAGGATGTCGCCCGGCGTCGGCTGGTAGTTGTGGATCTCGGCGCCCGGCCGAGTGATCGACTCCACGATCGCCACATCGCCCGCCACGTTCTTCGCCATGTCGGCGATCACGGTGAAGGTGGTCACCGCCTTGAACTTGGCCTGAGCTTCTGCGCCGGACGGCAGAACACCCAGAGACAGGATGATCAGCGTAGCGGCGAAAAGCGGGCGGAGGAGTCGATCCAACATTTCCTTGTCCCTGTCGTTGAGCACCGGCACAGATTTGCATAGGCGTCTTGCAAATGCAAATCGTTCTCATTTTAAACTGATCTAGTGGCCTTTGGACCCAGGTCAACCACCACAGGAAAAGAAACGTGTCAGCGAGGCAATCTGTCCCTTGCGAGGAATAATTTTCATTATAATATAATGTATATTGATTGGGAGGGCTTCGGATGAGTGCAGTGAGGGTCGACGAGAGACTGGTCGTGAGCGGGCAGCCGCAGCTTGGCGATTTCGGCGGTTTCGCGAAGGACGGCTTCGCGGCAATCATCAACAATCGTCCTGATGGAGAGCATCCCTCACAGCCCGGCAACGAGGCCGAGATGGACGCAGCCAAGAAGGCAGGGCTGAGCTACAGCTTCGTTCCCGTCACAGGCTCGAGCATCACCGAAGCGGACATTCGCGGTTTCCAGTCCGCCCTTCGCAAGGCGGGCGGGCCGGTGATCGCCCATTGCCAGTCCGGCAAGCGCTCGCTGATGCTCTTCGTCCTGGGCGAGGTTCTGGATGGGCGGATGGGGGCCGAGGAGGTGCAGGGTTTCGGGCGCGCTCACGGCATCGACCTAGCCGCGGCCTCGGACTGGCTCAGGACGTGGAACAGCCAGCGCCCGCGCGTGAAGGGTTTCTTCGATCCGCGGACGTCGAGCATTCAGTATGTCGTGTCCGATCCCGAGACGCAGAAGTGCGCGATCATCGATCCGGTTCTCGACTTCGACGAGAAATCGGGCGCCACGGGCACAGTGAGCGCGGATGCCATTCTCAGCTATGTGAAGAGCGAGGGCCTCGAGGTCGAGTGGATCCTGGATACACATCCCCATGCGGATCACTTTTCGGCGGCGCATTACCTCAAGCAAAAAACCGGTGCGCCCATGGCGATCGGCGACCACGTGGTCGAGGTGCAAAAGCTCTGGCAGGGCATCTACAACTGGCCAACGCTGCGAACGGACGGATCCCAGTGGGACCGGCTGTTCTCTCATGGCGAACCGTTCAAGGTCGGTTCCATCGATGCGCGGGTCATCTTCTCGCCGGGCCACACGCTGGCGTCCATCACCTATGTGATCGGGGATGCCGCCTTCGTGCACGACACGATCTTCATGCCCGACAGCGGAAGCGCGCGCGCAGACTTTCCCGGCGGCAGCGCACGCGTGCTCTGGCACTCCATCCAAGGCATACTCAGCCTGCCGGACACCACGAGGGTGTTCACGGGACATGACTATCAGCCCGGCGGACGCCATCCGCGATGGGAGAGCACCGTCGGCGAAGAACGGCGCACCAATCCGCATCTCGCCGGGATCGACGAAGCGGGTTTCATCACACTCCGTGAAGCGCGCGACAAAACGCTTGCGATGCCGAAGCTCATTCTGCACGCGCTCCAAGTGAACATCATGGGAGGCCGGCTGCCTGAGCCCGAGGACAATGGTCAGCGGTACCTGAAGTTTCCGCTGAATGCTCTTTCGGGCTCGCCATGGTGAAAGGTATGCACGCTGTGGCCGCGACACCGGAGCTGACACGTGGCGAGATGGCCCGGCGGGCGGGCGACGTGGCGGTCTTGCTGAAGACACTGGCCCATCCGGTGCGACTGATGCTCGCCTGCACTCTCGCAGAAGGCGAATATTCGGTCGGCGCTTTGGAGGATAAGCTCTCGATTCATCAGCCAACGCTGTCGGCGCAACTGACCGTGCTGCGCGTCGCCGACATCGTGGAGACGCGGCGGGAGGGCAAACAGATCTTCTACCGGCTGAGCGAAAAGAAGGCGGCGGCGCTGATCGAGGCCCTTTACGAGATCTTCTGCAAGGACGGAGACTAGCCATGGCCGCTTACTGGCCCTCCCTTATCGGCGGCATGCTGATCGGCCTGTCGGCAGCGGTGCTGCTGCTCATCAATGGGCGGATCGCTGGAATCAGCGGTATCGTGGGGCGGCTGGCGCAGGGGGCGGACATCGCTTCCAACGGCGCCTTCGTCCTCGGTCTCGTGCTGGGTCCCGTCCTTTATCTCCTGGCTTTCGGGGCATGGCCGGCCGTGACCATCACCGCTTCATGGCCCCTGCTCATCCTGGCGGGCCTGCTTGTCGGTTTCGGTACACGCATGGGGTCGGGCTGCACCAGCGGCCATGGGGTGCTCGGCCTGGCACGACTGTCGCCGCGCTCGTTCGTGGCCGTCGCCAGCTTTCTGGCCGCAGCCATCCTGGCCGTTGCCGTGATCCGGGGAGTCGGAGCATGAAGGCGGGCCGGATCATCGTAGCGCTGTTGGCGGGATTAATCTTCGGCTTCGGGCTTGCTCTCTCGGGCATGATGGACCCCACCCGGGTGCAAGGGTTTCTCGACCTCGGCAGCATTCCCGACGGCCGCTGGGACCCGAGCCTCGGCTTCGTGCTGGGTGGGGCCGTGGTCGTCGCGTTTCTCGGCGTGCGGCTGATGGGCAGGTTGCAGCATCCGGTGCTCGATCAGTCCTTCCACGTGCCGACGAACACCAAAATCGACCGCCCCTTGGTCCTGGGCTCAATCCTCTTCGGACTGGGATGGGGGCTCGGCGGCTTCTGCCCAGGCCCGGCCGTCGCCTCGCTCTCACTGGGCCTGTGGCCCTCGGTGGTCTTCGTGATCGCCATGATCAGCGGCATGCTGCTGCACGACACTTTCATCGCGAAGAGAGCGGCTTGATCGGAGATCTTGCCACAGCGGTCGGATCAGGGGCGGTCGTGGGCTTCATGCTTGGACTGCTCGGGGGCGGCGGCTCGATTCTCGCCACTCCGCTGCTGCTCTATGTCGTGGGGGTCGCCAACCCGCATGTGGCGATCGGCACCAGCGCCCTTGCCGTGTCCATCAACGCGCTCGCCAACTTCGCCGGGCACGGCGTGAGGGGGCATGTCTGGTGGCGGTGTGCGTTCGTTTTCGCGCTCGTGGGAACGGTCGGTGCAGTTTTCGGCTCGAGCCTCGGCAAAGCCATGGACGGGGAGCGACTGCTCTTCCTGTTCGGTCTCATCATGCTGGTGGTCGGAGGGTTGATGCTCAGGCCTCGCAGGGTGACACGCGCCGCGCCTCGCCCCGTGGATCTGAAGATGTGCGTGACGACCGGGGTGGCGGCGCTGGGCGTCGGGGCGGCATCCGGGTTCTTTGGAATCGGCGGGGGGTTCCTGATCGTTCCCGCGCTCATGGCCGCTACGGGGATGCCGATGATCAGCGCCGTGGGATCGTCGCTGCTCGCGGTCTCGGCCTTCGGCCTCGCCACGGCGCTCAATTATGCAGCTTCGGGGCTGATCGACTGGGTGCTGGCTGCGGAATTCATCGGAGGCGGGCTCGTCGGGGGACTGTCGGGGATGCTCCTTTCGGCGAGGCTGTCCAGCCACCGAACTGCACTCACCCGCATCTTTGCTGGGGTGGTGTTTACAGCGGCCTTCTACATTCTCTGGCAGAGCGTCCCTTTCTGACGAGACGTCCACCGCGCCGCTTTCGAGGACAGGGCTCTTCGGCAAGAGGACTCCGGCCGTCAGTTGGCATCCTCGACGTTGATGCGGCGGAAGGCGGCCTCGGTGAAGGAGTAAAGAGCAAAGGCGAGGAGGCCGACACCCATGCCGGCGAGCAACAGCCAGCCGAACGGCAAGGACTGGATGAACTCCAAGGCCTCCTTCGAGCCCGGCGTGCCTCCGCCACCGCGCATCGCACGGGTGGCCAGCATGAAGGACAAAATCAGGAAGACGATGCCGCGGGCGACAAGGCCGGTTTTCGCCACGGGATGGATGTAGCGCATCGCATCGGGACCGGCCTCGATGTATTTGGCGTAGCGCTCGCGAACAGCCTTGGCGATGTGGGCGATGCCGACACCAGCCAGAATGAGGGCGAGGCCGCCGGACACCCAGCGCGCGCCGACGAAGCCTGCCAAATACTCGGCGACGCCGCCACCACCGTCACTGCCCCCGCCACCACCGTCGCCCCGTACGGACGACCAGGCATAGAGGGCGAGCGCCGCATAGGTCACGCCGCTCACCAAGAGGCCGGCACGGACCGCGAGCCCCTTTGCATCGGTGCCATGGGAATCCGTGTCGAAGCCAGACTGGATCAGGCGCCACAGCGCATAGAACAAGAGGCCGGCGACCAGGAGGTAGGCGACGACGCCGCCGGCGCCACTGGACAGCAGAACCTGGAGAGCATCCTCCGAGCCCATCGCTTCGCCCGCTCCGATGGCGGCGAGGGCAGCGAAGATGCCGATGACGAGGTAGATCAGGCCGCGGGCCGCGTAGCCCACGCGGGCCATGGGCCGGAACCACTTCCGCGCCTCTTCCACCATCTGTCGCTCCCTTCGACGCAGCCCAACATTGCCCACCGAGAATGCGCCATGGAGCAGTATGTTCCGCGCCGACGAGAAATGTTCGAAATTGCCCGCTCCGCCGAAGAGCCCGGCTATTCCTTCACGGCACCGGTCATGGAGGAGACGTAGTAGTCGACGAAGAAGGAATAGAGGATGACCACCGGCAGCGAGCCGATGAGAGCGCCCGCCATCAGGGATCCCCATTCGTAGACGTCGCCGCGAACGAGTTCCGTGAGGACCCCGACGGGAACCGTCTTGTTTTCGGAAGATGCGATGAAGGTGAGGGCGTAGATGAACTCGTTCCAGGACAGGGTGAAGGCGAAGATTCCCGCCGAAATGAGGCCCGGTACCGCGAGGGGCAGCATGATCTTCGTCAGAATCTGCCAGCGCGTCGCGCCATCGACCAGAGCACTCTCCTCCAGCTCGAAGGGAATGGAGCGGAAATAGCCCATGAGGAGCCAGGTGCAGAAGGGGATGAGGAAAGTCGGATAGGTGAGGATCAGCGCCAGACGCGAATCGTAGATGCCGATCTGGAAGACGAGCACCGCGAGGGGGATGAAGAGGATGGAGGGCGGGACGAGATAGGCCAGAAAGATCATGAGACCCGTCACCCGGGCGCCGGTGAAGCGGATCCGCTCGATCGCATAGGCGGCAAAGACCGCGGCGGCGAGAGAGAGAATGGTCGCGAAGACGGCGACGATCATCGTGTTCCAGAGCCAGCCGGGATAGGAGGTCTCGAAGAGGAGATAGCGGATGTGCTCAAGGGTCGGCTCAACCACCCAGAAGGGGCTGTAGACCGAATAGTTGGTGAGCTGCGCGTTTGGTTTGATGGCGGTGATGGCCATCCAGTAGAAGGGGAAGAGCAGCACGAACAGGAAGACGCCGAGCGGCAAATAGAGCATGAGAATGCGCCGCGGCAGGGAGTTGAACTGCTGCAAGCCGGTGACGTCGTCTTGAACAATCCTGGGTGTGGTCGCCTTGTCTGTCATGGCTGCGGCCTCAATCAATGCCACCCTGCTGCCACTTGCGGCGTTGCAGGCCGAAATAGCTGAACAGGATCGCGGCAAGAAGGAAGGGGATCATTGCGACGGCGATCGCGGCGCCTTCGCCGAGCTGGCCCCCCGGGATGGCGCGTTGGAAGGAGAGCGTCGCCATGAGATGGGTGGCGTTGACGGGGCCGCCCCGGGTGAGCACGTAGATGAGCTGGAAATCGGTGAAGGTGAACAGCACCGAAAAGGTCATGACCACCGCGATGATGGGGGTGAGCAGCGGCAGCGTGATGCGGCGGAAGCGCTGCCAGGAGGTGGCGCCATCAAGGGCCGCGGCCTCGTGGAGCGATTGCGGGATCGTCTGAAGGCCCGCCAGCAGGGAAATCGCCACGAAGGGAATGCCGCGCCAGACATTCGCCGCAATGACCGAGGCGCGGGCATGGTTCGGATCGCCCAGGAAGTTGATCGGCCCGGTGATGATTCCAGCCTGCATCAGGACCCAGGAAATGATCGAGAATTGCGAGTCGAACAGCCACCAGAAGGCCAGGGCCGAGAGAACCGTCGGCACCACCCAGGGGAGGAGAATGATGGCGCGAAACAGGTTCTTGAAGGGCATGTGCTCGTTCAGGAGCAAGGCGAGCCAGAGGCCGAGGCCGAATTTCAGGACGGAGGCGACGGAGGTGTAGAGGACGGTGTTGAAGACCGAGAGCCAGAAGACGGAATCGTTCCAGAGCCAGATGTAGTTCTCCAAACCGATGAAGACGCCGGGACGGCCGATCGAGGCATCGGTGAAGCCGAGCCAGACCCCGAGGCCCAGAGGATAGGTGAGAAAGAACACGAGAAACGCCACGGCGGGCAGCATGAAGAGAAGGCCAAGCCCGTTCCGGCTCTGAGAGAGGTTCTCAAGCCTGGACGGCCGCTTTTCGAGTGTCAACGCTCGGTCAAGAACAGGGGTACTGGACATAGCCATCTCCGGGGGTGCCCGGGCGAAGGGCTCGACGACCTCCGCCCGGTGTCCGCACAGGTCAGATGCGGTAGTAGCGGTTGGTGCGCCGTTCGGCGTTGGCGATCGCCTCCTCGGGCTTGCGCTGGCCGGTCACGGCCTCGGCGAACATGTCGACGAGAACATAATCGGCCATGACGCCGGCAGAGGCATAGCCCAGGGGACCCGCATAGCCGTTGGGCCGCAGCGTGGCGGACGCACGCGAATAGGGTTCGTGAATGGGCGTCGAGGTCCAGACGGGGTTGTTCTCGAACGCCTTCAACGGCTGACAGCAATAGGCGCTGGCACCGGTGATCCAGGCGTTCATCTTGTCGGGCTGGTACATGAAGGCGAGATAGGCCTTCGCCGCTTCCGGGTATTTCGTATGCTTGAAGACGGCGAGGGTCGAAGTCTGGTGCAGCTCAACCGACTTGCCGACGGGACCGACGGGCAGGTTGACGGTGCGGATGTCATCGGCCAGCTCCTTCATGGCGGGATCCTTGGTCGCTGCGTAGTAGAGCGACACTCCGTTGGCCGTGACCGAGATCTTGCCGGCAAGGAAGGCGCGATTGTTGTTGATGTCGAGCCAGCTCTCGGTTCCCGGGATGAAGGTTTCGTAGAGGCTCTTGGCGTATTCGATCGCCTTCATCGTCTCAGGGCTGTTGATGGCGACCTTGCCGTTCTCGTCGACCATGCGACCGCCATGACTCCATAGCAGCCAATGGGCATAGTTGTTGCCGTCACCCACCGCCTTGCCGTGGGGGAAGCCCGCCGGGGTGTTGTTGGCCTTCAGCGCCTTGCACAGTTCGAGGAAACCGGCGGTGTCGGTCGGAAATTTGGAGAACCCGGCCTTCTCGACCTGGCTATTGCGATAGCAGATGGCGTTGCCGATGGCGCAGAGCGGCAGCGCGATGAACTCGTCGCCACGACGGGCATAGCCCTCGACGCCCTCGTACCAGCCCCCATTGGCGGCGCCGAGAGCGGTGCCGAGGTCGGTCAGGGGGACCAGCTTGTCGGGATATTGGAAGACATCGTCGAACCAGCCCATGACCATATCAGGGCCGGAGCCGATATTCGCCGCCACGGCCGCCTTGGGCCGGACGTCCTCCCAGCTTTCCTGGTCGATGCGGACCTGAACGCCGGTCGCGTCGGTAAAGGCCTTGGTGTTGGCGTTCCAGGCTTCTTCCTCGCCCTTCACGAAGGGCACCCAACGAAGGAGCCGGAGCGTGGCTCCCTGCTCGGGGGTGAAGGTGGGAATGGCGCCCTGGGCCGAAGATCGCCCCGCACCGAGCGTTCCGCCAAGGGCCGCGGCTGCAGCAAGGGTGGTGGTTCCTGCAAGAAGCTGTCTACGATTCATGGGCATCGCGTCTCCTCCTTTGTCGGGGCTACTCCCGTCTCACGCGGGTTTGCGCTGCACGGCATGGCGCCCTTGTTCGCGCCTTGGGCATCTGTCGCACCCTTGGCGATCCTTCTCCTGCGGACCCGGCAACGATGCCGAGGACCGGCAGTGCTCAGTGTGCCAACCGGGCTCCCGACTTCGCGTCGAAGAGGTGAACGGCGGCAGGATCTATGGACACATTCACAGTCTCCCCAGGACGCGCCTGGACGCGCTCCCGGAAGACGCAGGTGATCTCCGTGTCGCCCAGCATCGCCACGACCTGGCTTTCCGAACCGGTGGGCTCGACCACGATGACCCGCAGAGATATCGGTCCGCCCAGCACAATCGCCTCGGGCCGGACGCCGTAGACGAGATCGCGCCCCTGGGCCCCGTTTGCCGGGCGCGCGATGGGCAGAACGATATCGCCGCCCGCCAGGAATCGCGTCGGATCGGCGGGGTCCAGCCGGCCCCGCAGCATGTTCATGGCGGGCGAACCGATGAAGCCGGCCACGAAGATGCTGTTCGGCGAGTCGTAAAGCTCAAGCGGGGCGCCGATCTGCTCCACGATTCCATCCTGCATGACGACGATCTTGTCGGCCATGGTCATGGCTTCGATCTGGTCATGGGTGACGTAAACGGTGGTCGTGGTGAGGCGGTGATGCAGGTTCTTGATCTCCGTGCGCATGGAGACACGGAGTTTCGCATCGAGGTTCGAGAGGGGCTCGTCGAAGAGGAAGACCTGTGGATCGCGAACGATGGCGCGTCCCATGGCGACGCGCTGGCGCTGGCCTCCGGAGAGCTGGCGAGGATAGCGGTCGAGCAGACCCGACAGGCCGAGAATGGCCGCTGCGGGCTTCACCTTCTCCTCGATTTCGGCCTTCGAAGCTCCCTTCAACAACAGAGAGAAGGCCATATTCTGGGCCACCGTCATGTGGGGGTAGAGGGCGTAGTTCTGGAACACCATCGCCACGTCGCGATCTTTCGGCGGAAGATCGTTCACAACGCGGTTGCCGATGCGGATCTGTCCGGAGGTGATGTGCTCCAGCCCCGCCAGCATGCGCAGAAGGGTGGACTTGCCACAGCCCGAAGGGCCGACCAGAGTGACGAACTCGCCATCTTCGATGTTGACGGTCACGCCCTTGATGACCGAGTGCGATCCAAAGGACTTGCGTACGTCGTCGATGTCGACTGACGCCATAAATTCATTCCTCCCTCGGTCCGATTTCTGCGGAACCGGGCGCTGCATCTGGCGGTAGGCCGCTCTCATTCACAGCATCGCCTGAATCGGTAACTCATTCTTCAGGGGCTGGCAACTAGCAATTGGCAGCGCTGCCATCGTGTCATAAAAGGGTGTATCATCGACCGCTTTGCGCTGCTGCGAGTGGCGAGTGAGGCCGCCGGGAGCGGGAGCATGACGCAACACGGACGGGGCTCGAAGGCGACCAAGGCGGTCACCCTGCGGGAGGTCAGCGAGGCCGCCGGCCTGGGAATGTCCACGGTTTCGCGGGTGCTGCGCAACCATGGCTCGTTCTCCGACGAGACCCGCGCGCGGGTCATGGAGGTGGTGGAGCAGCTGAGCTATGTGCCGAACCGCGTGGCAGGCGCGTTGGCATCCGCGGGATCAAACCTGGTGGGCATCGTCATCCCATCGCTCCACAACATCGTCTTCCCGGATCTCCTCAGCGGTGCTGCGCGATCGCTCACGCCGCACGGGTACCAGCCGGTGATCGGGGTGACGGAGTACGACTTCGCGCAAGAGGAAGCTCTGGTGCAGTCGATGCTGGCATGGCGTCCCGCAGGCTTCCTGCTGGTGGGCCTGGAGCATACGCCGCGCACCCGAGCGATGCTCGCCAGCAGCGGGGTGCGCGTCGGCGAGCTTCTCGACACGGACGGGGAGGGGATGGACATCGTCGTGGGCTTCTCACAGCGGGAGGCCGGTGCCACGAGCGCCAAGCATCTGATCGCGAAAGGCTATCGATCGATCGGCTATGTCGGCCCGGCGTTCGACAGCGATTCACGGTCGGCCAAGCGGTATGAGGGATTTCGCAGCGTGCTGCTGGAGTGCGGCTTGGATCTGGTCGACATGGAGATCATCACCGGGACTTCATCGACGGAGGCTGGCCGTGCGGCGCTGGAGCGATTGCTGGGCCGCGGCAAGATTTTCGATGCCGTCTATTTTTCCAATGACGACTTCGCGATGGGGGGCGTCTTCCACTGCATCGCGTCGGGACTTGCCATCCCCTCGCAGCTCGCCATTATGGGCTATAACGGGCTCGACATCGGACGGTTCGCCCCGCAGCCGTTGACGACGGTGCTCACCCCGCGGACGCAGGTCGGGGAGATCGGCGCAAGGCTGATCCTGGAGGATGGACCACCGACGGTGGTGGAGGTCGCCTTCCAGCTGATCGAGGGAACGACGACCTGAGTTTTCAGTGATTGTCGCGAGGGACAAGGGGGCCCTTGCCGTTGATGCCGCCTTGAGCCAGGCGCTGATAGGCGAGTGCCGGCTTGAGCACCATGCCCACATCGAGTTGGGAGACGATGCCGCGCTGGATCTCCTGCCAGGGGGTCTGGTGGGCGGGGTAGGGATAGCCTCCCGCGTCCTGCATGGCTGCGCGACGTGCCTCGAGCTCTTCCTCCGGCACCAGCATATTCGCGGTGCCGCGCTCCAGGTCGATGCGCACGCGGTCGCCGGTTCGGAGCAGGGACAATCCGCCACCGGCCGCAGCCTCGGGCGATGCATTGAGGATGGACGGCGAACCGGAGGTGCCGGACTGGCGGCCGTCGCCGATGCAGGCGAGGGTATGGATGCCCTGCTTGAGGAGGTAATCGGGGGCGCGCATGTTGACGACCTCGGCCGCACCGGGATAGCCGATCGGGCCGGCGCCGCGCATGAAAAGGACCGAATGCTCATCGATTTCCAAGGATGGGTCATCGATTCGGGCGTGATAGTCCTCAGGTCCGTCGAAGACGATCGCCTTGCCTTCGTACGCCATGGGATCGTCGGGGTTCGACAGGTATCGCTCGCGGAACTCGGCCGAGATCACCGAGAGCTTCATGATGGCGTTGTCGAAGAGGTTGCCCTTCAGCACGCGGAAGCCCGCATGGGTCATGAGCGGGCGGTCAAATGGGCGAATGACCTCCTCATCGATGATCTCCGCACCACGGCAATTGTCGCCGAGGGTGCGACCGTTCACGGTCATGGTGTCTTCAACAATCAGGCCCTGAAGCATCAACTGGTTCACCACGGCGGGAACACCGCCGGCGCGATAGTAGTCCTCGCCGAGATATTCGCCGGCGGGCTGCAGGTTCACAAGCAGGGGGATTTCCTCGCCATAGGCCTGCCAGTCGTCGACGGAAAGCTCGACACCGATGTGCCGAGCCAATCCGTTCAAGTGCACGGGCGCGTTGGTCGAGCCGCCGATGGCGGAGTTGACCCTGATCGCATTGATGAAGGCGTCGCGGGTCATGATGTCGGAGGGCTTCAGATCCTCATGAACCATGTCGACGATGCGCTTGCCCGTGCGATAGGCCATCTCCTGACGGTCGCGATAGGGGGCCGGAATGGCGGCGGAGCCGGGGAGCTGCATCCCCAGCACTTCAGCCAAGGAATTCATCGTCGTCGCCGTCCCCATGGAGTTGCAGAAGCCCGTGGAGGGGGCTGACGAGGCTACGAGCTTGATGAAGCCGGCATAGTCGATCTCTCCCGCCGCCATCAGCTCACGGGCCTTCCATACGATCGTGCCCGAGCCAGTGCGCACACCCCGGAACCAGCCGTTCAGCATGGGGCCGACGGAGAGGGCGATGGCGGGGAGGTTCACGGTCGCGGCCGCCATGAGGCAGGCCGGCGTGGTCTTGTCGCAGCCGATAGTGAGGACCACCCCGTCGATAGGATAACCGTAGAGGACTTCCACCAGGCCGAGATAAGCGAGATTGCGGTCAAGGCCAGCGGTCGGGCGCTTGCCGGTCTCCTGGATCGGGTGGACGGGGAACTCGATTGCAATGCCGCCCGACTCGCGGATGCCCTCGCGGACACGCTTGGCGAGCTCCAGATGATGACGGTTGCAGGGGGACAGGTCAGAGCCGGTCTGGGCGATGCCGATGATGGGCTTGCCCGATTGCAGCTCCTCCAGCGACAGGCCGTAATTCAGGTAGCGCTCGAGATAGAGCGCCGTCATGTCGGCATTCGAGGGATTGTCGAACCATGCGCGAGAGCGAAGGGTTCTGGGCTGGACAGGATGGCTCATGGCAAACTCCGGCAGATCGGGCGGCATGGAATGGCAGCGCTGCCATTCAGGTATACTCCAAAATTTTCCGGCTCAAACCTCTAAATCGAGACCGTGCCGCCCTGGCCGATCGCATAGAGAGTGGCGGACGGGAAGATTTTGGTAAGGATGATCTGCATAGGTTGAGGATGGAGGCGGCTCGCGCTGCCCCGCATCCTTTCACGCCCAAGCCCGGAGCCGCCCTTGGAAACAGCGCTTTACGTGCCGGTGAAAGCGTTCCTCGAACGCCTTGGCTATGTGGTCAAAGGCGAGATCGGCGGCTGCGATCTGGTGGGACTGAGCGGCGAAGACCCGCCCGTCGTGGTCATCGGGGAGCTGAAACAGGTTTTCAATCTCGAGCTGGTCCTCCAGGGCGTCGATCGGCTGGCTGCGAGCGACGAGGTGTGGCTGGCAGCCAAGCTCTCCAAGTTGGGGAAGGGACGCGAGGGGGATGCGCGATTCCGAAATCTCTGCCGCCGCCTCGGACTCGGCCTGCTCGGTGTTACGCCGGCGGGGGAGGTCCAGGTGCTTGTGAGCCCAGAGGCCGCGACTCCGCGCCGAAACCCGAAGCGCCGGTCGCGCTTGATCCATGAGCATCGGCGGCGCCGTGGCGACCCGGCCGTCGGGGGCCAGTCGCGAATGCCATTGATGACGGCCTACCGGCAGCGCGCCCTCGGTTGTGCGGCGGCCTTGGCGCATGGCGCACGGCGTCCGAGGGATCTGAAACAAGACTATGCCGATGCAGCAGCCATCCTGCTGCGGAATGTCTATGGGTGGTTCGAGCGCGTGGAGCGGGGTTCATACCGGCTGACGCAGGCCGGTGAAGACGCACTGCTGCGGTGGCCGCAAGGACCCGGCCAGGCGGAGGGGAGCACCGCCCCAAGCCTGCCTCGTTTTCAACAAGAAGACGTCTCGATCGGTGCCGTGCGGCGTTGATCATTGCTGCGGCGCAACTATGTAAGCGTGAGGCAGGATGGATGCACCATCGACACCGTTGCCGCCCGATCATCTGGAGTTGAGATCATGACAAGCTCGACCGAGTACACGCCGCCGAAGGTTTGGAGCTGGACAAAGGAGAGCGGGGGCAGGTTCGCCAGCATCAATCGTCCCATCTCCGGCCCAACCCACGACAAGGGGCTGCCGGTGGGGAAGCATCCCCTGCAACTCTATTCCTTAGCGACACCCAACGGCGTCAAGGTCACGGTCATGCTGGAGGAGCTGCTGGCCCGGGGACATAAGGGGGCCGAGTACGACGCCTGGCTGATCAAGATCGGCGATGGCGAACAGTTCGGCAGCGGTTTCGTGGCCATCAATCCGAATTCCAAGATCCCGGCGCTGATGGATCGCAGCGGGCCGAAACCCATCCGGGTGTTCGAGTCCGGCGCGATCCTGGTCTATCTCGCGGAAAAGTTCGGGGCGTTTCTGCCGACCGAGGCAGCGGCGCGGGCGGAGTGCCTGTCCTGGCTGTTCTGGCAAATGGGGGCGGCGCCCTATCTGGGCGGCGGGTTCGGGCACTTCTATGCCTATGCGCCCCTCAAGATCGAATATGCCATCGACCGCTTCGCCATGGAGGTCAAGCGCCAGATGGACGTCCTGGACCGGCGCCTGGCGGAGAGCGAATATCTCGCGGGCGATGCGTATACGATCGCGGACATGGCCGTGTGGCCCTGGTATGGGGGCTTGGCCAAGGGGCTGCAATATGACGCCGCCGAGTTCCTGCAGGTGCATGAATACACGCATGTCATTCGCTGGGCCGACCAGATCGCCAAGAGGCCGGCGGTGCAACGCGGGCGGATGGTGAATCGCATCACCGGCGACCCGGCAAGCCAGCTGCATGAGCGGCATGATGCCAGCGACTTCGAGACGAAGACGCAGGACAAGCTGCAGGCGGTCAGCTAGGCGAGGGTCCTTCGAGGCCTGCTGCGCAGGCACCTCAGGATGAGGATTGGGGTGAGCTGCTCACGCCATTTTCAGGTTGTTCAGCTCCTGCTGAAGCAGAGTGAGCGCTCGGTCCACGCCTTCGAAGGGCTTCTTCGATGCAGCGGGGATGCCTCGGCGGGCACCGAGCCTCCAGCCCGATTCGAGGAGGGACAGAAAATCCGCGGCGATCTCCTCACGCGGGATCTTCGCGTTTCTGTACCAGTATTGGATGAACATGATCATGCCGAACATGGCCAGTTCCATGAGGCGGGGGTTCAGCTCCGCCAGCAGGCCCTGTCGCTGACCGTCGACGATGACCGCTTCGAACACCCGCTCCATGCGCCGATGCCGGCGCCGGATGGACAGCCGGTTGCGAGGGGAGAGCTCGTGCTCGTTGCGCCACGCCATGGCGAAGATATCGACATGGGTGGTGATGAGATCGATGTAGGCGGCGGCCATCTTGCGAAGCTTCTCGTCGGGAGGCAGGTCCTCCGCGGTGATCTCCTGGATGCGGGCCTCGACCAGCTCGTAAAGCCGATCATAGAGTCCGATCAGGATCTCGTCCTTGGACGCGACGTAGTGGTAGAGGCTCGATTTGCTCATGCCCAAGGCGCTGCCGACATCGTCCAAGGACGTTGCCCGGTAGCCCTTTTCCGCAAACAACACGGAGGCGACGTCGAGGAGACGCTCGCGATCGACATTGCCGCGCTGGCGTCCACGTTCTCCGTGAAGCGCCTTGTTGCGAGATTCGGTGAGGGCGATGCTGTCCTTGCGGTCCGGCATCAGCCGGCCAGCACAGGCGCATGTGTCGCGCGCGTCATGTGCCCGTGAAATTCGGCTGCCGCTTCTCAAGCCAAGCGGAGGTGCCCTCCAGGCTGTCCTTCGACAGGTTGGACTGGATCATGCACTCGGTTTCGAAATGCAGCATGACCTCAAGTGAGGCCTCCATGCCCCTGTCGAGCATGACCTTGTGCGCCTGGACTGCGATCGGGGCACGGCTGGCGATCTGCTGGGCCAGCTTGGCGGCCTCGGCGCGAACCTCGCCCTCCGCAGCCAGGCGATTCACCAGACCGATTCGGTGAGCCTCCTCGCCGTCGATGAACTCACCCGTATAGGCGAGCTCGCGGGCCTTGGCCAAGCCCACCTTCCGCGGCATAAAGAAGGTCCCGCCGTTGGTGATGGTGGCGCCGATATTCACCTCGGGGAAGCCGAATTTCGCCGCACGCTCGGCGACGACGAGATCGCAGGCGAAGACCAGCTCACAGCCCGCACCGACCGCATAACCTTGCACGGCGGCGATCACGGGGAAACGGACCAGCCGGATGAGGCGCGTGGTGTCCTGCAGCTTCTTCTGCCACTCCCGCAGCTGGCTGGCGCCGATCTGACCGGAGCTGATATGCTCCGAATGCTCCTTAATCTCGCCGACATCGTGGCCCGCCAGGAAGGCGCGTCCCTCTCCGGCGATGACCAGGACCCGGATTTCCAAATCCGCATTCAGCTCGCGGAGCAAGTCACCCATCAGGGCCCAGGTGTCGATGGTCATGGCATTCAGCTTTTCAGGCCGATCCAGATACATCCACGCGATATGCCCTGATTTCTCGACCCTGATCGGTGACTTCATGTTGCCTCCCTGCGCCACTTTTTGTGGAAACCGTCCATATGGTCGGATAACCTACTGAGCAGTCGAAAAGAAAGCAAGGCGGGCTTGGCAGTCCGAGCCGGCGTTATGGGGGAGAGGGACTGGTGGTGGCGATGACGTCCTTCGCTATGGGCGAGCGAACGATCGTACATGTGTTGCGCGAGGCCTGCCGGGCGCATCCTGATAAAGCCTGGCTCCGTTCGGATGCCGGCGATATGAGCTATGCGGCGATGGAGACCCTGTCGAACCGATTGGCCCATGGTCTCGTGAATGCCGGCGTGCAGCCGGGCGATACCCTGCTCGTCATGATGCCGGATTCGGCCGAGCAGATCGCCATCTGGATCGCCTGCGCAAAGCTCGGCATCATAGAGGTGCCGGTGAATACCGCCTATCGCGGCGAGTTCCTGGCCCACATCATGAACGATTGCGGGGCAAAATCGGCGATTATCGGCGCGGGATTCGCGGAACGGCTCGTGGATATCCGCGACCGGTTGCAAAGCCTGCAGCAGGTCTATGCGTTCACCGTCGAGGGCGAGGACGCGGTGTCAGCCTTCCGGGACGTGCAGGGCCTGAGGGTGGCTGCGTTCGAGAGCCTGATTTCCGGGGACGAGGCCGAGGCCGGCGGCCTGCCGCCGGAATCGCAGGTGATGTCGATCATGTATACGTCGGGGACGACGGGAGGCTCCAAGGGAGTGATGGTGTCTCATGCCCATGCCTTCGAATATGCGGCGGGCTGTGCCGGGGTCCTGGAGATCCACGACCAGGACGTCTATTATACAGCGGGTCTGCCGCTGTTCCATGTGGCGGGCAAATGGGGGGTGATCTTCGGTGCCGCCCTTTTCGGTGCCACGGCCGCCCTGCCGCGCCAGTTCAGCGCGCGGAAATTCTGGGACGACGTGCGCCGGTTCAAGGTCACGGCGACGTACCTGCTCGGCGCCATGGCCAATTTCCTGCAGCGTCAACCACCCTTGCCGGAGGATGCGGACAATCCCCTGGGCAAGGTGCTGATGTGTCCGCTGCTGCCGGATGTGGGGGAGTTCGCCGAGCGCTTCGACGTGAGGATCGCTTCGGCCTATGGATCGACGGAAGTCAATGCGCCGCTCTCCATGCCCCTCGCACGGCACGTCGCGGACAGTCAGAATGTCGGCAAGATCAGACATGACCGGTTCGACGTGATGGTCGCGGACGAGAACGACATGCCGGTGCCGCCGGGGACGTTGGGAGAGATCCTGGTGCGCCCGAAGCAGCCCTGGATCACGATGCTCGGCTACTGGAACCAGCCGGCGCAGACCGTCAAGATGTGGCGCAATTTGTGGCTGCACAGCGGGGATGCGGGCCGGTATGACGAGGCGGGCACTTTCTATTTCGTGGATCGGATCCAGGACACCATCCGACGCCGCGGCGAGAACATCTCCTCCATGGAGGTCGAGGGACTTCTGTGCCAGCATCCTGCCATCGCCGAATGCGCCGTCTTTCCCGTCTCCTCCATCCATACCGAACATGAGGTGATGGCGGCGATCGTGCTCAAGCCGCAGGAGACGCTTTCACCTGAGGATCTCATCCGCTTCGCCGAGCCAAGGATGCCGCATTTCATGATCCCGCGGTTTCTCGAATTCGCGGCAGAGCTGCCCAAGACGCCCACGGGAAAGGTGAAGAAGCACATTTTGAGGGAGGCGGGCCGAACGTCTGCCACGTGGGACCGGGAAAGTGCAGGCATCACGCTGAAGAAATAGGATCGCCTCGGGTGGGCCTTTTCTCGACGACAGTTCGTGACTTTCGGCCTCGCCTCGGTCACGGTCCGGGCGACGGGTCCACAGCTTACCGATCAGGTCCAGGGCATATGACGACAGATACCGCTCATCTCGCGTGGAACGACCGCTGGAGCAATGCCGAAGGGCGGCACGACTGGCTCACACCGGAGCAGGATGTGGTGGCCTGCGCGCAGCGACTCCTGCAGGCGCAGGGCTCCGTGCGCGCTCTCTACCTTGGATGCGGGGTCGGCCGACATTCCCTGGAGTTCGCAAGAATGGGCCTGGACGTATCCGCCGTGGACATGGCCGGTGCGGGACTCGACGAACTTCGACGCGTGGCAACACATGCCACTCTCGACGTCAAAACCTATCACGCTCCCATGACACAACTGCCGTTTCCGGATGCCCACTTCGATTACGTCCTTGCCTTCAACGTCATCTATCATGGGGACGAGACCGTCGTCCGCGAGACGATCGCCGAGATCAAGCGCGTCCTGCGGCCGGGAGGCGTCTATCAGGGGACGATGCTGTCAAAGCGAAACGCCAATTACGGACAGGGCACAGAGATCGCGCCGAGCACGTTCGTGAAGGCCGACGACGACGACGACAAGGTCCATCCGCATCTCTATTGCGACGCGAAAGAGCTGGTGGAGTTCTTCGACGGCTTCGAGCTGCTTTCCCTGGAGGATCGGGTCCATTCCGTGCCGGGGTCCTGGCACTGGCATATGATCGCGGAACGACGTTTGTAATCTCGCCCGGATCACCGGGGAGAGAGGCTGACCTGCGCTTGTCTCGGTCAGGTCGGGCCGCCGCGCGACCGGTGACCCCGCCTGCGCATCCTGCGGCGGAGTTCGCCTGCGCCGGATCGCAGCCTGCGAATGGACCGGATGATCTTCGTCACCGGGCGGACCAGGGCGTTGGATGTGGACGACGTGGCGATCAAGAGATCCACCACGGGCCGACGGTCCGGCCACAACTCGTTCATCAGGCCCGGATTGCCGTCCGTACAGGCGTCGATCCAGGCTATGTTCGGATCACGAAGGGCTGCACGCGTTCCTTCGATCTCCACCAGCACTCCCGGCGACAGATGCGCAAGGCGGTCGTCATAAGCCGTCTTGAAGGCCCAAACCCGACCCCCGTCACGGTAATTGACCGTCATCGCGACCGGTCGGCCATCCAGTTCGAGGCTATGGACCAATGCTGCGCCGCGCGCGGCACTGCCGGAGGCGAGGGCCTCGAAGTAGGCGCGATCCTCTGGCCGACAGGACAAGGCGGTCCCGGTGCCGCTCGCTCCCTTCCAGCCCGAGGCCTCCAGCGCCAGAAAATCCTGGCACCATTCGCCAGCATCGTGGACGCCTTCAAAGACACGAAAACGGACTTGGCCCAACTCATCCAGACGGCGCCTGCAGCGGCGCAGCTCCCGCAGGCGCTTCTTTGACAGCACGGAGGACATGAAGGTGTCGGGACATTGATCCTCCGCAATCAGCAGAGGTCGATCAACGCGCTGGATGACCTGGCAGGCGAAGCCGTTGCGGCGCACATGTTGCAGAAGTTCCTCTGCAAAGGCCGTATCGAGCGCCAATGAGGGCCAGTGGAACAGCTTGACCCCATTGCGGCGGAGATCGCGGAACAGAGCCGCCAGGAACTTCGCTTCCTCCCCCTCTCGAATAATTGGCGTGGACTCGAAGCAGTGGCGATGCCGCCAAACGGAAGTCAAGGCGTAGACCGGGACCGGAGCCGTGATGAGAGGCGACAACGGCAACACGCCCAAGGGCTGTTCCTCGCCACCGATCAAGGCCATGTCGGCCTCCCCCCGCCCGAGCCAGGCCATTGCGGGGTCCAGAGCCCAGGGTTCGAAGAACGGGTTGCTGGGCGCGGAGGTCGTAGGGTGTCGGCGCTCGGCGGGCCGCTCTTCCTTGCGGCTTGCCTCTGCTGAGCATCGAGCTGCGACAGAAGTCGATAGCCGGCGTCGCCAGAACCACCTGACCGTGGGGAAAAGAGGCCCGAGAATCTCAAAAGCCTGCAGCGCGGTTAGTGCTTCGAGCATAATCTTGCCAATTCGGTTTGGATGGTCGCGTCGGCGTCAGACGCTAAGGCGTCCGACATCGGACTGCGCGGATCACGCCGCAGGAGAAACGGCATGACGAAGGGTATGACGCCCAGGTGCCGCCAGACTTTGAACCCCAACCAAGCCTGGATCAGGATCGTGGAAGAGGCTGTTGCAAGGGCCGCTCCCATCAGGCCAAAGCTGGGAATGAGGGCGAGGTTGGCGGCGATGTTGAAGACGCACGCCGCGACATAGGCCCAGATGCACTCCCTCTGATGCCCCGTGAGATTGAGCATGTATTCCACCGGCCCGGTGGCGGCGCGGAATAAGTAGCCACAGATGACAATGGCCATGGCCGGATAGGCGGATGCGAAATCAGGGGAGAAGACCGTCAATATCCATGGGCCGAAGACAAGGAGGGCGACGCCGAGCAAAAGCGAGGGAAGGAAGATCATGGCGACGATGGTGGAGACGAGCTTCTGCAAGGCCTTCCGACCACCAGCGAAATGCGCTTCGGGGATCTTCGGGACGGCCATGGCGGCGATGGCGAAGAAAACGAAGCCCAGCAGGCCCGCCGTCCTGACCGATGCGACATAGGCGGCGACCGTCTCAGGCTCGGCGAAGGAGCCGAGCATGATGATGTCCGTGTGCTCCAGGAGCGCCCGAAAGGCCTCCATCAACAGCATCGGAACGGAGATGGCCATCCAATAGCGCGTGTGGAAGCGGATCTTCACGCCGCGAAGCCGCTCCCTGATCCCGGCTTGCACCGAGACCATCTGCCAAGCCAGGCAGAGGGCGGAGGCGGCCATCATGATGGCCATCGCAAAGGCAGCGTCGAGGCGGTGTCCCAGGAAGACGAAGGCGCCCGCGGCCATCAGCACGATCAGCGGTTGGAGAACGTAAGGTGGCCCGTAAGCCAGCGCCGGCCAGCCGAAGGCGCGCGCAAAGGATTCGTGGAGGTCCATGAGAGCAAAGACCGGGATGCAGGCGAGGCTCACGATCAGCGGCATGACGAAGGCGGAGGGAAGACTGTCCCTGAAGCCTATGACCCCCAGCAACAGGATCCCGGCGCCCAAAGTGCTCACCAGGGTCACGATCAGACGCGATCGGGAGATCACCCCCTTCAGGCGTCCCATAAAGCGACGCTCCTGGTATTCCGGAATGAACCGCAAAACGCCCGCATTCAGGCCGAGGGGCAAGAGGAGTGCCACTATGGTCGCCCAGGAGAGGACGTAGCTGTAGATGCCGAATTCGGCGACGCCCATCCACCTGATCAGCATCACCATCGCCAAATAGGCCAGGGCAGCGCCTATCACCCGGATGACAAGCACGCGAAATGCGCCGCCGAGCACTGCGCTCGGATCGAGGATGCGGCCCAGGGCCAGTCGCTTCAAGGCGGTGTCCAACAGGGTCCGCATGTCACCTGATCGTGTCTGCCAACGATATGCCGCCCCGTGGTGGAGGGGACCGGCACCTCGCCGAAGCAAAATCCAGGCCGGTGGGGGCTCAGGAGGCGAGGGGTGTTCAACACGGAGACGGGAGGTCAGATCGGCGCTGGCTTGCTGCGCGTTCGGCTCTATAAGTCAGCGTCAACAGACCGTGCGCGGTCAGGGCGCGTCATCCAGGCAGCTGGTTCAGGAGTTCGCATGATGAGGACATTGGGAAGAGTCGGGGTCTGGTATTCGATCGACCGGCTGGACGAAGCCGAAATCAGACAGTTGCTGGGCCGGGTTGAAGACCTCGGCTATTCGGCCCTCTGGTATCCGGAAGCGCTCGGATACGAGTCCCTCTCCATTGCCAGCTTCATGCTGGCGAATACCAAGAAATTGATCATCGGCAGCTCCATCGCCAACATCTATGCGCGCGACCCTTTCACCTCCCGGCGCGGCTTGCGGACCTTGTCGCGCCTCTATGACGACCGCTTCATCCTTGGCCTCGGCGTCAGTCACGTGCCCTTGGTCGAGGGGGTTCGCGGTCATGTCTATGAAAAGCCGGTCGCCGCGATGCGCCGCTATCTCGACGGCGTGTATGACGATCGACGGGATACGGCGGAATGGCCCCTGGTGATCGCGGCGCTGGGGCCGATGATGCTGAAGCTGGCGGGGGAGCGTTCAGCCGGCGCCGTTCCGTACAATGTGACGCCAGAGCATACGAGGACCGCGCGGGCCATCCTGGGACCCGGCAAGCTGCTCGCCGTGGAGCAGAAGGTGTGCCTGGAAACGGATGCCACAGTCGCGCGGGGCCTCGCCCGGCACGAGCTGGCGCGCTACATGACGCTGCCGAACTATCGCAACAACTGGCTGCGGATCGGCTTTACGGAAGCCGATCTCGCGGATGGCGGCTCCGACAGGTTCCTCGATGCGATGGTGCTTTGGGGGGAGCCGGCGCAGATCGCCCAGGGATTGAGAGCGCATCTGGAGGCAGGCGCCGATCACGTCTGCATTCAGCCGGTCCATGCCGACGGAGACGTGGAGGGGCGCGACCGAACTTTGACGGCGCTCGCGACCTTCCAGGGTTCCTGACGAATGCTCCCCGACAGCAACGTCGCGCAAGGCGCGGGGCGCCCGGCCGTGAAAGGGTCGTGCCAAGAGCGGAGGTGCCCGGAACGTTAATCTGTGATCGATACTTCCATGCAAAGATGACTCCCATAAAGCCAAGAAGAAAGGAAACGCTATGTCCACCAAATCGTGGGGCTACCTGCTGATCGTGGTCGCAATTCTGGCTATCGCAGGATTTTCCTGGGTCGCATTGCGGCCGAGCGGCTATTTCGATCCTCCGAAGCCCGCACCCGCGTCAACGGCTCCCGCCCCCGCCGCGCCGGCCCCTGCCGAGCCTGCGCCCGCCGCGCCCGCTGCGCCCGTCCCTGCGGCACCCGCTGCGCCCGCCG